>NZ_JBITEN010000001.1:664060-724058 GCF_044455165.1 Streptomyces sp. NPDC051315
CCCCGGGGGACCCCGGGCACCGCCCCCCCACCCCCCGGGGGCGGGCGCGGCCGGGGGGGGGGGGGGGGGCCCCCCGGGGGGGGGCCCCCCCGGCCCCCCCCGCCCCCCCGCCCCCATCCCTCCACGGTCAGTCCCGCCGGATGAGCTCCGGGTCGATGCGGCGGCCTACGAGCGGGAGAGATCCCACTGCGGCCAGACCCACGACGCCCACGGCACAGGCGAGCAGCAGCGGAACTCCGTCCCCGTCCCAGAAGATGGCGCCGCCGCCGGTGACCAGATAGCTCGACTCGGCCGCCTTCCCGAAGACCACAGCCAACAAGAGCCCCGCAGCCAACGGCACGACCACCTGCGCCACCTGCACGGCCCGAAGCGTTCGGGGACGCGCACCGATCAACGCGAGCGCGGTGACCTGGGGACGGCGCTCGACGGCACGGTCGGTAGCGGCGACGAGGTAGGCGGCTACGCCGATGACGAGGCCGAGGACCATGCCCGCGCCTAGGAGCGTTTTGACGATCGTGACTTGTTTCAGGGCGTCGACATTGATGCCGGGGGTCCAGACCTTCACGGTCGGGTCGACACCTCCGATGCCGTCCATGACAGTCCGAAACGCCTCGGGGGCGGAGTTGCTCACCAGGGTGAGATTGGCATCCTCAGGCCGGAAGCCGGCAGGCACCAGGTCCGGAGGCAGGAGCACATCGCCACTTTGAACGCGAGACAAGCCGGTGTCGTCCCGAAAGGTCACGGTCTCGCGTGGCACCTTCACGGTCATCATGCGGCGTTGTCCCTCCTCATTCCTCAAGCGGAAGGGGAAGCCCGCACCCGGTTTGACTTCCTCATCCATGGCGGCATTAGCCGAATTCACCAGGAGGCTGGGTCGCCCGTCCAAGCAACGGCCGAGGTCGGGCACCAAGGCCCGAAGTTGGCCACAGGTAGCAACCACTGCGTCGATGGAAGGCGTCCACAAATCGGCATCTGTGAGATCCGTCCATGAGGTCGCCACAACTGCGTGTCCACTGACTTCCGGCACCTTTTCGAAAGCCCTCTGCTGCTCGTACGTGACGGTGCCCAGCCCGATGCGGTACGCCTGGGTGGGTCCAGTGTTCCTGGTCACTTGATCGAGTTCGATGAGCACGCCCTGCACAAGGGAGGCTCCGAAGATCAGGAGGACCAAGCCGGTTGCCACACGGAACGCACCGCCGGGCTCGACCTCGTTGCGCCGCATGGCGAGGCCGAGGGAGAGTGAACGGGTCGACTGAGCCACACGTCGCGCGAGCACCCCGGACAACAGCGGCAGCGCCATGACGAGACCGACGCCGACCAGTACGACGGCGATCGGCATGAGGACCGACGAGAGGCTCGTATCGCGCGGGGCATGGCCCGTCGCACCAGCCACACAGTATCCGGCCACGATGCCCAGGCCGGGCACCAGCGGAAGCAGCCCCCACTTGGCCGGGGCCTTGGGCACGGCCCCACGCCGGACGGCCAGCGGGTTGTCAGCCGCCCGTCGGCCACCGAAGCGTCCCACGAACCAGGCCAGCGCAGGGCATCCGACCAGACAGACGGCAACGGTGGACGCGGACAGTGAACCGTCGGACGGGTACCAGGTGAAGCCCGGCAGCCCCACTCGTGCGACGACCTGGTTGACGAGCCAGTACCCGCCGAGACCCAGGACCGCGCCGAGAAACGCGGCAGCCACGGTCTCCGCGGCGTTGACCCGCTGGACGCCCTTCCTGCTCAGTCCCAGGAGCCGCAGTGCGGCCAGCCGTCGGTCCCGTGCGGCGGCGGATAGCCGGGCGCACACGGCCAGGAAGACCGCGAGAGGGAGCAGGACCACGCCGGCGAGGGTGAAACGCACGATGTCGAGGGCGGAGTCCTCCACCGTGGGCGTGCGCACGTACTTCCCGCCAAAGCCCGTCATACGCTCGCCCTGAGCGAGGTCCTTCCGGTCGACGCCGATGTAGGCGTAGAGCTCGTCGGGGCGGGCCAGCCCTGGGGCGGCGATCCGTCCGGCCTCCTTGCCCGGGAGGAGCTGCGAGACCCCCGGCTCGTCCCGGAGGATGTCGTGGAGTCGAGGCGACACGAACACCTGACCGGCCGCGGGGAACACGTCCAGACCCGGCGGGGGTTCGACCGGAGTGCTTCCCTTCGCGAGAAAGACACGGGTCAAGGGGCGTGAGCCGTACGGATCCGTGTGGATGAGCTGGAGGGGCGCTCGGTCACCGGAATCGCAGAGTTTCCGGCCGTCTCCCACACAGATCGGCTCGCGCGCCATTTGCCGTGCGTCCTGTGTCGCGAGGATGCCAGGGATGGCCAGCACCAAGGCGAGGCAGCACACGCCGACGGCGGCGCCGAGAGTCATGAGCAGGAACCGCGCACGACTGCCCCGGCCGCTGCCCAGCAACAGGCGCAGGCCCAGTAGCAGTTCCCTCACGACGCCTCCCTGGCCCGACAGGCCAGCACACCGTCACGCATGGTGTAGTGCGTGTCCGCACGTGCGGCCACGTCGGCGTCGTGGGTGACGAGGACGACGGCGGTCCCCCGGGAGCGGGCCAGCGACAGGAACTCGTCCAGTACGGCGGCGGCGTTGGCGCTGTCCAGCGATCCCGTCGGCTCGTCGGCGAACACCACGGCCGGCCGGTGGACCAGCGCACGGGCCACGGCCACGCGTTGGCTCTGCCCACCCGAGACCTGCGAGGGCCTCCGTGTGCGCAGGTCAGCCAGACCGAGCCTGCCCAGCACCTCACCCGCGGCGGCCAGCGCCTCTGCTTTGCGCCGGCCGGCCAGACGCAGAGGCAGGGCCGTGTTCTCCTCGATCGTCAGCTCAGGCAGCAGTTCCCCGTACTGGAAGACGAACCCGAACCGTTCCCTGCGTAGCGCACTGAGTTCTTCGTCGTCCAGCTCCGAGAGAGAGCGCCCCTCGAAACGCACCTCACCTCGGGCCACGGGCAACACCCCGGCGAGGCAGTACAGCAACGAGGATTTACCCGAGCCACTCTGTCCGGTGATGGCCGCGACCTCGCCGCGACGTACCGTCAATTGCGCTCCCCTGACGGCTGGGGTCTCGCCGTAACAGAGCTCGACGCCCTCGGCCGACAGGACTTCTGACGTATTGATCTTGTTCCCCTATGGCGAGCGCAGGCCCGGGCACCCGCCCGGGCCTGAGGTTTCGAACCGGTGTCAGTTCCACTTGGGGCCGTGATAGGCCAGCGTCGGGGAACAGTTGTCGGGCCGCAGGCTGCCACGGTCACGGCACGCCCTGATCTCCGCGTCGTTGGTGTAGCGCTGCGCGCCGTCCCAGTTGGACTGGTGCATGTAGACCGTGCGCCGCTGCTTGCCGTTGTAGCGCGACCAGCCGTGCCCTTCAGCGCGCGCCAGCATGTACACGTTGTGACCGTCGTTCGGCAGGGCGTCGGTGAGCTGCCCCTTCCACTCGAAGGCGCCATGATTACGCTCCGGCGGATTGAACTGGTACTTCCCATCAGAGAAGTACACGCCTTGTGGGGCCATAGCCGGCAGATGATGCCACGCATCAGCGGCAGCAGTCCCCACCCCGGCGAAGAACAACACCGCCGCGCCCGCACCGACCAAAACCTTCTTCATCCCGCACCTCTCGGTCACCCGGAGGCTCCGTCACCCCCGGCGTGACAGAAGGTAACGGATCGACCGCAAGGAGAAACCTTAAGTCGCTGACCAGCCATCACATCAGGGGACTCGACTTCCAGCCACCCCGCCACCCCGCCACTCAGCCGCAACACAAGAGGGCGGCACCCCCGCACAGGGTGTCGCCCTCTCCTTGCGTGCCGGAGCCGCCGCGATCGGTACTGAGGGTCGGGGACCGCAGCGGCTCCGGGGTCACAGGGGGACCGGCGCCCCGGCGCCGATCACCGGAGGATCACGCGCTCACGCTCAGCGGTGATCGCTCCCCTCGGACTGCGTGGCAGCCCGCCCCGCCTCCAGTCGCGCCACCGGGATCCGGAACGGCGAGCAGGAGACGTAGTCGAGACCGACCTCGTGGAAGAAGTGCACGGACTCGGGATCGCCGCCGTGCTCGCCGCACACGCCGAGCTTCAGGTCGGGGCGGGTCCGGCGGCCGGCCTCGGCCGCGGACTTCACCAGCGAGCCGACGCCGTCCTTGTCGATCGTCTCGAAGGGGGAGACGCCGAAGATGCCCTTCTCCAGGTACGCGGTGAAGAAGGAGGCCTCCACGTCGTCCCGGCTGAAGCCCCACACCGTCTGCGTCAGGTCGTTCGTGCCGAAGGAGAAGAACTCCGCCGCCTCGGCGATCTGACCGGCGGTCAGCGCGGCCCGCGGGAGCTCGATCATCGTGCCGATCGACAGCTTCAGGGAGACGCCCGTCGCCGCCTCGACCTCCGCGACGACCTGGTCGGCCTCCTCGCGGACGATCTCCAGTTCCTGGACCGTGCCGACGAGCGGGATCATGATCTCGGGGCGCGGGTCGCCCTTGGCGTTCCTGCGCTCGGCCGCCGCCTCGGCGATGGCGCGGACCTGCATCGTGAACAGACCGGGGATCACCAGACCGAGGCGTACGCCCCGCAGACCCAGCATGGGGTTCTGCTCGTGCAGGCGGTGCACCGCCTGCAGCAGCCGCAGCTCGTTCTCGTGCGGCTCCTGCCGGGACTCCGCCAGGGCGACGCGGACGGAGAGTTCCGTGATGTCGGGGAGGAACTCGTGCAGCGGCGGGTCGAGGAGCCGGATCGTCACCGGGAGGCCGTCCATCGCCTCGAACAGCTCGACGAAGTCCTGCTTCTGGAGGGGGAGCAGTTCCTTCAGGGACTCCTCGCGCTCGGTCTCCGTGTCCGCGAGGATCAGTCGCTCGACCAGTTCCCGGCGGTCGCCGAGGAACATGTGCTCGGTGCGGCACAGGCCGATGCCCTGGGCGCCGAAGCGGCGGGCGCGCAGCGCGTCCTCGGCGTTGTCCGCGTTGGCCCGCACCCGCAGCCGGCGCTTGCGGTCCGCGAAGGCCATGATGCGGTGGACGGCCTCGACGAGCTCGTCGGCGTCGTCGGCGCCCGCGTGCATCCGGCCCTCGAAGTACTCCACCACCGGGGAGGGGACCACCGGGACCTCGCCCAGGTAGACCTTGCCGGTGGAGCCGTCGATGGAGATGAGGTCGCCCTCCTCCACCACATGGCCGCCGGGGACCGTCATCCGGCGGCGCTTGGTGTCGACCTCGAGCTCCTCCGCGCCGCAGACACAGGTCTTGCCCATGCCGCGGGCCACGACGGCGGCGTGCGAGGTCTTGCCGCCCCGGCTGGTCAGGATGCCCTCGGCCGCGATCATGCCGTCGAGGTCGTCGGGGTTGGTCTCGCGGCGGACCAGGATGACCTTCTCGCCCGAGCGCGACCACTTCACGGCCGTGTAGGAGTCGAAGACCGCCTTGCCGACGGCCGCGCCCGGCGAGGCCGCGATGCCCCGGCCGATCTGCTGGGTCTTCGCGTGCTCGTCGAAGCGGGGGAACATCAGCTGGGCGAGCTGGGCGCCGGTGACACGCTGGAGGGCCTCGGTCTCGTCGATCAGACCCTGGTCGACGAGCTGCGTGGCGATGCGGAAGGCGGCACCGGCCGTCCGCTTGCCGACGCGCGTCTGGAGCATCCACAGCTGACCGCGCTCGATCGTGAACTCGATGTCGCAGAGGTCCTTGTAGTGGTTCTCCAGCGTCTCCATGATCTGCATCAGCTGGTCGTACGACTTCTTGTCGATCTGCTCCAGCTCGGCGAGCGGGACGGTGTTGCGGATGCCCGCCACGACGTCCTCGCCCTGGGCGTTCTGGAGGTAGTCGCCGTAGACGCCCTGGTGGCCGGAGGCGGGGTCGCGCGTGAAGGCGACGCCGGTGCCCGAGTCGGGGCCGAGGTTGCCGAAGACCATCGAGCAGACGTTCACCGCCGTGCCGAGGTCGTGCGGGATGCGCTCCTGGCGGCGGTACAGCTTGGCGCGGTCGCCGTTCCAGGAGTCGAAGACGGCCTTGATCGCGAGGTCCATCTGCTCGCGCGGGTCCTGCGGGAAGTCCCGGCCGGCCTCGGTCTTGACGATCTTCTTGAACTTGGTGACCAGCTTCTTGAGGTCCGCGGCCTCCAGCTCGGTGTCGACCGTGACCTTCTTGGCGGCCTTGGCCGCCTCGAGGGCCTCCTCGAAGAGGTCGCCGTCGACGCCGAGGACCGTCTTGCCGAACATCTGGATCAGCCGGCGGTAGGAGTCCCAGGCGAAGCGGTCGTCGCCGGCCTGCTGGGCCAGGCCCTGGACCGACTTGTCGGACAGGCCGATGTTCAGGACGGTGTCCATCATGCCGGGCATCGAGAACTTGGCGCCGGAGCGGACCGAGACGAGCAGGGGGTTGTCGGCCTGGCCGAGCTTCTTGCCCATCTTCTCTTCGAGGGCGACGAGGTGCGCACTCACCTCGTCACGCAGTGCCGCCGGCTCCTCGCCGCTGTCGAGGTAGACCTTGCAGGCCTCGGTGGTGATGGTGAAGCCGGGAGGGACCGGAAGGCCGAGGTTGGTCATCTCGGCGAGGTTCGCGCCCTTGCCGCCGAGGAGGTCCTTGAGGTCCTTGTTGCCCTCGGTGAAGTCGTAAACGAACTTCACACCCTCAACGCTCGCTGTCGGCTCAGCTACGTGGGGATCTTTGTTTTCCGACACGGGTCTCGACTCCTCGAGGACGCGGTGGCTGCCCTGACGGCGAGGAACATACCCAGATCGAAGGCGTCTGGGTACGTCCACTTGTGCGTCATGCGCCTGTAACCAGTCGTCCGCCACGGGATCGAAAGTCAAGGCTTGGCAAGCGCCGAGCAGCTGATGTTTTCATTTCTTGAACACAAGGTCCCACACAAGCGTTCTTTTCCGCTCAGATGAGCGACTGTCAGCCCGTCTGATTTCGGTCGATGAACGATCAAGGGGTGGCACTGAGTGCCACCCCTTGAGGAAGTGCAGTCGCTCGCAATCCGCTCATCTGAGCGCTACCCCTATCAAGGGTGGCGAGAATCACGCTTCCACGAACGAGCCGATTTCACCATTCGGACGCGGCTCCGGGACGGGACCGAAGACGGAAACACCCTCGTCACACGCCGAGTGCCCGCAACCGCTCCTCCACCCGCTCCGGCGCGTACAGGTGCTCCACGACCAGCGCTCCGGCGCCCACCAGACCCGCCCGCTCCCCGAGCCGCGAGGTGACCACCTCGAGGCGGGCGGTCGAGCGCGGCAGCGCCCGCTGGTAGAGCAGTTCGCGCACGCCGGTGAGGAAGGAGGTGCCGGCCAGGTCCCCGGCGATCATCAGCACCCCGGGGTTGAGCAGCGTCACGACCGTCGCCAGCACGTCGCCCACCTGGCGTCCGGCCTCCCGGGCCAGCGCGGCCGCCCCCGGGTGCCCGGCGGCGAGCAGGTCGCGCACGTCCGAGCCCGACGCCGCCGGCACCCCCGTCCCGGCCAGCTTGCGGGCCACGGCGCCACCGCTCGCGACCGCCGCGAGACAGCCCTGCGACCCGCACCGGCACAGCGCCTCCGCGCCCACCCGGATGTGCCCGATGTCGCCGGCTCCGCCGTCGACGCCCCGGTAGATCGCGCCGTCGACCACGACGCCCGCGCCGATCCCGGTCGACACCTTCACCAGCACGAACGCCGAGCAGTCCGGGTGGGCGGTGCGCTGTTCGCCGTACGCCATGAGGTTGGCGTCGTTGTCGACGAGGACCGGGACGGGCGGCGCGCCGGTGTGTTCCGTGAACGCCCTGGCGAGGCGGCCGCGTATGTCGTAGCCGTCCCAGCCGGGCATCATCGGCGGCTGGACGACCCGGCCGGTCTCGCTGTCGACCGGGCCGGGGACGGCCAGGCCGATGCCGCAGGCCTCGTCCGCGGTGTGGCCGGCCTTCTCCAGCAGCTCGGCGAACCAGCGCCCCAGCTCGCCGAGGACGGCGTCCGGGCCGTCCTCGACGACCAGCGTGCCCGAGTGTTCGGCGAGGAGCTCACCGGTCAGGGAGAGCACGGCGGCGCGCGCGTGCCGGGTGTCGAGGTCGGCGGCGAGGACGACCGCGTGCGCGTCGTCGAACTCCAGTGTGATCGAGGGGCGTCCGCCCAGCGGGGAGTCGACCGGCCCGCCGGCGCCCTCGCGCAGCCAGCCCGCGCGGAACAGACGGTCCAGACGCTGGCCGACGGTGGCCCGGGAGAGGCCGGTGGCCTGCTGGAGGGCACCGCGTGTCGTCGCCCGCCCCGTGCGTACCAGTGCGAGCAGATCCCCGGCGCCGGCCTGACCGCCGCTCCTGCCGGTCCGCCCCGGCCTTCCGGTCATGCGCACCCCCTTGTGTTTCCCAACCCTGCATTACATATTGGGTTTTGCGTGTTAAATAGACGTAACCCTACGGTAGCCACTGCCGAACCGGGTCGACTGTGCCGTCGTCGTCGCTCTTCGGGGAGCCCCGCGTGGATCGCACCGCCCAGCTCATCGCCCGTCCCACGGAGTGCACCGCCGTATACGATCCCGCCACACCGGCGGGGTCGCTGCACCTCAGGGCGGTGCAGGTGCTCGAGGGCAACTGGACGGGGACGTCGACGGTGCCCTCGCGCGGGCTGTACCCCCACCAGTGGTCCTGGGACTCGGCCTTCGTCGCGATCGGGCTGCGGCACGTCTCGCCGCGCCGGGCGCAGACGGAGCTGGAGACCCTGCTGGAGGCGCAGTGGGGCGACGGGCGGATCCCGCACATCGTCTTCAACCCCTCCGTGCCGCTCGACGCGTACTTCCCGAGCCCCGACTTCTGGCGCTCCTCGACCGCGGGGCGCGCTGCGGGCGCCCCGCGCACCGTACAGACCTCCGGCATCGTGCAGCCACCGGTGCACGCGCTGGCGGCCTGGCTGGTGCACCGCGCCGACCCGGGGCTGTCCCGGGCGCGCGGCTTCCTCGCCCGGGTGTACCCCCGGCTGGCCGCCTGGCACCGCTATCTGCTGCACCGGCGGGACCTGGGCGCAGGCGGGCTGGTGTCCGTCGTCCACCCGTGGGAGCAGGGCATGGACAACGCGCCCTCCTGGGACGCCCCGCTCGCCCGGATCACCCCCGCCCCGGCCCGCTCCTTCCGCCGCGCCGACCTCGACCACGGGGCCGCCGAGGACCGGCCGACGGACCTGGACTACGGGCGGTACGTGCGGCTGGCGTCGGACTACCGGGACGGCGGGTACGCCGACGGCGCAGGTGACTTCGCCGTCGAGGACCCCGCCTTCAACGCCCTGCTCATCGCCTCCGAGCACGCGCTGGCGCGCATCGCGCAGGAGCTGGGCGCCACGGGCACCGCCCGGCACGCGCGCGCGCAGCGGCTGACGGCGGCGCTCGTCGACCGGCTGTGGGACCCGGCGGAGGGCCTGTTCCTCTGCCGGGACGTGCGCGGCGCGGGTCCGATCCCGGAGCGCGGGGTCTCCGGCCTGGTCCCGCTGCTGCTGCCCGGCCTGCCGCCCGAGGTCGCCGCCGCCCTCGTACGGACCCTGTGCGGCCCGCACTTCGGGCTGGGCACCACCACCCGTCTCGTCCCCAGCTACGACCTGCTCGGCGAGGCCTTCGACCCGCACCGCTACTGGCGCGGCCCGGCCTGGTTCAACACGAGCTGGCTGCTGGAGCGGGGGCTGCGGGCGCACGGCGAGCGGGCGCGGGCGGACGCGCTGCGCCAGGCCGTGCTGGAGGTCGCGGACACGTCGGGGTTCGCCGAGTACGTCGATCCGTACACCGGCGAGGCCTGCGGGGCGACCGGCTTCAGCTGGACCGCCGCGCTCACGCTCGACCTGCTGCACGACCCGCACGGCCCGCGCCACCCGGAGGACCCGCGCCACCGGGACGACCCGCGCCACCCGGAGGACCCGCGCCACCGGGACGACCCGCGCCCCGCGCACGTCCCGCACGACACGGACGACCCGCACGACCCGCACCACCGGGACGACCGGCACCACCCGAACGACCGGCACCCGGCGCACGACCTGCACGGCCTGCACGACTCGGACGACACCGCACTCAAGGGAGGGGACCGGGGATGACGGACCGGCATCATCTGCTCGTGTACGGCGGGACGTTCGCCGCCGTCGGTGACCGCGGGGACATCAGCGGCGTACGCGGCGCCGGCTCGCCCGACGGCCTGTTCGTCCGGGACGCGCGGCACCTCAGCCGCTGGCAGCTCACCGTCGACGGGGCCGTGCCCGAGGTGCTCGCGCCGGTCGCGGACGGGGACACCGCCCGCTGTGTGCTCGTCCCCCGCGGCGGCCGCACCGAGCCCCCGTCGTGCACGCTCTTCCGGGAACAGGCTGTCGGGGACGGCTCGTTCGTGGAGCTGCTGCGGGTCGTCAGCAACCGCCCGGAGCCGCTCACGGTCCGTCTCGCGCTCACCGTGGACGCCGACTTCACCGACCAGTTCGAACTCCGCTCCGACCACCGCACCTACGCCAAGACCGGCGCCGTACGCCGCCGCCAGGTCCTCGACCACGGGGTGGAGTTCACCTACCGGCGCGGCGAGTGGCGGTCCGTCACGACGGTGAGCGCCGACCCCGCACCGGACGGCGTCGAGGAGACCGGCACCGGCGCGCGCCGCCTGGTGTGGACGGTGGAGCTCGCCCCGCACGGCTCCGCCGAGCTGACGCTGCGGGTGATGGCCCGCCCGCACGGTGAGAAGCGGGCCCTGCGGGTGCCCAGCTCCCCGGCCGCACTGACCGGGAGCCTCCTCGTGCAGGAGGGCGAGTTCGTGGAGGGCGTGGCCTTCCCGACCGGCTGGCCCGAACTGGCCGCCGCCTGCGCGCGCGGCCTCGCGGACCTGGCCGCGCTCCAGGTCCCGGCGACCGGCCCGGACGGCGAGGAACTGCGCGTCCCGGCGGCCGGCGCCCCCTGGTTCCTGACCCTGCTGGGCCGCGACGCCCTGCTCACCTCCCTCTTCGCCCTCCCCTACCGCCCCCGTCTGGCCGCCGCCACGCTGCCGGCGCTGGCCGCGACCCAGGCCACGGAGACCGGCCCGGAGTCGGTCGCCCAGCCCGGCAAGATCGTCCACGAGGTGCGGCACGGCGAACTCGCCCACTTCCGCCAGGTCCCGTTCGGCCGCTACTACGGCTCGGTCGACGCCACCCCGCTCTTCCTCGTCCTCCTCGGCGCGTACGTCGAGCAGACCGGTGACACGGCGCTCGCCCGCCGGCTGGAGTCCCACGCCCGCGCGGCCGTCGGCTGGATGCTCGACCACGGCGGGCTCACCTCCCGCGGCTACCTGGTCTACCGGGCCGACCAGGGCGGCCTCGCCAACCAGAACTGGAAGGACTCCCCCGGCGCCATCTGCTCGGCCGACGGCACCCGCGCGAGCGGCCCGGTGATGGCGGCGGGGGCCCAGGGCTACGCGTACGACGCGCTGCGCCGCACGGCGTGGGTGGCGCGCTCGGTGTGGGCGGACGAGACCTACGCGGCCCTGCTGGAGCAGGCAGCCGCCGATCTGCGCGACCGCTTCCAGCGGGACTTCTGGATGCCGGAGCACTCCTTTCCCGCCCTCGCCCTGGACGGTCACGGCCACCGGGTCGACGCGCTGGCCTCCGACGCCGGCCACCTGCTCTGGTCGGGGCTGCTGGACAAGGAGTACGGGGAGGTGGTCGGCCGGCGGCTGCTCGAGCCGGACTTCTTCTCGGGCTGGGGGGTCCGCACGCTGGCGTCCGGGCAGCCGGCGTACCACCCGCTCTCCTACCACCGCGGCTCGGTCTGGCCGCACGACAACGCGCTGATCACGCTCGGCCTGGCCCGCTACGGCCTGCACGACGAGGCCCGTACGGTCGCCCACGGTCTGGTCGACGCGGCCACCGCGACCGGCCACCGGCTGCCCGAGGTCCTCGCCGGGTACGGCCGCGACACGCACGCCGAGCCGGTGCCGTACCCTCACGCGTGCGTACGCGAATCCCGCTCGGCGGCGGCCCCGTTGGCGCTGCTCACGGCGGTGGGCGGCGCGTAGCGGGCCGGCCGGGCGTTCGCCCGGTGTGTGCCGACCGACGGCCGGGCGGGGTGAACACCGGGCGGGAGCAAGCCGTACGACATGGCGGTGGATCCGGCGCGCCCCGTCGGATCCGCCGATCCGCCCGGCTTCGTACGGAAGGACCCTCGGGTGCCCGTCTTCACTCGCTCGCGTCAGCTGCCCGGCCCGCCGGACCTGAAGGAACCCGAGGACGCCGTGGACGCCGTGGGGGAGGCCGCGCAGCCCGGGGCCGGCGCGCGCTCCCTGCGGGAGCGGGTCGCGCACTGGCGTGCCTGGCGCACCCGTCGCCCCCGGGCCGCGCGGGTGCTGTGGTGGACGGCGACCGTGCTGTCGGTGGTGCTGGTGCTCGGGGCCATGCTGATGCCGAACCGGCTCTTCGCGCTGCAGCCCGACCGGTTCCTGCGGCTGCCCGGGGAGGCGATCATCGGGGCCGCCGTGCTGCTGGCGCTGCCCCGCCGGCCGCGGGTGGTCGTGGCGGCGCTGACCGGGGTGCTCCTCGGGGCGCTGACCGTGCTGAACCTGCTCGACATGGGGTTCGTGGAGTACCTGGGCCGGGACTTCAACCTCGTCCTGGACTGGGGCCTGCTCGACGACGCCCAGTCGTACGTCGCCGACTCGATGGGCCGGACGACGGCACTCGCCGCCACGGTCGGCGTCCTGCTGCTCGTCGCCCTGCTGTGCACGGTGATGGCCCTGGCGACGGTCCGGCTGGCCGGCCTGCTGGTGCGCGACACCCGGCTGGCGACCCGGGCCACGCTGGTCTCCGGCACGGCCTGGATCACCTGCTCCGTCCTCGGCCTGGAGTACGCCGGGCTGCCGGTCGCCTCCGACCGGGTCGCCGGCACCCTCACCTCCGAGGCCCGCCGGGTGCGCGACACCCTCCGGGACGAGGCCGCGTTCGCCGAGGAGGCCCGCACCGACACCTTCGGCGCCACCCCGCCCGCGCAGCTCGTGCCCGACCTGCGCGGCAAGGACGTGGTCTTCGCCTTCATCGAGAGCTACGGCCGCAGCGCCATCGAGGACCCGGGGATCGCGCCGGGCGTGAACAGGACCCTCGACACGAGCACGCGGGCCCTGGCGGAGGCCGGTTTCCACGCCCGGAGCGGCTGGCTGACCTCGGCGACCTTCGGCGGCAGCAGCTGGCTCGGCCACTCCACCGCCCTGTCCGGGCTGTGGGTCGACACCCAGCAGCGCTACCGCACCGTCATGGCCAGCGACCACCTCAGCCTGACCAAGGCCTTCCGCAAGACCGGCGCCTGGGACACCGTCGGCGTGATGCCGGGCGTGCAGAAGGGCTGGCCGGAGCAGGAGTTCTACGGACTCGACAAGGTCTACAACGCCTTCGAGATGGGCTACCGGGGGCCGAAGTTCAGCTGGTCGACCATGCCCGACCAGTACGCCCTGGAGGCGTTCCAGCGGCTGGAGCACGGCAAGCAGCGCGACAAGCCGCTGATGTCGGAGATCATCCTGACCTCGAGTCACCAGCCCTGGGCGCCCGTGCCGACGATGGTCGGCTGGGACGAGCTGGGCGACGGATCGGTCTTCCGGGGCATCCAGAAGGCCGGGAAGGACGCGTCCGACGTCATCAACGACTCGGCCGCCTCCCGCCGGGAGTACGGCCGGTCGATCCAGTACTCGGTGACCGCCCTCACCCAGTGGCTCGAGCGTTACGGCACCGACGACACGGTCCTGGTCTTCCTCGGCGACCACCAGCCCATCGCCCGCGTCAGCGGCGACAACGCCGGCCGGGACGTGCCGGTCTCCGTCGTCGCCAAGGACCCGAAGGTCCTCGACAAGATCGCTGGCTGGAAGTGGACGGAGGGACTGAAGCCCGCGAAGGACGCCCCGGTGTGGAAGATGAGCTCCTTCCGCGACCGCTTCCTGCTGGCGTACGGCTCGACCCCGCACCCCAGCGGGGGCTGAGCCGGCCGGGGTCAGCCCCCGGAGGTGTCCAGCTCGGCGTCCTCGCCCACGCCCGCGCAGTCGTACGGGTCCTTCAGCCAGCCGTCCGGCAGCACCACCCGGTTGTTGCCGGACGTACGGCCGCGGGGCCCGTCGGCGCCGGCGGGCCAGGGCTGGTCGAGGTCCAGTTCGTCGAGTCCGGCGCGCAGTTGCGCCAGGGACGAGGTGATCGCGAGCCGCTTGCGCATCTCGGAGCCGACCGCGAAACCCTTGAGGTACCAGGCGACGTGCTTGCGGAAGTCGACGACGCCCTTCGACTCGTCGCCGATCCACTCGCCGAGCAGGGTGGCGTGCCGGACCATGACGTCGGCGACCTCGCGGAGCGTGGGCCGCCGGAAGTCGGTGCGTCCCTCGAAGGCGGCGACCAGGTCCGCGAAGAGCCAGGGCCGGCCCAGGCAGCCGCGGCCGACCACGACCCCGTCGCAGCCGGTCTCCCGGACCATCCGCAGGGCGTCCTCGGCGGACCAGATGTCGCCGTTGCCGAGCACCGGGATCTCCGGGACGTGTTCCTTCAGGCGGGCGATCGCGTCCCAGTCGGCGGTGCCGCCGTAGTGCTGGGCGGCGGTGCGGCCGTGCAGGGCGATGGCGGTGACGCCCTCCTCGACGGCGATGCGGCCGGCGTCGAGGTAGGTGATGTGGTCGTCGTCGATGCCCTTGCGCATCTTCATGGTGACGGGGAGGTCCCCGGCGCCGCCGACGGCCTCGCGCAGGATCGCCCGCAGCAGGTTGCGCTTGTACGGGAGGGCGGAGCCGCCGCCCTTCCTGGTGACCTTCGGGACCGGGCAGCCGAAGTTCAGGTCGATGTGGTCGGCGAGGCCCTCCTCCACGATCATGCGGACGGCCTTGCCGACGGTCGCCGGGTCGACGCCGTACAGCTGGATCGAGCGGGGCTTCTCGGTCGCGTCGAAGTGGATGAGCTGCATGGTCTTCTCGTTGCGTTCGACCAGCGCCCGGGTGGTGATCATCTCGCTCACGAAGAGGCCCTTGCCGTCGCTGAACTCCCTGCACAGGGTACGGAAGGGCGCGTTGGTGATCCCCGCCATGGGGGCCAGGACGACCGGCGGGGTGACGGTGTGCGGGCCGATCTGCAGGGTCGTCGTCTTCGTGGGCGCGGTCATGGGCATTCCCCCATTGTCCCGCACGCGCAGGGGTGACCTGGCAAAGACCTCGCCAAGTCGTTAGTTAGACGCACTATCAATGTGGGTACGATGGGACCCATGCCCGAGCTCAGCCATCGCCGACGCATGCTCGTGCTCGCGATCTGCTGTATCAGTCTGCTGATCGTGAGCCTCGACACCACCGCTCTCAACGTCGCCCTGCCCGCGATGCAGCGCGACCTGCGCGCCACCACCGCCGGACTGCAGTGGACGATCGACGCCTACACGGTGGTACTGGCCGGGCTGCTGATGCTCGCGGGCTCCACGGCCGACCGGATCGGCCGCAAGAAGGTCTTCATGACCGGCCTGGTGCTGTTCTCGCTCGGCTCCCTGCTGTGCTCCCTCGCGCCGGACCTGGAACTGCTCGTCGTCTTCCGGATGGTCCAGGCGGTCGGCGGCTCCATGCTCAACCCGGTCGCCATGTCGATCATCACCAACACCTTCACCGACCCGCGTGAGCGGGCCCGCGCCATCGGCGTGTGGGGCGCGGTCGTGGGCATCTCGATGGCCGCGGGTCCGCTGGTGGGCGGCCTGCTGGTGGAGGCGGTGGACTGGCGCGCGATCTTCTGGGTCAACCTCCCGGTCGGCCTCGTGGCCCTCCTGCTGACCCTGCGCTGCGTCCCCGAGTCCCGGGCCCCGAAGGCCCGCCGCCCCGACCCCGTCGGCCAGGTGCTGGTCATCGTGCTCTTCGGCTCCCTGACGTACGCGATCATCGAGGCGCCGACGGCCGGGTTCGCCACCAGCGGGCCCTTCGCGGCGGTGGCGCTGGCCGCGCTGCTCGGACTGCTGTGGTACGAGCCCCGGCGCGACGAGCCCCTCATCGACCTGCGGTTCTTCCGGTCGGTGCCGTTCAGCGGGGCCACCGTGGTCGCGATCAGCGCCTTCGCCGCGCTCGGCGGATTCCTCTTCCTGTCCACGCTGTACCTGCAGAACGTGCGCGGTCTGGACGCCCTGCACGCCGGTCTGTGGATGCTGCCGATGGCCGTACCGACCTTCCTGTGCGCCCCCCTGTCCGGGCGGCTCGTCGGCAGCCGGGGCCCACGGCTGCCGCTGCTGATCGCCGGGGTGGCGATGACCGCGAGCGGCGTCCTCTTCGCCGTCTTCGAGGCCGAGACCTCCGACCTCACCCTCCTCATCGGCTACGTCCTCTTCGGCATCGGCTTCGGCTTCGTGAACGCCCCGATCACCAACACGGCGGTCTCGGGCATGCCCCGCGCCCAGGCCGGTGTCGCCGCCGCCGTCGCCTCCACGAGCCGCCAGCTGGGGCAGACACTCGGCGTCGCCGTGGTGGGCGCGGTCCTGGCGTCGGGCATCGGCTCCTCGCCGTACCGCGACGCCTTCGTCGCCGCCGCCGTACCGGGCTGGTGGATCCTCGCCGCCTGCGGCTTCGCGGTGCTGGTGCTGGGCGCGGTCAGCAGCGGCCGGTGGGCCCGGCGCACGGCCGAGCGGACGGCGGAGCGCCTGGAGGCGAAGGACGTACGGGAGGCGGCGGGCGTCAGCGCCTGAGCGGCCCGCCCGGTGCCGCGGCGGGGCCCGGCGCGTGCGGACACGCACGCCGCAGGACGGGCCGGCGCGAGGGGACCCCTTCCGTACGAGCGCATCCGTGAGCGGCGGGCCCGGCAGCCGGCGACAACGCCGCGTCCGGGCCCGGCGAGCCCCGCGTCCGCGGCGTGATCCGCCGCGGAGGACCTACGCGACGGCCGGTCGCGCGGCCAGTGCGTGGAGCTTCCTCAGGCGTTCCCGGGTCTCCTCGTCCACCGGGGTGTACGTCACCATGCGCGCCCCGTGTTGCGGGCCGAGCCACAGGTCCGTGTGGTGGAGGTTGAGCAGGCCCACGTGGGCGTTGCGGATCTGCTTGGTCTTGCTGCGGTGGGCGACGATCTCGTAACGCTCCCAGTTCTCGCGGAACTCCGGGGACTCCGTCTGGAGGCGCCTGACCAGCATCTTCCACGCCGGTTCGGAGAGGTGACCGGCCATGGAGGCGCGCAGCTTCGCCGCCATCAGGCGCATGGTCTCCTCCAGGTGGACGATCGCCTCCCGCCAGTCGGGGTGGGTGTGGACCAGGAGCATGCAGTTGCGGTCCTCGGGCGGGATGGCGTCGAGGTCGCACAGGAGACGGGCGTAGGTGCGGTTGTAGGCCAGGATGTCGTAGCGGCTGTTCTGGACGCAGGCGGGCAGCGGGTCGAGCTGGTCCAGCGTCTCGCGCAGGGCGTCGGTGATGCCGGTGCAGGACGCGGCCGGGGTCGGGTCGACGGCGCCGGCCAGCTGGAAGAGGTGGGCGCGTTCGCTCCCGTCGAGCATCAGCGTGCGGGCCAGGGCGTCGAGGACCTGGACGGAGACGTGGATGTCCCGGGCCTGTTCCAGCCAGGTGTACCAGGTGACGCCGACCGCGGAGAGATGGGCGACCTCCTCCCGGCGCAGGCCGGGCGTCCGGCGGCGCGTGCCGCGCGGGAGGCCCACCTGCTCGGGAGTGATCCGCTCGCGGCGGCTGCGCAGGAAGGCGGCCAGTTCGTGCCGCCTGCTGGCCGCGCCGCTGCCGGTCGTGGGGGCCGCCGTCTCCTGGACCATGGTCGTCATACCTCCAGCGTGCCCGTGCCCGGACCCTGTTGCCAGGTACTCCTTGTACCAGGACAAGAAGACTCTGGTACCCGTCTGAGGGGGCGCGCAGGCTCGACGGCGTGACTGACACCCTGACCCCGACCGCGGCGCCCACCGGCGCCGCACCCCGTGTGCTCGGCGCGCTGGGACTCCTCACCGTCCTGCTCGGCGCGGCCCTGCCCCTCATCGACTTCTTCATCGTCAACGTCGCCCTGCCCACCCTCGCCGAGGACCTCGCCGCGAGCGAGTCCGTCCTCGAACTCGTCGTCTCCGGGTACGGGGTGGCGTACGCCGTGCTCCTCGTCCTCGGCGGCCGGCTCGGCGACCTGTTCGGCCGGCGCCGGCTCTTCCTGTTCGGGATGGCCGCCTTCGGCCTGACCTCGCTGGCCTGCGGACTGGCACCCGGCGCCTGGTGGCTGGTGGCGGCGCGGGTCGCCCAGGGCGCGTCGGCCGCCGTGATGGTCCCCCAGGTGCTCGCCACCATCCAGGCCACCACCGAGGGCGCCCGCCGCGCGAGGGCGATGAGCCTGTACGGCGCCACCGCCGGCCTGTCCATGGTGGTGGGCCAGATCCTGGGCGGCGTCCTGGTCGCCGCCGACATCGCCGGCACCGGCTGGCGGTCGGTGTTCCTCGTGAACGTCCCCGTCGTGGTCGTCGGGCTCGTCCTCGCCGTCCGCAGCGTCCCGGAGACCCGCTCACAACGGCCGGAGCCGGTGGACGGTCCCGGCACGGTGCTGCTGGCGGTGGCCCTGCTGACGCTGCTCGCGCCGCTCACCGAGGGCCGGGCGGCGGGCTGGCCGCTGTGGACCTGGCTGTCGCTCGCCGCGTTCCCGCTCGCGGCGGCCGGGTTCTACGCGGTGGAGCGCCGGGCCGACCGGCTCGGCCGTACGCCGCTGGTGCCGCCGAGCCTGTTCGCCCTCACCACGCTGCGCCGCGGGCTGACCATCATGGCGCCGCTCGCCGTCGGCTTCAGCGGGTTCATGTTCGTCGTCGCGGTGGCCCTCCAGCAGGGCGCGGGGCTGGGCCCCGTCCCGGCCGGTCTGGCGCTGGCGCCGATGGCGCTCGCGTTCTTCGTCGCCTCGCTCGCCGGCCCCCGGCTCGTGGCCCGGTACGGCGCCCGGGTGGTGACCGCCGGCGCGGTGGTGCAGGGCGTGGGCGTGGCCCTGATCATGGTGGCCGTCCGGCAGGGCTGGCCGCACCTGGGCGTCGCCGAGCTGCTGCCGGGCGCGGCGGTCGCCGGCGCCGGCCAGGCGCTGCAGCTGCCCGTCGTGATGCGGATCGTGCTGTCCGAGGTGCCGCCGGCCCGGGCGGGCGTCGGCGGCGGCGTGATGGTGACGACCCAGCAGGCGTCGCTGGCGCTGGGGGTGGCCACCCTCGGAACGCTGTTCCTGTCGCTCGCGCCGGGCATGGGCATGCGGGACGCGCTGATGACGACGCTGGCCGTGCAGATCGCCGGGGTCGTCGGCACCGGCCTGCTCAGTCTGCGGCTGCCGCGCCGGGTCGTCTGAAACTCCTTTCGACCTCGGCGAACTCCGTCTCGTAGGCGTAGCCGCCCTCGGGGAGCGCGTCCCGCAGGGGGCCCAGGTCGGAGGGGCGCAGGAGACCGAAGGCGTTGTCCGGGAGCAGGACGAGGAGGTCCGCGGTGTGGGCGGCCAGCCAGTCGGCGCGGCCCAGTTCCGCGGCCAGGCGGAGCAGGTCGACGACGGCGCGGGGGTGGCGGGCTGCGGTGGTGGGGAGGTCGAGGCCGTGCAGACACTCGTCCAGGAGGTCGGGGGCGTCGTCCGGCGACCGCACCCAGCTCCAGGTACGGGCGGATCGACCGGCCCGGGACAGCTCCAGCAGCAGGGCCTCGCCGTACAGCCCGGCCCGTGGCCCCCACAGGTGGAGATTCGATGCGAGGGCCTCGAGCACCTGGCGCAGCCTGTCGTCCCCCCTGCCCGCGAGGCGCTGCAGGCAGTCGGTCAGCGACCGTCGCAGCGACTCGCCGAGGGGTGACACCGCGACGTGCACGACCAAGCGGGACAGGATCGGCCGGAGAGCGTCGTCCGGCAAGGTGGCCGCGTCGTGGACGAGCTGGCGGCTCAGGGCCTCGATGAGGACGTGCTCCTCGCGCTCCGGCAGCGCCTCGGCCGCTTTCAGGCACCTTCCGTACAGGTCGGGCAGCACATCGGGGTGGTACACGTCCCGGGCGAGCAGGGCGACCAGGGCGTGGGCCGCCGACCGGACGTGCCCGTCGCCGTCGACGGAGTGGGTGCGCAGGGAAGCGGGCAGCCGGTGCAGCAGGGGGTGGGCGGCGTGCAGCAGCAGCTCCGCGTCACGGTCACCGGCGAACAGGACCCGGCGCACCACGTTCGGCACGTCGTCGTCGGTCCCCTCGTCCAGATCGAACGTCACCCCCTGCGTCCCGCCCGCCGGGATGCCCAGCGGCCAGCTGAGCTCGTGCTGGACGAGCGGCACCCGCCGCAGGCCGATGCGCAGGTCGGGCCGCACGTCACCGAGGCCGCGCGACGGAGGCCGCCAGACCCGCTCCGGCCCGAGGGTGGACACGTACAGGTCCCAGGACTCCCTGGACATCTGCGCCCGCCACGCCATCGCCTGCCGGCGCCACTGGTCGATCAGGTCCCCGTCGGTCCCCAGGAAGTCCGACGCGTACACCTCTCCCGTCGCCAGCACCCCGATCAGCAGCAGGTTCGCGCTGTAGACGGCATCCCGGCAGGCCCTGGGCCGACGGACGGGCGCGTGCGCGTGGTTACCGCGGTGGGCGGTCTCCCACGGCACCTCCCGGAACAGCTCGGCGAGCAGCCCCGGCAGCACCTCCCGCTCCGCGTCCGGCGGCCGGGCGGACAGCATGTCGGCCAGGTTCTGCACGATCTGCGCCCGGTCGCTGAGCGGGGTGTAGGACAGCAGGGCGTACAGCTCCCCGTCGTCGGGGAGCCGGTGGCCCTCGCGGACCCGGGTCGGCAGCAGGCGCAGCGCCCGTGCGACCAGCCGCGCGGCAAGGTGCTCGCCGAAGGTCGCGTGCATGAACTCGTAGCTGCGCAACGACTGCTCCGCGATCACGGCCTGCGCCTCGTGGACGAAGAAGAAGCGCCCGAAGAGCAGATCGCCGTCCGTCGTCCCGCCCGCCAGGGTGCGCAGGTCGTCCTCTGCCTGCCCGCCCGTGATGGCCTGGGCGCCGCGCTGGAACATCCCGAAGGCGATCACCGACAGACGGTGGAGTTCACGGTCGATCGCGGCCTGTTCCCCGGACGCGGGAAGTGGGCCGTCCTTGACGAGCTGCCGGCGGACGAACGTCGTGAGGAGCCGTTCGTACAGTTCGGTGCGGCTGATGTCCTCGTCCCGCAGCCGGTGCAGCGCGTTGTCGTCCGCGTCGTACAGGGCGAGCATGAGCAGCAGCAGGGGCTGGGCAGCGAGGTGGCGGTGCGGGGCGAGGGCCTCCGGGGTGAGCGGCCGTAGTCCGCGCCGCTCCAGGTGGACCCGGTTCGTGGTGTTCCAGACGGAGAGCCACTGCTCGGTCTCCGGTTCGTCGAACGGCTCCAGGCGCAGCACCTGGCTGTCCGGGGGGATCTCCGCACGGTCGGCCACCACCGTACGGCTCGTCACCAGCACGGCCAGCGGGCGGCCGAGCTCCGCCTCGCGGCGCTGGAACCGCTCGATGTCCCGCAGGTAGGTCCACTGCCGTGCGGAGTCGAGCTTCTGGGCGCCCGCTTGGAGGAGTTCGTCGAAACCGTCCAGGAGGACGACCGGGAGCAGGTCCGGCTCGGCCTCCGTCCAGTCCGGCCAGCTCACCGACCGCCCGGTGGCGTGACGCAGCGCGTGCTCCAGCTGTGTCTGGAGGTCGTCGTCGGCGGGCGTGTGCCGCAGTTCCACGCGCAGGGGGCGGAACTCGCGGGCCGGGAGCCTGGCCGTCAGCAGCTTGGTGAGCAGCGACTTGCCCGCGCCGGGGTGGCCCAGCACGAGCAGCGGGCTCAGGAGGGCGGGAAGGCTGAGCAGGTGGGCGGCGAGGAAGCACTCCAGGTCCTCGTGCAGCGGCCGCTCCTGCCACCACTTGTCGGAGGCGGCGCCCTGCTGGACGCCCTCGGCGCCCGGTCCGGTCAGCCGGTAGCGGGGGTTGACGTACCCGTCCGCCAGGCTCGGCAGGCGGGGGCCGCGGACCTCGAAGGTGGCGATCGGCGCGTCCAGCAGGGCGCGGGCGGAGGGCGGGAGTGCATGGTCCTGGCCGGTGAAGCCGGCGAGCAGTGAGTGCAGGCCGGCCAGTCCCGTCCTGAGGGGGCCGGGCGTCCTGGCTCCGTCACGGCCCGGTGGCAGTCCGGCCGACAGCCCGAACTCGGGGCAGGTCTCGGCGAGGGGTGCGGCGAGGGCCAGGTAGTGGTCGAGCAACTCCTGGCCGACCGGGGCGCTGAGTCCGGCCCGCTCCGTCCCCTCCCGCAGCGCCGGGTCGGCGGGCCCGCCACAGCCGGCCGACGGCTCGTCCTCCGGGGGCCATCCGTACGCCCGCGCCGCGCCGTTCACCAGTGTCCGGGTGCCGCCCCGGCTGACGTGGTCCGCCCCGCACCCGGCCAGTGCCACGCCCGCGAGGACCACCCGGGCGGCCTGCAGCAGCACGGCCCGGCACACGCCGCGTGCCGCCCGCACCCGGCCCGGGAACCCCTCCAGCAGGGCGGCGAGGACCCGGGACCGGCTCTCCTCCCTGTACAGCAGCTCGTCGAGGCAGTACGCGAGTTCCTCGCGCCCGGCCGCCAGGACGCGCACTGCCGCCGAGAGGTCCATGCCGGTGGCGGCGAAGACGTCGATCGCCTCCGCGGGGTCCCGCACAGGCGGCGCCGAGTCCGCCACCCCGTGGCCGCGGACGGAGGACGCCTCGACGGTGCGCACCAGCTCCGCGTGGCGCCCCCTCCACCACTGCTCGTCCCACCGCACGTCCGGGGGCGCGGAGCCGGGCGGGCTCCCGCAGCGCCCCGCGCACAGGTCCAGGATCCGGCGCACCACGTCCCAGTCCGGAGGCGTCACACGCCGGCCGTTGAGCAGCTCCGAGACCGCGGCCCCGCTCATGAACAGCGAGGCGGCGATCTCCTTCTGGGGCACACCGCACGCCCGCACGAGCCGCCGCAGCGCGGCGCAGAAGTCCGCGACAGGTCCCGTCGGTGGTGCGGCCAACTCCCAGCCCCTTCGGCGCGGTTCGGCGAACTCTTCCGAAGCGTACGGGTCCACCTGCGGTTTCCGCCGGGAGTTCGCCGTGCGTCGGGAGCGGCCCGCACGGGGCCCGGCGCGGGCGATCGTCGTTGCCGACCAGTCGGACACCGCTCCCGGAGGAAGCCGCATGACACTCCCGACGCCCCATCTGCCCGCCGCGCCCGCCCTGTTCGGTCTCCTCGTCTTCGTCGCGCTCTACGCCGGGGTGGTCCTGCCCGCCGTCTGGTCCCGCAAGCCGGCCCGCCGGCAGGCGGCGCTGAAGGTGCTGGTCCACCTGCTCGGCGCCCTGCGCCTGCGAGGTCGAGGCCGCTGACCGGGCCGCGGGAGGGATGGGCCGCGCGGCGACCGGGCGCCGTTCTCGCCGAGGCTGTGGGACCGGGTCGAGCACGTGGAGGTGGAGCGGCGGGGCACTTGGGAACCCGGCGCCTCCACGTCCTTCCCGACGGTGACCTCCCGGGCCACCCGGGCATCGGACCACGCGGCGCTGTACGCGGACCTGGCCCGTGAAACGGACAGTTCCCCGGGCCCGGTCGGGGGCGCGGGGAACTGAGCGACAGCCACGACGACGCCGCGGCCGGCGGACCGCCGGGCCGGACGGACGCCGGCCCGGAGGCGAAGGAGCTAGCAGCCGATCAGACGTCCGGCCAGGTAGCCCTCGATCTGGTCCAGCGACACGCGCTCCTGCTTCATCGAGTCACGCTCACGCACCGTCACCGCGTTGTCCTCGAGCGTGTCGAAGTCGACGGTCACGCAGTACGGCGTGCCGATCTCGTCCTGGCGCCGGTAGCGGCGGCCGATCGCGCCCGCGTCGTCGAACTCGATGTTCCAGTTCTGGCGCAGCGTCTGGGCGAGGCCCTTGGCCTTGGGCGACAGCTCGGGGTTGCGGGACAGCGGGAGCACCGCGACCTTCACCGGGGCGAGACGGTGGTCGAGGCGCAGCACCGTGCGCTTCTCCAGCTTGCCCTTGGCGTTGGGCGCCTCGTCCTCGACGTAGGCGTCGAGCAGGAAGGCGAGCATCGCGCGGCCGACACCGGCCGCCGGCTCGATGACGTACGGCGTCCAGCGCTCGCCGGCCTCCTGGTCGAAGTAGGAGAGGTCCTGGCCGGAGGCCTTGGCGTGGGCCGAGAGGTCGTAGTCGGTGCGGTTGGCGACACCCTCCAGCTCGCCCCACTCGTTGCCGCCGAACTGGAAGCGGTACTCGATGTCGGCGGTGCGCTTGGAGTAGTGGGAGAGCTTCTCCTTGGGGTGCTCGTACCAGCGCATGTTCTCCTCACGGAGACCCAGGCCGGTGTACCAGTTCCAGCGCTGCTCCATCCAGTACTCCTGCCACTTCTCGTCCTCGCCCGGCTTGACGAAGAACTCCATCTCCATCTGCTCGAACTCGCGGGTGCGGAAGATGAAGTTGCCGGGCGTGATCTCGTTGCGGAAGGACTTGCCCATCTGGGCGATGCCGAACGGCGGCTTGCGGCGCGAAGTGGTCTGCACCTGGGCGAAGTTGGTGAAGATGCCCTGGGCGGTCTCGGGACGCAGGTAGGCGATGGAGCCGCTGTCCTGGGTCGGGCCGAGGTGGGTGGAGAGCAGGCCCGAGAACTGCTTGGGCTCGGTGAACTGGCCCTTGTTGCCGCAGTTGGGGCAGTTCACGTCCGCCAGGCCGTTCTCCGGCAGGCGCTTGTGCTTGGCCTCGTAGGCCTCCTCCAGGTGGTCCGCGCGGAACCGCTTGTGGCAGGAGGTGCACTCGGTGAGCGGGTCGGTGAAGGTGGCGACGTGACCGGAGGCGACCCAGACCTCGGAGGCCAGGATGACGGACGAGTCGATGCCGACCACGTCCTCGCGCGACGTCACCATGTAGCGCCACCACTGGCGCTTCAGGTTCTCCTTGAGCTCGACACCCAGCGGTCCGTAGTCCCAGGCGGCGCGCTGGCCGCCGTAGATCTCACTACAGGGGAATACGAAGCCACGGCGCTTGCTCAGGCTGACGATGGTGTCGATCTTGTCGGCGGCCACGGTGCTCTCTTCATAACGACGACGGGCGACGAAGCGAGATGCTTCCAGCGAATGCTTCAGGGTACCGGCGGGGGCTCCCCCTCGGCCAAATCGGTACCGCTCACAGCCCTTACCCGGGCCTTACCCCCGCCATTGTTGACAACGGTTTCCATATTTGTTGAAAATGACTGTCATGAACGTACGACGACTCATACCGGGCACCGCGGTCGCGGCGGCCACCGCCCTCGGCCTCTCCGTCCTCACCGCCTGCTCCGGCGAGAGCGCCGCGGCCGGCGATTCGGACCAGTTCGACGTCGTCGCGTCGTTCTACCCGATGGCCTTCCTCGCCGAGCAGATAGGCGGCGACCACGTGAAGGTCAGCAGCCTCACCCAGCCCGGCCAGGAACCCCACGACCTGGAGATCAGCGCCCAGCAGCGCGTCCAGGTCGAGAAGGCCGACGCGGTCCTCTACCTCAAGAACCTCCAGCCCTCCGTCGACGACACCGTGGCCCAGTCCGGGGTCAAGACGAAGATCGACGCCGCGACGCTCACCTCGCTCGAGGAGCACGGCACCGAGGTCGGCGGCCACGCCGACGAGCACGAGGAGGAGCACGGCCACGAGGAGGAGGGCGGCAAGGACCCCCACATCTGGCTCGACCCGGTCAAGTACGCCGAGGTCGCCAAGGGCGTCGGCGCCGCCTTCGAGAAGGCAGACCCGGACCACGCGGCCGACTACAAGAAGAACACCGCCGCCCTCGTCGCCAAGCTCGACGCCCTGAACACGCAGTTCGAGACAGGTCTGGCGAACACGAGGACCAAGGTCTTCATCACCACCCACGCCGCCTTCGGCTACCTCGCCGAGCGCTACGGGCTGACCGAGGAGGCCATCAGCGGCCTCGACCCCGAGTCGGAGCCCAGCGCCGCGCGCGTCAAGGACCTTGAGAAGATGGCCAAGGCCGACGGTGTCACGACCGTGTTCTACGAGACGCTCGTCAGCGACAAGACCGCCAAGACCATCGCCAAGGACGCCGGCCTGAGGACGGACGTCCTCGACCCGATCGAGGGCATCACCGACAAGTCCCGCGGCACGGACTACTTCGCGGTCCAGGAAGCCAACCTCAAGGCGCTGCAGACGGCCCTGGGAACCAAGTGATCGTCACGGAGGGCGTCATGGACACCAAGCCCGAACCCGTCATATCGCTGCGCGGTGTCCGCGCGGAGCTGGGTTCGCGCCCCGTCCTGCGCGGCATCGACCTCACCGTGCACCGCGGTGAGGTCGTCGCCCTGCTCGGCGCGAACGGCTCCGGCAAGTCCACGGCCGTACGCAGCGTCATCGGCCAGGTTCCGGTCACCGCCGGGACGATCGAGCTGTTCGGCACGGACCGCCGGCGCTTCAGGGACTGGCGCCGCGTGGGCTACGTACCGCAGCGCACCACCGCCGCCGGGGGCGTCCCGGCGACCGTCACCGAGGTCGTCTCCTCCGGGCGCCTGTCCCGGGCCCGTTTCGGCGTCCTGCGCAAGGCCGACCACGAAGCCGTACGGCGCGCCCTGGACCTCGTCGGCATGGCCGACCGGGCCAAGGACTCCGTCAACGCCCTCTCCGGCGGCCAGCACCAGCGGGTGCTCATCGCCCGCGCCCTCGCCGCCGATCCCGAGCTGCTGATCATGGACGAGCCGATGGCCGGCGTCGACCTGGCCAGCCAGGAGGTCCTGGCGCGGACCCTGCGGGAGCAGGTCGCGCAGGGCGCCACGGTCCTGGTCGTCCTGCACGAACTGGGCCCCCTGGAGCCCCTCATCGACCGGGCGGTCGTCCTGCGCGACGGCTGTGTCACGCACGACGGCCCGCCCCCGCGCGCGGTCGGCCAGCACGCGCTGCCCGGCCACGACCACGTACACCCGCACGCACCGGCGGGCGCCGAACCGATCCGCACGGGACTGCTGAGCTGATGGACTTCCTGAACTACGCCTTCATGCAGCGGGCGCTGCTCGCCGCGGTCCTGGTCGGCATCACGGCCCCGGCCGTCGGCATCTACCTCGTGCAGCGCCGCCAGGCCCTCATGGGCGACGGCATCGGCCACGTCGCGATGACCGGCGTCGGCCTCGGCTTCCTGCTGTCCTGGTCCCCGGTGTGGATGGCGACGGCCGTCTCCGTCCTCGGCGCGGTCCTGATGGAACTGATCCGCTGGTACGGCCGCACCCGCGGCGACATCGCCCTGGCGATGCTCTTCTACGGCGGCATGGCCGGCGGCGTGATGTTCATCAACCTCGCGCCGACGGGCTCCAACGCCAACCTGAACTCGTACCTGTTCGGCTCGCTGTCGACGGTGTCGGAGTCGGACGTGACGGCGATCTGCGTGCTCGCGGCCTTCGTGGTCCTCGTCACCCTGGGGCTGCGCCGGCAGCTGTTCGCGGTCAGCCAGGACGAGGAGTTCGCGCGCGTCACCGGGCTGCCGGTGCGCGCCCTGAACCTGCTGACGGCGGTCACGGCGGCGGTCACGGTGACCGTGGCGATGCGCGTGGTCGGCCTGCTGCTCGTCTCCGCGCTGATGGTGGTGCCGGTGGCGGCGGCCCAGCAGCTCAGCCGCAGCTTCGCGGCGACCTTCGCGATCGCGGTCGCCATCGGCATCACCGTGACCATCGGCGGCACGGTCACCTCGTACTACCAGGACGTCCCGCCCGGCGCGACGATCGTGCTGCTGACCATCGCCGCCTTCGTCGCGCTGACCGCGCTGGCGGCCCCGCTGGCCCGGCGGCGCGCCCGCGCGCTCGCCGCCGCGCATCCCGCCGGGGATCCCGCGGAGTGCGCGATTCCGGCCACGCGGAAGGCGGACGACGGGGTCGGCGTCTGACCGCGCACAGTCCGGGCTGGCACAATGGCCCGGCAAGCGCAGACGTGAGGAGGCAACGGTGACGACCGCTGGATCGCCCGTGAAGGGCCGCGCCACGCGGCAGCGTGCCGCCGTGGCGGCGGCGCTCGACGAGGTCGACGAGTTCCGCAGCGCTCAGGAACTCCACGACATGCTCAAGCACAAGGGTGACTCCGTCGGGCTGACCACCGTCTACCGCACCCTCCAGTCCCTCGCCGACGCCGGCGAGGTCGACGTCCTGCGCACCTCCGACGGCGAGTCCGTCTACCGCCGCTGCTCCAGCGGCGAACACCACCACCACCTCGTCTGCCGGGCCTGCGGCAAGGCGGTCGAGGTCGAGGGCCCGGCCGTGGAGAAGTGGGCCGAGGCCATCGCCGCCGAGCACGGCTTCGTGAACGTGGCGCACACGGTGGAGATCTTCGGCACCTGCTCGGACTGCGCGGCGGCCGGCACCTGACCGGCCCGGGGCGCGGCGCGCCCCCCGAGCCCGCCCCTTCTACTCCTGCCCGCCCTCCATGGCCAGCAGCTCCTCGTTCGGGATCGCGCCGCCGAAGCGCCGGTCCCGCGAGGCGAACTCCACGCACGCCCGCCACAGGTCGCGCCGGTCGAAGTCCGGCCACAGGACGTCCTGGAAGACCATCTCGGCGTAGGCGCTCTGCCAGAGCAGGTAGTTGGAGGTGCGCTGCTCGCCGCTGGGCCGCAGGAACAGGTCGACGTCCGGCATGTCCGGGTAGTACAGGTACTTCGCGAACGTCTTCTCCGACACCTTCGACGGGTCGAGCCGCCCGGCCTTCACGTCCTCCGCCATCGCCTGCGCCGCGTCGGCGATCTCCGCGCGGCCGCCGTAGTTCATGCAGAAGTACAGCGTGAGCCGGTCGTTGTCCTTGGTCTGCTCCTGCGCGATCTGGAGCTCCTTGGCGACCGACTTCCACAGCTTGGGCATACGGCCCACCCAGCGCACCCGGATGCCGAGCTCGTCGAGCTGGTCACGGGTCTTGCGGATGAAGTCGCGGTTGAAGTTCATCAGGAAGCGCACCTCGTCGGGCGAGCGCTTCCAGTTCTCGGTGGAGAAGGCGTACAGGGAGATGTTCCGCACACCGATCTCGACCGCGCCCTGGAGCACGTCGAGGACGCGCTCGGCGCCGACCTTGTGCCCCTCGGTGCGCGGCAGGCCGCGCTCCTTGGCCCAGCGGCCGTTGCCGTCCATGACGATCGCCACGTGCTCGGGGACCAGTTCACCGGGGAGCTTGGGCGCGCGGGCCCCGGACGGGTGCGGTTCCGGTGCCTTGTACTCCCGACGCTGCCGCCCCAGGAACCCGCGTACGACCATGTGCCTCTCGTCTCCTCTACTGCTTACTTTTCCACGTACCGAAGGGAGCGCAGGCCGCGCTCCAGATGCCAGTGCAGGTAGGCGGACACCAGTCCGCTGCCCTCCCGGACGTACCGCGCCTCGCACGCGTCC
The DNA here is from genome assembly GCF_044455165.1 of Streptomyces sp. NPDC051315. NCBI lineage: Bacteria > Bacillati > Actinomycetota > Actinomycetes > Kitasatosporales > Streptomycetaceae > Streptomyces > Streptomyces sp. NPDC051315. Next base: position 693,255 of record NZ_JBITEN010000001.1, read on the forward strand.
GCGGTCTCCCAGTCTCCCGTGAGCAGCGCGCCGAGGAGTTCCAGGCTCTGCGGCGAGGGTACGACGCTGCCGGGCACCCGGCAGTCGACGCAGACGGATCCGCCGGAGGCCACCGAGAAGAACCTGTTCGGCCCGGGCATGCCGCACTTCGCGCAGTCGCCGAAGCTGGGCGCGTAGCCGTTGACGGCGAGCGAGCGCAGCAGGAAGGCGTCGAGGACGAGGTGGGGCGCGTGCTCGCCGCGGGCGAGGGTCCTGAGCGCCCCGACGAGCAGCAGGTACTGCTGCACCGCCGGCTCACCCTCGTGGTCGGTGAACCGCTCGGCGGTCTCCAGCATGGCCGTGCCCGCGGTGTAGCGGGCGTAGTCGCTGACGATCCCGCCGCCGTACGGCGCGATGGTCTCGCTCTGGGTGCACAGCGGCAGCCCCCGCCCGACCAGCTCGCTCCCCCGCGCGAAGAACTGCACGTCGACGTGGGAGAAGGGCTCGAGCCGGGCCCCGAACTTGGACTTCGTCCGCCGCACCCCCCGCGCCACGGCCCGCACCCGCCCGTGACCCCGCGTGAGCAGCGTGATGATGCGGTCCGCCTCGCCCAGTTTCTGGGTGCGCAGCACGACACCATCGTCACGGAACAGGCTCATGGGGCCATTCTCGCCTACGCCGGAGCCGTGTGCGGCACCCCCACGAGCGCCGGCCCGACGGGGCCCGGCCGGCCGGAGGTCCGTTCGCGACGATCGCGTCCTGCGGCGGCACCGGCGCCTCCGGGAAGGCGCCGGTGCCGCCGCCGTGTGATGTCGGCCGCGGCCGGCGAGCCGCCCGAACGTCCCGGCCCCCGCGCCGCCACCACGCCTCCTCCCGGCTGCCTCGGTCCCGGGGGAAGCGGGCGGTCGTGGACCGCCACGGCCCTCGCCGGCCCGCTCCCGCGGGCGACGCCGCCCGCTGCTGCTCGCAACCGGGCGCGGGGAGGGGGCGTCCGTCACCGAGGGGACACGGAAGATCGCCCCGCAGACGACGCGGACCACCTTCCCCGACCGAAGGAGAGAACGATCTTGGGCTTCACGCACACTCCGACGACCCGCCGCACCCTCCTCACCGCCGGTACCGCCACCGCGGCCACCGTGCTGACCGGGCTCGCGGGCGGCGCCGCCCATGCCGCCGAGGACGACGTCACCGTCCGCCTGCGCGCGCTGGAGGAGCGGCACGGCGCCCGCCTCGGGGTCTTCGCCCACAACGTCCGTACCCGGCGCTCGGTGCGCCACCGGGCCGACGAACGCTTCCCGGTCTGCTCGCTGTTCAAGGTCCTCGCGGCGGCCGCCGTCCTGCGCGACCTGGACGGGGACGGCGAGGTGCTGGCCCGCCGCGTCCACTACACGGCCGACGACGTGGTGGACAACTCCCCCGTCACCGAGGTGCGCGTGGCCGACGGCATGACGGTCGCCGAGCTGTGCGAGGCGGCCATCTGCCGCAGCGACAACACGGCCGCCAACCTGCTCCTGCGGGAGCTGGGCGGCCCGGCGGCGATCACCCGCTTCGCCCGCTCGATCGGCGACCGGGTCACCCGTCTGGACCGCTGGGAGCCGGAGCTGAACTCGGCCGAGCCGTGGCGGGTGACGGACACCACGAGCCCGTACGCCATCGGCCGCTCCTACGCCCGGCTGGTGCTCGGCGGCGCGCTGGAGGCCGGCGACCGGCGGCGGCTGACGCAGTGGATGCTCGCCAACCAGACGAGCTTCAACCGCTTCCGCAAGGGGCTGCCGCCCACCTGGACGGTCGCCGACAAGACCGGCGGCGGCTGGTACGGCGCGAACAACGACGCCGGGATCGCCTGGACGCCGGACGGCGCCCCGGTCGTACTGGTGGTCCAGCTCACCAAGCCGGACCGGGACGCCGCCTACGACCACGACCTGATCGTCGAGACGGCCGCGCTGCTGGCGGCCACGCTCGGCTGAGCGACCGGGGGGCGGGGCCGGCCCGGACACCTCACGCGGCGTCCGGGTCGGTGCCGTTGGTCCCGTTGGTCCCGTTGGTGAGCACGGGGACGCCGTCGGGCAGGCCGTCCGGCAGACCGTTCAGAGCGGGCTCGTCGTTCGGGTCCTTGGCGGCGTCCCAGATCATGCTGAACCGGCGGATCAGGGTCTGGACGTCGCTCACGCCGGCGTTCACCGTCGTCGACGAGATTCCCCCGTCCAGGTCCGCCTTGATCTCGTAGGACATCGCCCGGTCGAACAGGATGAAGTCGATCATCTTGCCCCGGCCGATCCGGCGGGCGATCCTCTCCTGGGGCACCACCCGGACCTGGATGCCCATCTCCCCCTGCTCCTTGCAGATCGCGGCCAGGGCCTCGAGCGAGTCACGGTCCTGGCCCTCCTTCATGATGAACACGCGTCGGACCATGACGTGCCGTTCGTCGATCGCCTCGCGCTGCGCGGTGATGTAGCGGCCCGCCGGTTCGCTGTTCCAGAAGCCGTCGTCGACGACGGTGGTGCTGACGGCGTCGATGCTGCTCCTGGTGCCCTTGGTGAGGTTGATGAGCCAGTCGTGGTTCTCCCCGGCGCAGTCGGCGCTGAGGTTGGTCAGCTTCTCCATCTGGCCGGCGAGGCGGTTGATCTCCTCGTGCGCGAACTCGTGCAGGATCTCGGGTCCCATGGAGACGACCTTGGTGGCGTGCTCGGCGAGCCGCGGCACCCCGTCGCCGCGCAGCTTCTCCACCTCGTTGAAGAGCTTGGTGGCCTCGCCTATGTCGGCGAAGCGCTTCTCCACGACGTCCTTCAACTCGCTGAGCTGGTTCACGAAGGAGGCCATGAACTGCACGATCAGCACCGTGCCGCCGCACAGCACCGACAGCAGCAGCTCCCACGGCCCCTCCTCCTCCCGCAGCAGGACGTTGGTGAGGACGTAGACGACCCCACCCACCACCACGGTGACCAGGAGCTTCAGGGTCAACTGCCGTGCGCTGTCACCGTTGGATCGCGTCGGTGCGCTCATCTCTCTTTCTCCCCCCGTCGGGATCGTGCGCGGACCTTTGGTCGTACGGATTGCTCGACGACGTCGTCAGGACGTCGTCAGCGAGGCGCCGAGGGCGTCCCGCTGGGTGAGGATGGCCTGGAGCAGCAGCTGGTCCCGGACGCGTCGCACCAGGGTCTCCCACTGGCGGCTGAACCCGGGCTCCTTCTCCAGCGCGTCCCACAGGGGCTCCAGCAAGGGCTCGACGCGGGCCTTGGGCAGCCACAGGTGCAGCAGGTGGTCGACGAGCGGGCGCAGGACCTTCAGGACGGCCCTGCCGTCCGCGGAGCCGAGCCGGAGGCCGTCGAGCTTGTCGACGACGTTGGTCAGCAGCCAGTCGTGCAGGGCGAGGTCCTCGCACAGCGCGGCCGCCGCGGCCGGTTCGATGCCGGGCGGCAGCCGCAGGGCGAGGGTGCGCAGGCCGTCGTCGGCGACGGTGAAGCGCAGTCGCGGCTCCTCGCCGGCCGGGTCGGGCGAGGCGGCCCAGCGGACCCGGGTGTCGATCGTGGTGAGCGGCGGGTCGAAGGAGTCCAGCAGCAGGCGCGAGATGCGTGACAGCTGGCCCTCGGCGATCGAGCCGACGTCCAGCTCGTCGTGCCGGTGTCCGGCCAGGAAGCCCTCCGCGAGGGCCTTGTGGGACACGGAGCCGACCGGGACCAGGACGCCGGGCCGGACCAGGTAGTAGCCCCAGGGCCGGCGCCGGTCGGGGCCGGTGGCGGGGGCGGAGAAGTGGGCGGTGGCCTGGAGCACCCGGCCCTCGACGAGGGCCGCCCGGGTGGTCACCGTGCCGACCGCGCGGGTCCTGGAGCCGCCCGCGGTGGGCAGGCGGCAGTCGACGCCGGTGAGGACGTCCGGGGAGACGGCGTACCGGTTGGGGCGCCGGGAGAGCCGGACGCGTTCGTCGGCGCGCAGCCGCAGCAGCCGTTCGGCGGCCTGCTCGTCCACCGCGTCCCGGGTGGGCAGCAGGCACGTGCGGACCTCCCCGCAGGCGAGGAGGGCGTCGCTGGTCTTCCCCGGGGCGTCCATGTCACAGCCCCGGCGGGAACACGTAGGAGGTGCGGTCCACGACGCCCGCGGGGACGGGGAAACCCTCGCCTGAGGAGCGCTCGGCGACCTGGCGTAACGCCTCGGCCTCGACGTGGACCTGGTCGAGGATGACGCGTACGGCGTGCTCCACGGGCAGGAACCGGGCCGGGAGGATGCTGCACGTGGCGTACGCGGTGAAGGGGGCCGCCAGCGGGTTGAGGCGGACGACGGGCGGCAGGGCGTCCCACTCGGCGGGGAACTCCTTGGCGTCCCACGGGGCCGGGGTGAGCACCGCGCGGCCGTTGTCGCGCAGCAGCCCGAGCCGGACCAGTTGCCACACGGAGGCGAGGAAGGCGCAGGACCAGGTGCGCTCGTCCTCGGGTCCGCTCCACAGTTCGACGTCCATGAAGACGGAGTGGCCGCGGGCACCGGTCTCGCTGGGCGGTTCCCAGACGGTGCCGGTGGAGTCCAGGGCGGCGGAGCGGCGGTGGGTGGGGGCGCGCCGGCCGTTGGTGAGCCAGCCGGTGCGGCTGACGGGCGGGCGGAAGCCGTTGCTTCCGGGCGGCGGGGACTCCACCAGCCGGTGCAGGACGGACTCGGCGGGTTCGGCGCGGTCCCGGCGGCCCGGCTCGGCGACGGCGCAGCCGGACTCACGGGCCAGGTAGTCGATGGTGAGGCCGGCCGCGGCGGCGGCCTCCAGCAGCGGGGGTATCAGCTCGGCGGGGGTGGACAGGCGGCTGAAGTAGTCGTCGATCAGGAAGCAGGTGCTGATCCGGGGCCGCTTGCCCGCCGGCAGCGGGCCGACGCCGGCCCGGGCGGCCTCCACCCAGGGCCGTACGGCGGCGAAGTGGCGGCGCAGCCGGTCGGAGCCCTCGGCGAAGTCCTCCATGTACAAGTGGCCGAGTTCCAGGGAGAGATGGGAGAAGGGAACGGATTCGGTGCGCGGCTGTGCGCTGGTCTCCCGGAAGACGGTGTCCGGTCCGCTCACAACTGCCCCCAGTACTTGTCGTCGGTGAGGCGTTGTGCGAGCTCGCCCATCTTCTGCCAGGTCTCGACATGGGCGATCCGGCGGTCGTGCACGTCCTCGTCGGTGATGAGCCGTTCCTGCCACTGCAGGACGGGTTCCAGGGGAATGGCCGACAGCACCCGGGTCTTGCCGATCCCGCGGCCGGCCGCGATTTCCTCGAGTTGTGTGTCGCACTGCCGCATCCACGCGTACTGCGCGGGTGAGACCTGCGACCACAGGGGCGACTCGAGATTCGGTACGGCGGCCCGGACGAAGCGGATCGCGGCGGAAAGCGCGTCGGAGTCGTGGCCCATGGAGATGCCGGCCTGCACGATGCCCTGTTTCCCGTACACGAGTTCGGCGGCCGCCATCACATGCTGACGGGTCCAGCGGTGATAGACGAGCCAACGGGTTTTCAGGCGTCCGAGTCCCCCGCGCGGTGAGGTGGCGGCGAGTGCGAGGTCCATCGCATAACTGCGTCCGGCGCTCAGGTCGACGATGATGACGTCGAATTCGCGTTTCAGTCGCAGCACGAGGTCCACGCACCGGTGCAGGTTCTCGTCGTCGGTGACGAATTCACCGCCGGTGCGGTCTCCGGGCAGCAGCACCAGCCGCCCGGATCCGCCGGGCCTGCTGCGCAGGTGGGGGTGTTCGGTGCGGGCCCAGACGTCGACCCGGAGGGGTTCGCCGGTCTTGCCCTTCAGGTAGGAGTGCAGGCCGCGGCCCTCGGCCTCGGAGAGGACGTCGGGGAGGTCGAACACGGCGGCGGCGGTGGGTGAGCCGAAGTCGAAGTCCAGGTAGCAGACGTCGTCCCCGTCCAGCGCGCGGTGGTAGGCGAGGTTGGCGCTGGTGACGGACCGCCCGGTGCCCCCCTTGTCGGAGGCGGCGAAGACGAGCACCCCTCACACCCCCTGGGGGCCGGAGTCGCCCCGGGCGCGGGCGAGGGTGTCCAGCCGGGACAGGACGCCGAGCGCCAGCGCGTAGGCGGTGCCGGGCTGTTCGTCGACGAGAAGGCGGGCGCGGCGCAGATCCGCCTCGATTCCCTTGATCTCCTCGCCCTGGGGGCTCTTGGGGGCGGGGGCGGCCTGTTCCATCTGCTCCTTGCCGAAGAGGTGGGCCGCCTCACTGAGCAACGCCCGGGCCAGCAGGGAGAGTTCGGCGCTGCGGATCGGCGGCTGGCCGTAGAGGGCGTGCGCGGCGACCATGCACTCGGTGACGCGCTCGGTGATGCTCCAGGACAAGGGGCCCTGGCGGACGGGTGCTTCGGGGTAGACGGCGTGCACGTTGTCCCACAGGCCGACGCCGGTGCCCTCGCTGATGCGGCGCTGCCAGAGGTGGTCGAGGATGTCCTCGGCGAGCACCCGCAGCCGGTCCTGGGACGTCATGTTCCTGGACAACGCGGACAGTTGGATGGTCCGCTTGAGCAGTTGCGCGGAGAAGTCCGCCATCGTCCACTTCATGGCGGGGCCGAGGGCCTCGCTGCCCAGCAGGGGCAGGGTGACACCGGGGTTGTGCAGGCCGATCGCCGGGTCGTCGCGGGTCATGCCGCTGGTGATGCGGCCGCGTTCGGCGAGGCGTTCCATGACCCGGACGGTGCGGGTGAGGTCGTCGTCGGTGGCGCGGCGGCGGACCAGGTCGTGGACGAGGATGGAGGCGACGCAGAGGGAGAAGTACTCCGACTCCAGTTGCTGGAGCGTGGTGCGCCAGGGGATGTCCTCCAGCGGCCAGGTGCCGTCGCCGAAGCGGGCGATGGCCGACCAGTACTGCTGGGTGATCTCCCAGCGCAGGCGCAGCGCGTCGGCGAGCTTCTGCTGCTCGGCATTGAGCAGGCCGAGGACGAGGGTGCGCTCGGAGAACAGGTCGGGGATGCCGTCGAGGGCGACGACGGTGAAGTACAGGTAGGGCGTGGGGTGGGCGATGCCCGCGGGCTGCTTGCCGATGCTCTCGGCGGTCTGCGGCTCCACCTCGATCTCGGGGGCGCCCTTCACCAGGCTCCATGCCCAGCCGCACTCGAAGAGACGGTTCTCGTTGCGCAGTTCGTCGGTGACGTCGCTGTCGAGACCGAGGGTGACGCTCTCGCTGATGACGGCGCGCAGGGCCTTGAAGCGCTCCTGGAAGCGGTGCAGGACCTGCCGTTCGGAGAGCCGGCCCTGGCCGAGGAGGCGGGTGAGGGCCTGTCCCTGGTCGGAGGAGACGTCGACGACGTTGACGGTGAAGGAGCGCAGCAGACTCACCATGGCGGCGGTCAGCCGGGCGCTGGTGGCCTCCCGGAGCCGGTCGATCCGGGCGAGGGTGGCGGCCCGCTGGGTCTTGCCCCGGTAGACCTTGAGGAAGCCGAGGGTGGCGAGGCACAGGGTGACCGACATGGAGTAGGAGTCGACCACCCCCGCTTCCCGCTGCTCTTCGGAGAGGTGCTCCTCGGGGTTCTCGGGGGCGAAGTAGTAGCCGCCGGCGAAGGTGGGGCCACCCTCGCCGCGGTGCTGGTCCATGAAGTCGGAGAGGACCTTGACGAGGTTTCCGGGAATCTCGCTGGAGTCGCCCGCGCTGCGCAGCGACCTCTCCACGTCCCGCTGGGTGGTGTCGGGGTCGTCGAGCCGGAACGCGGTGATTTCGGTGGCGGGGTACAGCAGGCACAGCAGCCGCTCCGCGTCGGCGACGCTGCTGCGGCCGCCCCATTCACCCCAGTCCCATTCACCGCCGTCGAAGGAATGGCGGGCGATGGCCTGCCACACTTCGAGCAGATTCTGTCTCGGCTTGATCTGCATGCCCATTCCCCTCGCACCGGCCCGTCACCATGGGACAGAACGGACCGGAAGTCAGCCTTTCCGTCGCCCGCAGGCCAGGATCATTCCCGTGTATCCGGTGCGCACCAGCTGCTTGGGATTGGCCATGCGGTGGATTTTCACATCCTCCGCGTGATCCTTCAGCACGGCCCTCACATCACCCTCGTCGATATCCCGGGCGGGGAATTCCTGGGAGCCGACCTGATACCCCTCGGAATGTTCCATGAACGCGGCGGCGAAAGGCGCCCCGGGTTTCAGGGCGCTCAGGAAGCAGCCCACGCCGCGACGGAATTCAGTGAGCGAGGTGGTGATGGATTCCGCGACGAAGAACATGGTGCCGAGATCCCAGCGGGTTTCTTCTTCGCAGAGTTCGAAGAGGCTGCCCCGCACGGGCTCGACCGCCTCCTCGAAGCGGGCCCTGGGGTCGCCGATCGCGGCGTATGCGGGCTTTTCGCGCAGGACGTCCCAGAACTGGTCCCAGTTCGCGTCGTACCCGGAGAGCTGACCGCCGAGGTAGGTGATGTTGCTCGTGGACCGCTCCAACAGCGTGACCTCGTCGCACCAGGGCAGCATGGCGAGGGCCGGATAGAGATTGGGGCCCGCGCCGACGTCGATACCGGAAGCGACACGGTCGCCGCCGTCCCCGAAATGATCACTGAAGTGATCGCGCACCCGGGACAGGATCCGCCTGTCCACCGCCTGGATCGCGAGGTAATTACGCTTGATGTACTCGTCGGGATCGAAGGCGTCCCAGGGCACATCGGCATTCTTTACGTCGGCTGTGGGCGATCCCGAGGTCATTGGTTCAGCCTAGCAGGACGCGGAGGTCTTGAAGGCGCGGATGCACCGGGCAATGATGGACGATCAGGTATGGATATCGCACAAGAGCCAGCGCGCGAACCATTCACTTTGTCGATCCTTCACAAGGGGACGGTATGACTCCTCTTCCCGGAGATCGTTTTCCGTCGGTCGCCGGTTCGACGGTGCGCCAGGTGTCCGCAGAAAGGCGCTTACGGATCAGAGCGGCGACGGAGGAGGATCTCCCCCATATCGTCGCCCTCGACGCGGAGGCCTTCCCGGCCGACCCGTACCCCTACTTCGTGCTGCGCCAGCTCCTCGCCTCCTTCCCGGACTTCGTCCTCGTGGTGGAGGACGGCGGGAATCTGGGCGGCTATGTGCTGTCCACCCCGCCGAACGCGTCGCGGAGCTGGATCCTCAGCCTCGGCATCGCCCCCGACCTGCGCGGACAGGGCCTCGGCCGGCAGCTGATGACACAGATCCTGGGCCGTCTTGGCACCGAGGGGGTCCACTCCGTCTCGCTCTCCGTGGAACCGGGCAACGACTCGGCCGTCGCGCTCTACCGGTCCCTGGGTTTCGTCCCGGACCCCGGCGGACCCCGCAAGGACTACTTCGGCCCCGGCGCGCACCGCCTCCTGATGACCCTCAGCCTGTGAGACCGGCGGGGTCGGCGCCCTCCCGGGTGAACTTCCGTACGTAGCGCCGCTGCCAGGGCGTCTCCACGGCGTGCCGGTCGTAGTGCCGGCGCACGAACGCGACCGCCTCCTCGGCCGGTACGCCGTCCAGCACCGCCAGACACGCCAGCGCCGTCCCCGTACGGCCGCGTCCGCCGCCGCAGGCGATCTCCACCCGCTCCCACGCTCGCACGCCTTCACGCGGGGTGCCCTCCGTGCCGCCCGCCCGCCGCCACGCCTCGACGAGCGCGGCACGCGCGTCCGCGCGGTCGGCGGGGAGCCGGAAGTCGGGCCACCGGATCCAGCGTGACTCCCAGGGCACCTCCGGCGGCCGGGAACCGAGCAGGTAGAGGCCGTACGTGGGGCTGGGCTGCGCCGGGTCGAGGGGCCGGCGCAGTCCGCGTCCGCGCACCAGCCGCCCGGACGGCAGCGCGAGGACACCGGGCGCGCCGGACCACCGGGCCCACGCCTCCCGCTCCGTACGCTCCGCCCGCTCTTCCCCCGGTGCGCCCTCCGGCTCCCTGTCCATGGCCTCATTCGAACCCGTCCGCGAATCCCGGGCAACCGATTCCGTCCGACCGGTGGTCTGGAGGGCGAGGAGGGAGCTTGATGCAGGCCGAACTTGAGGCCCAGTTCCAGGAGTTCGTCAGGGCGCGATGGTCGGGGCTGGTCCGTACCGCGTATCTGCTCACGGGCGACGCCCACCACGCGGAGGACCTGACGCAGACGGCGCTGGCCAAGGCGTACCGGTCCTGGCGGCGGATCGCGCGCAGCGACAGTCCCGAGGCGTACGTCCGCCGGATGCTGGTCAGCTGCAACAGCGACCGGTTCCGCAAGCGCCGGGTCACCGAGTCCCTGACCGCCGCGCCGCCCGAGACAGCGGGGCGGGACGAGGCGGCCGGGCAGGTGGAGGAACGCGGCTCCCTGCTCGCCGGGCTGGCCCTGCTGCCCGCCAAACAGCGGGCGGTGGTGGTTCTGCGGTACTGGGAGGACCTGTCCGAGGCGGAGGTGGCCGAGGTGCTCGGCTGCTCGCCCGGCACGGTCAAGAGCCAGGCGTCGAAGGGGCTGGCCAAGCTGCGCACGTACCCGGGACTGGCCCGCGAGGGCCGGGCCGTGTCCGGGCGAGGAGGCGAAAAGTGAACCACCAGGCGGACGACGAGCGGCACTTCGAGGAACTAGTGAGGGAACTGATGACGGAAGACGCCTACACGATCCAGCCCTCCGCCGCGCCCTACCCGGCGATCCGGCGGCGGGGCGTGGTGGAGCGGCGGCGGCGTGTCGCGGTGACGGGGGCGGCACTGGTGGCACTGGCCGCCGTGCCGGCGGGGGCGTACGCCGTGGCCGGGGGGAACGGGGGAGGGGGCGCTGACACGGCGACACCCATGTCGTCGGTCAGCGCCCCCCACAGCCCCGCCGCGCAGGCCTCCGAGCAGGCGGGCGCCGGGGGGCTGCTGCTGGACGGGGTGACCGCCGGGCAGGCCGCGGACGGGCTGGAGAAGTGCCTCGCCTACGACAACGCCAAGCCCGGCGGCGGCCTCGAGGAGGACTACCTCGGCAAGGCCGGGGACTACCGGATCCTGCTGGCGATGCGCAGCACCGGCGACAGCAACGCGCCCGGCGACGGCCACTACGTCGTCGCGGTCAAGGAGAAGACCGACGTCCGGCTGATCTGCAACGTCAAGGGCGGGGAGGTGACCGGCATCAACATCAGCTCGCCCGACGCCGGTCCGACCGGCCCGGTCGTGGCCGACATCAACGCCGGCAAGCTGTACCAGCAGTCGGTCCTGGACAAGGGCAACTGGACGTTGCCGTTCAGGTGGGGGGTCATCGGCACGGTCGAGCCGTCCGTGGCCAAGGTGACCGTCAGCTACGGCGGCGGCGACACCACGGCCACGCTGGACGGACGCTGGTTCGTCGCGGCGGGCGTCCTCGACCGGCAGGTCACGCTGGCCCCGCACATCAAGGGCTACGACGACGCCGGCAGGCTGGTCTACGACTCCGACCACGACGAGACGTACGAGAAGACCCTTCCGTAGGACGGGTGGGGGACGCGCGGGGGGAACACTTCCCTGGTCGCCGCAGATCACAGCCACCAGGGAGTCCCCATGCCGTTCCCCACCCCGCTGACCGGTGTCGTCCCGCCCCTGTGCACGCCCCTGACCCCGGAGCGCGAGGTGGACGTGGACTCGCTGCTGCGGCTGGTCGACCATCTCGTGGCGGCCGGGGCGCACGGGCTGTTCGTCCTCGGTACGACCTCGGAGGCGGCGTATCTGACGGACCGGCAGCGCCGGCTGGTCGTGGAGACGACCGTGGCGCACGTCGGCGGACAGCTCCCGGTGCTGGCCGGGGCGATCGACATGACGACCCCGCGGGTGCTCGACCAGGTCGCGTCCGTCACGGGGGCGGGCGCGGACGCGGTGGTGGTGATCTCCCCCTTCTACACCCGCACCCACCCGGCGGAGATCGCCCGCCACTACCGTCTGGTCGCCGACGCGAGCCCGGTCCCCGTCCTGGCCTACGACCTGCCGGTCGCCGTCCACACCAAGCTCCCCGCGGACGTCGTGCTGGAGCTGGCCGCGGACGGGGTGCTGGCCGGGCTGAAGGACTCCAGCGGTGACCTGGCCGCGTTCCGGGAGGTGGTCGCCGGGGCCCGGGCGCATCCCGGGTTCAGCGTCCTGACCGGCTCCGAGCTGATCACCGACGCGGCGCTGGCGCTGGGCGCGCACGGGGCGGTGCCCGGCCTCGCCAACGTCGACCCGCACGGCTACGTCCGCCTCGACCGTCTGTGCCGGAGCGGCGCGGGGGAACTCGCGCGGGCCGAACAGGAGCGGCTGTGCGCCCTCTTCGGCATCGTGCGGGCCGGCGATCCGGCCCGGATGGGCGCGAGTTCGGCGGCGATCGGCGCGTTCAAGGCGGCGCTGCACCTCCAGGGGGTGATTGCCTGCCCGGCGACGGCGGAGCCCCAGGTGCCCCTGTCCCCGGCCGAGGTGGAGCGGGTGCAGGGGCACCTCGTCGAGGCCGGACTCCTGTGAGCCGCCCCCGCCGCGCCGGGCGGGATCAGTCGGCCCGGCCCGCCCCCGTCGCCCCCGGAGCCACCAGCCCCGACTCGTAGGCCACGATGACGAGTTGCGCGTGGCCCCGGCGCCCAGCTTGCCCATGATGCGGCTGACGTGGGTCTTCGCGGTGAGCGGGCTGAGGCCGAGGGTCTCGGCGATCTCGGTGTTGGTGAGGCCGCGGGCGACCAGGGCGAGCACCTCGCGTTCCCGTTCCGACAGGCACTCGGGTCCGCCCGTGGCGGGCGGTGCGGCGGGGCTGCGCAGGAACCGGGCGATCAGTCGGGCGGTCGGCCCCGGCGACAGCAGCGCCTCGCCGGCGGCGACCGTGCGGATGGCGTCCAGGAGGTCGGCGGGCCGGGTGTCCTTCACCAGGAACCCGGAGGCGCCCGCGCGCAGCGCCTCGACGAGATTCTCGTCGGTGTCGTAGGTGGTCAGCACCAGCACCCGCACCCCGGCGAGGTCCTCGTCGGCGGCGATCAGCCGGGTCGCCTGGATGCCGTCGAGATCGGGCATGCGCAGGTCCATCACGACCAGGTCGGGGCGCCCGCCGCGGGCCAGCTCGACGGCCTCCCGGCCGGTGCCGGCCTGCCCGACGACCTCCATGTCCGGCGCCGATTCCACCAGCATCGCGAACGCGGCCCGCACCAGCGTCTGGTCGTCGGCGAGCAGCACCCGGACCGCACTCATCGTTCCTCCCCCGTCCGCATGGGCAGTACGGCACTCACCTCGAAGCCCTGCACCACCCAGGGGATGGCGCGCTTGCCCTTCGTTGTCCCGGCCCCCATGAGTCGGGCCCTCCCTTCGGCACGGATGTCCGGTTGCGGCTTCCAGACTTCCGGGACGCAAGGGCTCGATCGTCGCGCGGGAGGGCGAGTTCGGTTGTACTGCGGCGTGCGGCGACGGGGGCCGGTTACTCCCGGGGGCGTATCAGGACGGTGTGCGCGCCGCCGCCAGCAGCCGGGTCACGTCGTCCGCGCAGATCGTCAGGGCCGCGCCGACGGTGGCCAGGACCTCCCGCTCGGCGGGGGTGTACGGCCCGTCGGCGAGCGCGATCCGGGCGCCCTGCAGCAGGATCGATTCGCGGCCGACCGGCGCGAGGTGCGGGGCCAGCGGGTCGAGGGCCTCGTGGAGCTCTATGGCGAGCCCGGGAGTGCAGGGTTCGCCGCAGGCGCGGCCGGTGTCGGCGGCGAGGGCGTCGACGAGGGCGGCGAGCTGTTCCCGGGTGCAGTCCGGGAAGCCGGCCGCGCGTACCGCCTGGGCCGCCGTCTCCAGGGACGTGGGGGCGCAGGTGCCGCCCGCGGACAGGACCGCGAGGGCGACGGTGTGGACGGCGTCGCGGAGCATCGCGGAGAAGCGGGTGGTGGTGGGGTGGTCAAGGGCGTCGGTGCCGAAGTGGCGCAGGCAGGCCGCGCACTCGACGACCGGCCCGCTCGCGCCGCGCGGCAGCACCGGCACGCCCAGCAGGGTGAAGCGGCGGTGGCCGGTCAGCCGCTGGTAGTTGCGGTCGCCGCCGCAGCCGGGGCAGAAGAACTCGCCGTCCCCGACGGGTGTCCACGCGGTGCGGGTGCCCAGGATGCGGGCAAGCCCGGTGGCACGGCCGTCTCGTCCCCGTCCTGGCAGCACGTCGCACCTCCGTAACGCCGCGGCAACATCGCCACGTCTGCGTGATGTTAGCCACACGGATGAGGTGGAGTCAGCACCCAGGACGAGACCTTTCCGTGACCTCCCCGTCGGGATGGCCGAGAAACGACGGAACCCCGACCGCCGTGATCGGCGCTCGGGGCCCCAAACCGCCGGTCGGAGGGATCAGCGCGCCGCGCGGTTGACGGCCGACACGACCGCCTTCAGCGACGCACGCGTCGTGTTCGCGTCGATGCCGATGCCCCACAGGACCTTGCCGTCGATGGCGCACTCGATGTACGAGGCGGCCTGCGCGGAGGCGCCCTCGCTCATCGTGTGCTCCTGGTAGTCCAGCAGGCGTACGTCGATGCCGATGGACTCCAGGGCGTTGAAGAAGGCCGAGATCGGACCGTTGCCGGAGCCGGTCAGGACGGTGTCCTCGCCGTCGACGGTCGCTTCCACGGTCAGCGTGTCCACGCCGTCCGTGTCGGTCGTCGACTGGCCCGTGCGGACCTGGATGCGGCCCCAGGGGTTCTCCGGGTTCGGCAGGTACTCGTCCTGGAAGACGGCCCAGATGTCCTTCGGCGTGATCTCGCCGCCCTCGGCGTCCGTCTTGGCCTGGATGAGCTTCGAGAACTCGATCTGCATCCGGCGCGGCAGGTCCAGCTTGTGGTCGTTCTTCAGGACGTACGCGATACCGCCCTTGCCGGACTGCGAGTTGACGCGGATGACGGCCTCGTAGGAGCGGCCGACGTCCTTCGGGTCGATCGGCAGGTACGGCACCGCCCATTCGATGTCGTCGACGGTGACGCCCCGGGCGGCCGCGTCGGCCTCCATCGCGTCGAAGCCCTTCTTGATGGCGTCCTGGTGGGAGCCGGAGAAGGACGTGTAGACCAGGTCGCCCACGTACGGGTGGCGCGGGTGGACCTCCATCTGGTTGCAGTACTCCCACACGCGGCGGATCTCGTCGATGTCGGAGAAGTCGATCTGCGGGTCGACGCCCTGGGAGAACAGGTTCATGCCCAGGGTGACCAGGTCGACGTTGCCGGTGCGCTCGCCCTGGCCGAACAGGCAGCCCTCGACACGGTCGGCGCCTGCCATCAGCGCCAGCTCGGCGGCGGCGACGGCGGTGCCGCGGTCGTTGTGCGGGTGGACGGATAGGCAGACGTGCTCGCGGCGGGAGAGGTTGCGGCCCATCCACTCGAAGCGGTCGGCGTGGGTGGAGGGCGTGGAGCGCTCGACGGTGGCCGGCAGGTTCAGGATGATCTCGCGGCCCGGGCCGGGCTGCCAGACGTCCATGACCGCCTCGCAGACCTCGAGCGCGAAGTCCAGCTCGGTGTCGGTGAAGATCTCGGGGCTGTACTGGTAGCCGAACTCGGTCTCCGGGCCCAGCAGTTTCTCCGCGTACTCCATGACCAGCCGCGTGCCGTCGACGGCGATCTGCTTGATGTCGTCCCTGGAGCCGCGGAAGACGACGCGGCGGAAGACCGGGGCGGTGGCGTTGTACAGGTGGACCGTGGCGCGCTTGGCGCCCTTCAGGGACTCCACGGTCCGCTCGATCAGGTCCTCGCGGGCCTGGGTCAGCACGGAGATCGTGACGTCGTCCGGGATCGCGCCCTCTTCCTCGATGATCGAGCGCACGAAGTCGAAGTCGGTCTGGCCGGAGGCCGGGAAGCCGACCTCGATCTCCTTGTAGCCCATCTTGACCAGCTGGTCGAACATCCGGCGCTTGCGCTCGGGCGACATGGGGTCGATCAGGGCCTGGTTGCCGTCACGCAGGTCGGTGGAGAGCCAGCGGGGAGCGGTGGTGATCCGCTGGTCGGGCCAGGTGCGGTCGGGGATCTCGACCTGCTCGTACCGGCCGTACTTGTGGATCGGCATGGGGCTGGGCTGCTGGCGGTTCGCCATGATGCGGTGGCTCCTCAGGATGTCCGGAAGGACGGCCGACAACGCAACGCCAAGCTCCGCGGGGAGGGAGTCGGCCTCGACTACAGGCCCTCGCCGCGGCAGCTAAGGAGAAGCAGCCCGAAACGCATAGTGCTCCGCACTCTAGCCGAGCCGCATCGGGCAGGCGGGCCTGTTCCAGTATGCGGGACCGGTGGGATGAACCGGGCAAAACGTGCGGTATACCACTCGCGGCCGCAGCCCAGGACCCTTTGTCACCGTTTTTCACCAATCATGGTTGCCGCTCGTGACAGAGACGTCACGCAGTGCAAGGGTGCCGGGCATGACGACTCACGGGGGCTTCGAGCCCGTCTTCTGCACCGTCGTACCGCCCCACGTCCTCGACCGGCTGGCGCGCCACGACGACCCCGCACTCTCCGGCCCCGCCCGGCGCACCCTGGTGCGCGACGGCGAACTGCGCTCCCGGCGCCGGGTGACCACCGAGTTCCGCCTGGCGGCGGCGCCGACGGCGAAGGCACCGTCGGACCAGCCGCTGCGCACCGTCTACGACGCCGGGCACCGCACCGGCCTGCCCGGCACCAAGGTCCGCGGCGAGGGTGAGGCCCCGGGCCGGGACGCCACCGTCAACCGCGCCTACTCCGGGCTCGGCGCCACCTTCGAGCTCTTCCTCAAGGCCTACGGCCGCCACTCCATCGACGGCGACGGCCTGCCCCTGGACGCCACGGTCCACTACGACGAGGACTACAACAACGCCTTCTGGAACGGCGAGCAGATGGTGTTCGGCGACGGCGACGGCGAGATCTTCGTCGACTTCACCCACTCCGTCGACGTGATCGGCCACGAGCTGGCCCACGGCGTCACCCAGTACACGGCGAACCTCACGTACTACGGCCAGCCGGGCGCCCTCAACGAGTCGATGTCCGACGTCTTCGGCTCGCTCGTCAAGCAGTACACGCTGCGCCAGACGGCCGCCGAGGCCGACTGGCTCATCGGCGCCGAGCTGCTCGCCCCGAGCGTGACCGGCCAGGCCCTGCGCTCGATGAAGGCCCCGGGCACCGCGTACGACGACGACGTCCTCGGCAAGGACCCGCAGCCGGCGACGATGGACGACTACGTGCGCACCGGCCGCGACAACGGCGGCGTCCACATCAACTCCGGCATCCCCAACCACGCGTTCTACCTGGCCGCCACCGCCCTCGGTGGCTTCGCCTGGGAGAAGGCCGGACAGATCTGGTACGACGTGCTGACCGGAGGCGAGCTGCCGGAGCGGGCCCTGTTCACCGACTTCGCGGGGCTGACCGTCAAGGCCGCGCGGGAGCGCTTCGGCGACGGCGGGGAGGAGCTCCTGGCCGTGGAGAAGGCCTGGGAGCGGGTGGGGGTGCGGATCCTCTGAGCCCGGGGCGGATGCTCCGAGCGCGTGGCGGATTCTCCGGCCGCGTAATAGACAGGGAGTCATGCGTATTCAGGTGAGGCGCACGGGCGGGTTCGCGGGTATCGAGCGCCGTGCCGAGGTGGACACCTCGGGGCGGCCGGACGCCCAGGAGTGGCACGCCCTGGCCGAGGAGGCGCTCGCCGCCGGCCGGGGCGCGCCCCTCGTCGGTGTTCCCGACGGCTTCAGCTACCAGATCACCGTGGACGGGCGGACGGTGTACGCGGCCGACCCGCGGCTCACGGAGGAGCAGCGGAGGCTGATCTCCCGGGTGCTGAAGGAGGGGGCGTGAAACGGCGGTTGCGGTACGGGCGTTGACTTCCGTTACCAGCGGTAAGGATGATCCCGCCCATGGCGACTGATCCGCGTGACGCGGCGACCCCGACACCCCCGTTCCCGGCCGGCTTCCTGTGGGGCGTGTCCACCTCCGCCCACCAGATCGAGGGCGCGGCGGACGAGCGGGAACCGTCCGTGTGGGACGCCTTCACGGCCGAGCCGGGACGGGTGAAGGACGGCTCCACGGCCGCGGTGGCCTGCGACCACTACCACCGCTACCGCGAGGACGTGGCGCTCCTCGCGGACCTGGGCGTGGACGCCTACCGCTTCTCGATCTCGTGGCCGAGGGTGAACACGCCGTCCGGCCTGGACTTCTACGACCGGCTGGTGGACGAGCTGTGCGCGGCCGGGGTCCGTCCGGTCCCCACCCTCTTCCACTGGGACCTGCCGGCCGGCCTGGACTGGCTGGAGCGGGACACGGCGTCACGGTTCGCCGAGTACGTGTCGGTGGTGGCCGAGCGGCTGGGCGACCGGGTGCGGAAGTGGATCACCCTCAACGAGCCCGCCGAGCACACGCTGCTGGGACACGCCCTCGGCACCCACGCCCCCGGCAGGCGGCTGCTCTTCGACGCGCTCCCGGTCGCCCACCACCAACTGCTGGCCCACGGCCTGGCGGTACGCGCCCTGCGCGCGGCCGGCGCCACGGACATCGGCATCGCCAACTCCCACGGCCCGACCTGGCCGGCCTCCCGGGAACCGGCCGACCTGGAGGCGGCGGCCTTCTACGACGTCCTGCTCAACCGGCTGTTCGCGGAGCCGGTCCTGCTGGGCGCGTACCCGGAGGGACTCGGCGACCTGATGCCCGGGGACGTGCGCTCCGACCTGGAGGTGATCGCGGAACCCCTCGACTGGTACGGCGTCAACTACTACGCCCCGACCAGGGTCGGCGCCCCGCAGAACACCGAAACCGACTTCGGCGGGGTGCGGATGCCGGCCGGACTCCCCTTCTCGGTGCGGGAGATCGAGGGCGTCCCGGTCACCGACTTCGGCTGGCCGGTGGTCCCGGAGGGCCTGACGGAGCTGCTCACCACCTTCCACGAGCGCTACGGCGACCGCCTCCCCCCGGTCGTCATCACCGAGAACGGATGCAGCTACGAGGGCATCGACGACCAGGAACGGATCGCCTTCCTCGACGGCCACATCCGCGCCCTGCACCGGGCGGTGGAGGCGGGCGTGGACGTGCGCGGCTACTTCGTGTGGTCCCTGCTGGACAACTTCGAGTGGGCGGAGGGCTACGCGCGCCGCTTCGGCCTCGTCCACGTCGACCACGACACGCTGGCCAGGACCCCCAAGGCCTCGTACGCCTGGCTGCGCGACGTCCTGGCCTCCTACAGGGCGCCCGCCTCCCGCGCCGCCCGGACGCTGGGGCAGAGCGGGCGGTAGCCGAGTTCCCGGCGGATGTGTCCGCTGGAGGTCAGCTGCGACCACGGGTCGGGATCGGTCCGGGTGTGGAGTTCGGCGGGCACGGCCAGGCCGTTGAGCCGGTGGCATGTCCCCGTGGGAAGCGGTCCCCGGGCGGTGACGGGACCGCTCAGAAGCCCAGTTTGCGCAGCTGCTTCGGGTCCCGCTGCCAGTCCTTGGCCACCTTCACGTGCAGGTCGAGGAAGACCGGGGTGCCGAGCAGGGCCTCGATCTGCTTGCGGGACTTGATGCCGACGTCCTTCAGGCGGCGGCCCTTCGGCCCGATGATGATGCCCTTCTGGCTGGGGCGCTCGATGTAGATGTTGGCGTGGATGTCGAGCAGCGGCCGGTCCGCCGGGCGGTCCTCGCGCGGGAGCATCTCCTCCACGACCACCGCGATGGAGTGCGGCAGCTCGTCCCGTACGCCCTCCAGCGCCGCCTCGCGGATCAGCTCGGCGACCATCACCTGCTCGGGTTCGTCCGTCAGGTCGCCCTCGGGGTAGAGGGCGGGCCCCTCCGGCAGCATCGGGACGAGCAGGTCGGCCAGCAGGTCCACCTGCTTGTCCCCGACCGCGGAGACGGGGACGATCTCCGCCCACTCGAACCCCAGCTCCTTGCCGAGCTGGTCGATGGCGATGAGCTGCTCGGCGAGCGCCTTGGAGTCCACGAGGTCGGTCTTGGTCACGACCGCGACCTTCGGCGTCCGCTTGATCCCCGCCAGCTCCTTGGCGATGAAGCGGTCACCGGGGCCCAGCTTCTCGTTCGCCGGAAGGCAGAAGCCGATCACGTCCACCTCGGCCCACGTCGCCCGGACGACGTCGTTGAGCCGCTCGCCCAGCAGCGTGCGCGGCTTGTGCAGCCCCGGGGTGTCCACCAGGATCAGCTGCGCGTCGGGCCGGTGCACGATGCCCCGCACGGTGTGCCGGGTGGTCTGGGGCCGGTTCGAGGTGATCGCCACCTTCTTCCCGACCAGAGCGTTCGTGAGGGTGGACTTGCCCGCGTTGGGGCGTCCCACGAAGCAGGCGAAGCCGGCCCGGTGAACGGCCTCGGCCGACTGTTCGGATGACTGGGTACGAACGCTCATGCCGCCATTCTCCCTGATGCGGGAAGCCCCGCCGCACAACCGTCCGGGAACACGCCCGCCACCACCCCGCGCGGCACCTGCGACGTGAGCCTCCGGAAACCTCCGCGCAACGAAACGTCACGGAAACACACCCGTGCACAACCGGAAACGCACGCCGGTGACCCTCTGACGAGCCCCGACCCCGTTGGAGACGACCGTGACTTTCGCCGCGCCCCTCGCCGCCGCGCAGATCGACACCGGTGACACCGCCTGGCTGCTCGCCGCCACCGCCCTCGTCCTGCTGATGACCCCGGGTCTGGCCCTGTTCTACGGCGGCATGGTCCGCACGAAGAGCGTCCTCAACATGCTGATGATGAGCTTCGTGTCGATCGCCCTGGTCACCGTGGTCTGGCTGGCCGCCGGATACTCCCTCGCCTTCGGCGACGACGCCGGCGGCGGCCTCATCGGCGGTCTGGAGCACGCCGGGATGGCCGGTCTCGGCCCGGACAGCGTCCAGGGCACGGTCCCCACCCTCCTCTTCGCCACCTTCCAGCTCACCTTCGCGATCATCACGGCGGCCCTGGTCAGCGGTGCTATCGCGGACCGCGCGAAGTTCGCGGCCTGGCTGGTCTTCGTCCCGGTCTGGGCGCTGCTCGTATACGTTCCCGTCGCCCACTGGGTGTGGGGCCCCGGTGGCTGGATCCTGGAGGGCCTCGGCGCCCTCGACTTCGCCGGCGGCCTGCCCGTGGAGATCACCTCAGGCGCCTCCGGGCTGGCGTTGTGCCTGGTTCTCGGCCCGCGCCTGGGCTTCAAGAAGGACGCGATGCGCCCGCACAACCTGCCCATGGTGATGCTGGGCGCGGGTCTGCTCTGGTTCGGCTGGTTCGGCTTCAACGCGGGCTCGGCCCTCGGCGCGAACGGTCTCGCGGCCGCCGCCTTCCTCAACACCCTCGCCGCCGGCTGCACCGGTCTGCTCGGCTGGCTCTTCGTCGAGCAGAAGCGCGACGGTCACCCCACCACGCTGGGCGCGGCCTCCGGCGCCGTCGCGGGCCTGGTCGCCATCACCCCGTCCTGCGGCTCGGTCTCCCTGCTCGGCGCCCTGGTCGTCGGCCTCGTCGCCGGTGTCGTCTGCTCGTACGCCGTGGGCTGGAAGTTCAAACTCGACTACGACGACTCCCTGGACGTCGTCGGCGTCCACCTGGTCGGCGGTGTCGTGGGCACCCTCCTCATCGGGGTCTTCGCGGTCGAGTCGATGACGGGCGGCACCGAGGGCCTCCTCCACGGCGGCGGACTCGCCCAGCTCGGCAAGCAGCTGGTGGCCGTGGTCACGGTGGGGGCGTACGCCTTCCTCGTGACGTACGGCATCGGCAAGCTGCTGGACCGGACGATGGGCTTCCGGGCGGACGAGGAGCAGGAGCACACCGGCCTGGACCTTACGGTGCACGCCGAGACCGCATACGATCACGGCGTCCTGGGCCACGGCGCCCCGGTCACCGCGCACTCCGTCCCCTCCGTCCAGAAGGCCAAGACCCAGGCATGAAGCTCATCACCGCGATCGTCAAGCCGTACCGCCTCGACGAGGTCAAGAACGCCCTGCAGGAGCTCGGCGTACACGGCCTGACCGTCACCGAGGCCAGCGGCTACGGCCGTCAGCGCGGCCACACCGAGGTGTACCGCGGCGCCGAGTACCAGGTCGACCTGGTCCCCAAGGTCCGTATCGAGGTCGTCGTCGAGGACGCCGACGCGGAGGCCGTCATCGAGGCGATCGTCAGGGCCGCGCAGACGGGGAAGATCGGGGACGGGAAGGTGTGGGCGCTGCCGGTCGAGACGGTCGTACGGGTCCGGACGGGCGAGCGCGGCCCCGACGCGCTCTGACCACCAGCGCACCCGCCGCAATTCCGGCGGTGAAGGCCACCGCCACCACCAGCCACGGCAGCGCCAGGAACGACGCGCTCGCCGACTCGCGGGTGTCGCGGGCGCTCGCCGTCACCGTGACGTCGCCCCGGTCGAGGTGAGGGGCGTCCCGCCAGGGCTCGGTGAGGCGGACGCGCTGGCCGGGCAGCAGCTCGGCCGGGACGCGGGTCAGGTCGCGGGCGAGGAGCGTCCGCCCGAACAGCCCGCGGGCCCGCAGCTGAACCCTCGGGTCGAGGGTGACGTTGCCGGTGTTGTGCAGGGTGTAGGAGATCGTCGCGGTGCTCTCACCGAACCCGGGGACGAGCGGCTGGTGGTGCCCGACGCGGACGTCCTCGACGGCGAGCGCGGGCAGCCTGGGCCCGCTGACCCGGAGGTAGACGCGGGCGCCGACGGCCCGCCGGATCCCGAGGGCGACCCCGCCGTCGCCCTTCTCTACGCGTTCGTCGAGGGCCACGACCGCCCCCGCGTGGTCGCCGGGCTCGGCGTCGGCGGGCACCCGGAGGGTGAACGGCACGGTCACGGACGTGCGGCCGGGCACGGTGACCCGGTCCTTCGCCGGCTTCGTCCACGCCCCCACGCCCCGCATCCGCTCCCCCACCGTCCGCACGGCGAACCCGCCGTCGCGCGCGGTGTTGTAGGCGTCGGCCCCGTAGAGCCGGAAGGTCAGGGGCCGGTCCGTCCTGTTGGCGACGACGACCTTGTCCTCGATCGTCTGCCCGGGATCGGCGGACACGTGGAAGTACGGCCGTGCGGCGGCGGCCGAGGAGACGGGGTGCACGGACCAGCTGCCGTTGTCGGCGGCGCGGGCGGGGGCGGCGACCAGCAGGGACAGCAACAGGGGCAGGAGGAGGACGTACGGCGTGCGCATGGGTGCGGACCCCCCACGGGCGCTGGACGGGCGGGGTGGACGACGGGTGGACGGGCGGGTGCGGACCTGTGGGGCGGGCGCCCGGCCACCGGGGGCGTGGGTCAGGTGAGGGTCAGGGTCAGGACGCCGGAGTACGTGCCCGGAGGCGTGAACGCCGGTACGTCGAGGGAGAGGCGGGCGTCGGCGGTGAACTCGCCGCCGGTGAGCGTGGCGTCGGGGGCGGAGGCCAGGGTCGCCCCGGCGCTGCCCACCACGCCCGCCGAACCGGCCCGGCAGGTGCTGGGGCTGCCCGCCTCGGTGGCGCACGCGGGCGTCCAGCTCAGCTTCCCGGCGTCGATCCTGGCGCCGGGACCGGTGAAGTCGGTGACCTTGCCGGTCAGGGACCAGCCCGCGGGGCCGCCGCGGAAGTCCTTGACGGTCACCGTCCGCAGATCCCCGGTCGAGGCCCCGCCGGTGCCGAAGTCGACCGCCGACAGCCGGACGGCGTCCCCGGCCTGGGACATCGACAGGGTGCCCGCCCTCACGGTCGTCGTCAGCTTCTGACTCCCGTCCGGTACGGGCGTGTCGTCGACGACGGCGTACGCGACCGGCCCGGCGCCCCTCTCCGCGCTCCACGCGCCGCCCTCGTAGGCGACGATCCCGGTCGTGGTCCGGTCGCTGACGACGAGGGAGCCGCTGAAGCCGCCCTGGGCGTTCGCCGTCACGGTCGCCGTGTCCGCGGTCTGGGCGGCACCGGACCGCCCGGCCAGGGTGACACTCGCGCCCGGCGTGAAGTGCGTGCCGGTGACGGTGACCGCGGCGCCCGGCGCGCCGGAGGCCGAACCCAGTGCGAGGGCGCGGGTGTTGGCGGGCGGGTCGTCGGTCGCCGTGACCGTCTCCGAGACCGGGGCGGGCGGATCGGTCACCGTGCAGGGGGTGTCCAGCTCCAGGATGTAGCTGGTGTGGATGTTGTAGTCGCCGGGCGAGAGGGTGATCGCGCCGGGCGCGGTGACCGTGAAGGTGCCGGTCATGGAGAACGCCGGGAAGGGGCCCTTGCCGGGCACCGGGTCGTTCTTCCTCGGCCCCGTGACCGTGACGCTGCCGGTCTGCGCCCCGCCGAGGGTCACCTTGCCGGTCGGCGTCATGATGTCGGCCGGCAGGGCGAGGTCGGTGGGGTTGCTCGCGGCGGGCTTGATCACCGTGTAGGTCACGGTGACGGTGTCGCCGACCTCGGGGGCGGCGTTGTCCACGGTGATCCTGCCGGTGGTGGTGCCGTCGATCGGCGGGATGCCCGCGATGGGCGGCGGGACGCAGTGGGTGGGGTAGTCCACGTCGACGGGAGCGGCCGTGGCGGGCGCAGCCAGCGCCCCGCCGGCGGTGACCGCGAGAGCGGCGGCGCCGAGCAGCGCGGTCCAGTGCCGTTTTCGGGTTCTTCGGATTCTCTGGGGTGTGGCACCCATGGTTGCCCCCTCCTGAGGGATGCGGGCGCGGCGGCTCTTCTGCGCCGACAGGGGGCATTGAGCGGGGGATGGCGTGAGAAGTCAATGGAGACGCCGCACGGAAGTGACGGACCGTCAGATCTGCTCGGTTCTGCTCGGGGGAGCGGGACTGACGGTCCGTTGCGCACTTCTCAGTCGAACACGAACGGCCCCGGCGACTGCGGCCCGGCCGCCGTGCACGTGACGGTGATCCCGAAGACGACCATCTTCAGGGAGCCCTGGTGGAGGTCCAGGCTGTCACCGGAGGCCACGGTCCCGCCGAGCGGACCGACCACGATCGGGGCGCCGGTGGCCATGGCGGGGTTCACGGTGCCGGTGAAGACCCTGGTGGTACCGGTCGAGTTCGCCATGGTGAGCGTGGAGTTGATGCTGTTCGCGCCGATCGGGATCGGCGCGGTGATCGCGCTGGACGAGAGGGTGAGGGTGGCCGAGGTGCCGCTCTGGGTGGCCGTGAGGGTGGCGGCTCCGCCGCCGAACAGACCGCAGCCGGCGGTGACGGTCGCCGACGCCGGGGCGACGGCGGCGGCGGACGGAGCGAACACCAGCCCGGTGACCGCGAGGGCCCCGGCCAGCAGTGCCGCACCTGATCCGGTTCGCTTGCGCATGGGGATTCCGGCTCCTTCCCGGATTCTTTCGCGAAGACGGACGGTCGGACGGGACGGCGGGTGCGGACACCGGGCCCGGTGGGGAATGGATCTGACGGTCCGTCGCAGACAATGGCTCCATTGACGCGGCGGGAACGACAGGACGGCAAGGTGGAAAACCGGCCTAACTCGGGCCGGTGACCTCGCGTCCGGGCGAAACCGGTGGGCGGCCCGGGAAACCGGGGGCCCAGGGGACACAGCCCCCTGGTACGTCAGCCCGCTGGTACGTCAGCCCGCCGAGACGGTCAGCCGCACGGTCCCGTCGGGCCCGGCCAGCAGGACGGGGGTGCCCGGACCACCCAGGTCCGCGACGACCGTCCGGTCCTCCTCCGAGACGCCCTCCGCCTCCGTGACCACCGCGGCCGCCTCCAGCGACGTCGCCCCCGAGGCCACCGCCATCGCCACCGCCGTCTGGAGCGCGCTCAGCCGCAGCGACGGCAGGCCGACCGTCCCGGCGACATAGGTCCGCCCGGTCTCGTCCCGTACGGCCGCCCCCTCGGGCACGCCGTTGCGGGCCCGGGCGGAACGGGCCAGGGTGACGATCTTGCGGTCCTCGGGGTCGAGCGCGGTGCTGTCGGTCATGCCCCGAGCATACGTAGCCGCACCCCGTCCGACCGGCCACGGGGTACGCCCGGGGGTCAGTGCCGGTCGAGGCGGAGGCGCTCGGCGCGCGGCAGGCCGGCGACGACGAGGTCGTACGAGTCCTCGATCAGCTCCCGGGCCAGGCGGTCCGGGAGGTCTCCGTCGACGGTCACCGTGTTCCAGTGGCGCTTGTTCATGTGCCAGCCGGGGACGATCAGGCCGGGATGCTCGGCGCGCAGCCGGACCGCGTCCTCGGGGTCGCACTTCAGGTTGACGGTCAGGGGCCGCGCGTCGAGGGCCGTCAGGGCGAAGAGCTTCCCCGCGACCTTGAAGACCGAGAACTCCGGCCCGAAGGGGAAGTCCTCCACGGCCGCGTTGAAGGACAGGCAGAAGGCACGCAGCCTCTGAGGGGTCACTTCGGCACTCCCGTCACTCCAGTCACTCCGGTCACCCGGTCGGTCCGTCGCTCCCTCGGTCCGGTCACTGCGCCGGTCCGTCGGTCCGGTGCCTCCGTCGGCCAGGTCGCTCCGCCGCTCCGGTCACTCCGGCTTCTCGTCCTCGGCGGTCTCCGCCGGGCCCACCGGCTCGACCAGCACCGTCACGATCTTGTTCCGGCGGCCGGCCGCGGCTTCCGCCGTCAGCCGCAGCTCGCGCCCGTCGGGCAGCTCCACGGCGCTCGACGCCCCGGCGATCGGCACCCGGCCCAGCGCCTTCGCGAGGAGACCGCCGACGGTCTCCACGTCCTCGTCGTCGTACTCCTCCAGGCCGTACAGCTCGCCCAGGTCGGTGATGTCGAGACGGGCGGTCACCCGGTAGCGGTCCTCGCCGAGCTCCTCCACCGGGGGCAGCTCCCGGTCGTACTCGTCGGTGATCTCGCCGACGATCTCCTCGAGGATGTCCTCGATGGTGACGATGCCCGCCGTGCCGCCGTACTCGTCGATGACCACGGCGACGTGGTTGCGTTCCTGCTGCATCTCGCGGAGCAGGTCGCCGGCGTTCTTGGTGTCGGGCACGAAGGCGGCGGGCCGCATCGCCGTCGAGACGAGTTCGCTCTCCGCTTCGCGGCTGATGTGCGTCTTGCGGACCAGGTCCTTCAGGTACACGATCCCGACGATGTCGTCCTCGCTCTCCCCGGTGACGGGTATCCGCGAGAAGCCGGAGCGCAGGGCCAGGGTGAGGGCCTGGCGGATCGTCTTGTAGCGCTCGATGACGACGAGGTCGGTGCGCGGCACCATGACCTCGCGGACGAGCGTGTCGCCCAGTTCGAAGACCGAGTGCACCATGCGCCGCTCGTCGTCCTCGATCAGCGACTCCTTCTCGGCGAGGTCGACCAGCGCGCGCAGCTCCGCCTCGGAGGCGAAGGGGCCGCGCCGGAAGCCCTTGCCGGGCGTGAGCGCGTTGCCGATGAGGATCAGCAGCGACGGGATCGGGCCCATGATCCGGGCCAGCGGCAGCAGGACGTACGCGGCGGCCGTCGCCGTGTTCAGCGGGTGCTGACGGCCGATCGTGCGCGGGGAGACACCGACGGCGACGTACGACACGAGGACCATCACGCCGATCGCGGCGAGCAGGGCCGTGGCCGTGCCGTCGAACTGCCGGAGGCAGGCGTAGGTGACCAGCGCGGCCGCCGCCATCTCGCAGGCGACGCGGACCAGCAGCGCCACGTTGAGGTAGCGGGTGGGGTCGGCGGCGATCTGGGCGAGTTTCCCGCTGCCGCGCCGGCCCGAGCGGACGGCCTCCTCGGCGCGGAAGCTGGAGACGCGCGCGAGGCCCGCCTCCGCGCAGGCGGCGAGCCACGCGACGACGACCAGGGCGATCGCGCCGGACACGAGGGACGGGCTCATGACACGGTCGGGGCCGGGGACGGGCCGGTCAGGCCCTTCTCCGCACGCCAGCCGTCCACGATGGCCGCCTGCAGGCCGAACATCTCGGCCTTCTCGTCGGGCTCCTCGTGGTCGTAGCCCAGCAGGTGCAGCACACCGTGGACGGTGAGCAGCTGGAGCTCCTCGTCCATGGAGTGCTGCGTGGGCGCCTCCGCGCCCTGCCGGGCCGCGACCTCCGGACACAGCACGATGTCGCCGAGGAGCCCCTGCGGGGGCTCGTCGTCGTCCTTCGACGGCGGCCGCAGCTCGTCCATCGGGAACGACATGACGTCGGTCGGCCCCGGCAGGTCCATCCACTGGACGTGGAGCTGCTCCATGGCGTCGGCGTCCACGACGATCACCGAGAGCTCGGAGAGCGGGTGGATGCGCATCCGTGCGAGCGCGTAGCGGGCGATGTCGAGGATCGCCTGCTCGTCGACCTCGGTTCCGGACTCGTTGTTGACGTCGATCGACATGGTCGTGCTCGGCTACTTCCCCTTGTGCCCGGACTTCCCCCGGCCGCCCTTGTGCGTGCCGTTCTCCGTGCCGTGCTTGTCGTCGTACTTCTCGTACGCGTCGACGATACGGCCCACCAGCTTGTGCCGTACGACGTCGTGGGACGACAACCGGGCGAAGTGGACGTCGTCGACGCCCTCCAGGATGTCCTGCACCTGACGCAGGCCCGACTTGGTGCCGGTGGGCAGGTCGACCTGGGTCACGTCACCCGTGATCACGATCTTCGAGTCGAAGCCGAGGCGGGTGAGGAACATCTTCATCTGCTCGGGGCTCGTGTTCTGGGCCTCGTCCAGGATGATGAAGGCGTCGTTGAGCGTCCTGCCCCTCATGTAGGCGAGCGGCGCCACCTCGATGGTCCCCGCCGCCATCAGACGCGGGATCGAGTCCGGGTCCAGCATGTCGTGCAGCGCGTCGTACAGCGGGCGCAGATAGGGGTCGATCTTCTCGTAGAGCGTGCCGGGCAGGAAGCCCAGACGCTCGCCCGCTTCGACCGCGGGGCGGGTCAGGATGATGCGGTTGACCTGCTTGGACTGCAGGGCCTGGACCGCCTTGGCCATGGCCAGGTAGGTCTTGCCGGTGCCCGCGGGGCCGATGCCGAAGACGATCGTGTGCTTGTCGATCGCGTCGACGTACCGCTTCTGGTTGAGGGTCTTGGGTCGGATGGTGCGGCCGCGCGAGGACAGGATGTTCTGCGTCAGTACCTCGGCCGGGGTCTCCTGGCCGTCACTCGTCCCGTTCTCACTCGCCCGCAGCATGGCGATCGAGCGTTCCACTGCGTCCTCCGTCATCGGCTGCCCGGTGCGGAGCACCAGCATCATCTCGTCGAACAGGCGCTGGATCATGGCGACTTCCCGGGGATCGCCGACCGCGCTGATCTCGTTGCCCCGGACGTGGATGTCGGCCGCCGGGAAAGCCGTCTCGATCACGCGCAGGAGCGAGTCGCCGGATCCCAGCACGGTCACCATGGGGTGCTGGGCGGGAACGGTGAACTGCGCTCTCGCCTTGCCCTGCGCGGGCGTGTGAGCTGTGGGTGTCTGAGTCATAGGCCGGCCCGAGGGCCTCTACGTCCTCCCGGATGCGTCTCGCCTGCCACGAGGGAGGCCTGGCGAGTTCAAGGGTACGCCAGGGGGCTGACATCGCCGTAGGACTTTTCCTGTCCTCGGGGTGGGGCAGGCCGGGCTGGTGGGGGCGCCGTGCCGGGCGGGGTGCGGGCGCGCCGGGCGGGGTGGGGGTCTCGTGGGCGGCCCGGGGGCGGGGTTCGGGGGTGACCCGGGGGCGGAGTTCGCGGGCGACTCGGAGGTGAGGCTCACGCCGACCGGCGGAAGCCGATCGTGGGGACCGCCCTGCGGCGGGGCCACGGTGTGGGCTCCTGCGTGGGGAGGAGGTCCGTCAGGAACTCGTACCTGCGCAGCGCCTCGGCGGCCTGCCCCTCGACCGACTGCACCCTTCGCCACCAGGCCGCGATCTCCGACCACCCCGGGGCGGAGAGCGATCCGCCGAATTCCTGGACCGAGAGGGCCGCGGTCAGGCCGGCGAAGGCGAGACGGTCGGCGAGCGGCCACTCCGCCAGGGTGCCGGTGACGAAGCCCGCCACGAAGACGTCTCCGGCACCGGTGGGGTCGAGGGCCTCCACCGCGATGGCCGGGACCTCGGCGGTCTCGCCCGTGCGCCGGTCCACCGCGTACGCGCCGTCCGCGCCGAGGGTGACGACCGCGAGCGGCACGTGTGCGGTGAGGGCGTGGGCGGCGGCGCGGGGACAGGTGGTGCCGGTGTAGCGCATGGCCTCCTCCGCGTTCGGCAGGAAGGCCTCGCAGTGCTCCAGGTCGGCGAGGCCGGCCAGGTCCCAGGCGCCGGTGTCGTCCCAGCCGACGTCGGCGAAGACCCGGGTGCCCCGGCTCGCGGCCTGCGCGATCCAGGGGTCGCGCTTGCCGGGCGTGAGGGAGGCCACGGCGGCGCGGGCGTGCGGCGGGGAGGCGACGGCGAGCTCCTCCGGGGGTGGTTCGTGGCCGTGGGAGACCATCGTGCGTTCGCCCTCGTAGGCCATGGAGACGGTGACCGGGGAGTGCCAGTCGGGGACCGTGCGGGAGGCGGTGAGGTCGATGCCCTCGCCCTGTTCCAGGGCGTCCCAGCAGTACTCGCCGTAGTGGTCGTCGCCGAATGCCGCGGCGAGGGACGTCCGCAGGCCGAGGCGGGCGAGGGCGGTGGCCATGTTGGCCACGCCGCCGGGGCTCGAGCCCATGCCGCGCGCCCAGGACTCGGTGCCGCGGACCGGGGCGGAGTCGAGGCCGGTGAAGATGATGTCGAGGAAGACGGTGCCGGTGAGGTAGACGTCCCAGGGCGGATCGCCCGGGGTGCGGCGGCCGGCCAGCGGGTCGACGTGGGCCTGGCGTGGGTGTCGGTGGTGTCCCTCTCCGGTGGACGCGGTGGACGCGATCACGGTGCGCTCCCTGACGTGGTGCCGATCTGGCCAGTGTGCACCACGGCGTCGACGACACGCCGGTGGTCGGGAGGGGGGCTGGGGGGTGGCCGGGGGTGCGGGAGGGGTGTGCGGGGTGGTGCGTGCCGGGGTGAGGTGTGGCGGGGTGAGGTGTGGCGGGGTGGGTGTGTGCGGGTGGTGCGTGCCGGGGTGAGCGTGTCCGGGTGGGGTGTGTCCGGTGCGGGGTGTCCGGGGGGACGTGCGGGTCGGTGCCGGTGGCCGTTTGCGCGTGCGGTGCGGGGTGGGTCGGGGCCGTGGCGGTGCGGCGAGCCCGTCGCGCGTTGGGCGTACGGCTGCCTGTCGGTAGCAGTGGAACGTGGCTGTGCAGCGCTGAGCGACGGGCTGCGCCGCACCGCCACGACCCGCT
>NZ_JBITEN010000002.1:0-266466 GCF_044455165.1 Streptomyces sp. NPDC051315
CCTCCTGGGGGGCCTCGGGGGGCGGGCACGCGGCGCGGGCGCCCCGCGCGGCCCCGCCGCCGCGATCCTCAAGTCACCCCGGTCCTCGGGTCTTTGCCGTGTCAAGTGTGGTTGCTCACAAGCGTGCAGAGGCGAGCACGCCCCTGAACGGGTCCACACGCGCCCGCACGAGCCGGAGCGCCTCCGGAGCGGCACCGAACCGCCGGGGCCGGCGTCAGGCTCACGGCCGGCGTCAGCTCTTCTTGCCCCGCCCGGTCAGCGCGTCACGCATCCGGTCGACCATGCCGACGCCCGGCGCCAGCAGCTTGTTGGCCGGCGGCTTGTCCGGGGCGGACGGGTGGGGGCGTGTCGGTGCCGTCTTCTTCGCCTGGCGCACCTTGTCGCCCAGCTCGTCGAGGGCGTCCGGGGGACACGACGCGCGCAGCCTGGGGAAGAGGTTGCCCTCCTCGTCGGCCACGTGCTCGCGGATCTCGCTCATCAGCATGCCGATCAGCCGGTCGAACTCGGCGTCGCCCGCCTCGCAGCCCTCCAGGTCCTTCATGATCTGCTCGGCCTTGGCGTGGTCCTCGAGCTCCTTGTCGGCCAGGGCGTCCCCGCCGGTCATGTGCTCGCGCACGGCCGGGTACAGGTAGGCCTCCTCCGCCACCGAGTGCCGGACCAACTCCATCGTGGCCTGGTCGGCGTACAGCTTGCGGTCCTCGTGTCCGGACGGCAGCGCCTCGATCTTGCCGAAGAGCTCCTCGACCTCGCGGTGATCGGTCACCAGTTCGTCGATGACGTTCCCACCATGACCCATGTCCTCCACCTCCAGCCTGGACACGACGGCTCCGGGACGGATCCGCCACGGGCACGAGTGCCCCGCGTCCTGAGATCGACACCGGTGCGTCACGGGAACCGCGGGGCCGGTGGTGCGTGCGCGGCAGGAGTCGCGGATGAGTCGCCCCGTACGCACAATAGGGATCAAGGTGTGAAAGCTACTCGTTAGGCACATTCAGCCCGGAGTCGTCGGGAAAACGGCGGCCCGGCCAGGACCGCGCCGGTGACCGGCGCGACTGGAGCGTCCTGTTCCCTCACTGTCCCCCCGATCCTCCCCGTGCCGCGCCGGACCCCGGGCGCCGTGTCACAGCGCCTCCGGAAGCGGCTGAAGGGTGTCCCATGACTGACGCGACCTCCCCCCTCCCCTGGCGACGCGCCGTGGTGACCGGCGGCGCCGGCTTCCTCGGCAGCCATCTGTGCGAGCGCCTGCTGAGTTCAGGTGCCGAAGTCGACTGCGTGGACAACCTCGTGTCGGGTTCACGCGGGAACATCACCCACCTCCAGCGCCACCCCGGCTTCCGGTTCGTCGAGTGCGACGTCTCCGCGCCCGACTGCCCGGACCGGCTGGCGGGGCCGTACGACGTCGTCCTGCACTTCGCGTGCCCGGCGTCCCCCGCCGACTACCTGCGGCTGCCCCTGGAGACGCTCGACGTGGGCAGCCTCGGCACCCGGAACATGCTGACCGTCGCGGAGCGCGACGGGGCCCGGTTCCTGCTGGCCTCGACGTCCGAGGTGTACGGCGATCCCCTGGTGCATCCGCAGCGCGAGGACTACTGGGGCAACGTCAACCCGGTCGGCCCGCGCAGCGTCTACGACGAGGCCAAGCGGTTCTCCGAGGCGCTGGTGACCGCCCATGTGCGGGCCCGGGACACCGACGCCGGGATCGTACGCCTGTTCAACACGTACGGGCCGCGGATGCGCGCCCACGACGGTCGTGCCGTCCCGACCTTCGTCTGCCAGGCGCTGGCCGGCGAACCCCTGACGGTGGCGGGCGACGGCAGCCAGACGCGGTCGCTGTGCTACGTGGACGACACCGTGGACGGGATCCTGCTGGTGGCCGCGAGCCACTCGGTGCGGCCCGTCAACATCGGCGGCAGCGACGAGGTCACGGTCCGTGACATAGCCCGCCGGGTGGTGGAGCTGACGGGGTCCTCCTCACGCATCGAGTTCGTCGACCGCCCCGTCGACGATCCCCAGCGTCGCCGCCCGGACACCACCCTCGCCCGGGAGCTGCTGGGGTGGGCGCCCAAGGTGCCCTGGGAGGAGGGGATCAAGCACACGATCGCCTACTTCGCCGCGACGCAGCCGACGCGGGAGCCGGCGCCGCAGGTCTGAGACGTCTTCCACCACGCCGCCACGGAGGCACTGTATGCGCGTCCTGGGAATCAACGCCCTCTTCCACGACCCCGCCGCCGCCCTCGTCATGGACGGCAGGATCGTGGCCGCCACGGAGGAGGAACGCTTCAGCCGGCGCAAGCACGGCAAGCGGCCCGTCCCCTTCTCCGCGTGGGAGCTGCCCGAGCTGTCCGCCCGCTGGTGTCTGGAGCAGGCCGGGCTCGACCCGTCCGAGCTGGACGCGGTCGCCTACTCCTACGACCCCGACCTCGCCCGGCCGGCGGACCAGCTGGGGCTGCACGACCCCTGGGACCACCTGCGTCAGGAATACGCGCGCCGCGCCCCCGAGTTCCTCGCCGAGGCCCTGCCCGGGCTCGATCCGGCGAAGGTCCGCTTCGTCCCCCACCACGTGGCGCACGCCGCCTCGGCCGGCCAGGCCTCTCCCCACCCGGACTGCGCCGTCCTGGTGCTCGACGGCCGCGGGGAGTGCGGCTCCCATCTCGCGGGCCGCTACGCGAACCGTGAACTCACGGTGCTGGCCTCGCAGTCGCTGCCCGACTCGATGGGCCTGTTCTACGAGGACCTCACCCAGCACCTCGGCTTCCTGCGCAGCAGCGACGAGTTCAAGGTGATGGCCCTCGCCTCGTACGGACAGCCGCGCTTCCTCGACCGGCTGCGCGAGTACGTCGGACTGGACGGCGAGGGCGGTTTCCGGGCCCGGCCCGTGCCCTGGTCCTCGCTGGTGCCGCCGCGCCCGGCGGGCGCCCCGTGGACGCAGGACCACGCCGACGTGGCCGCCAGCGCGCAGGCCTGTCTGGAGGAGGTCCTGCTGGGGCTGGTGCGGTGGCTGCACGAGCGCACCGGTGAGGACGTGCTGACGCTGGCGGGCGGGGTGGCCCTCAACTGCGTGGCCAACACCCGGCTGTACCGGGAGGGACCGTTCGAACACGTGTGGGTGCAGCCGGCGGCCGGTGACGCGGGCACGGCGCTGGGCGCCGCGCTGCACGTCGCCCACCAGAAGGAGACGGTGGAGGCCATGCCGACCGCCGCCCTGGGCCGCGGCTGGAGCGACGCCGAACTGCGCGCCTGGCTGGAGCGGGCGGCCGTCCCCTACGAGGAGCCCGGCGACATCGCCGAGGCCGTCGCCGAGGAGCTGGCCCGGGACGGGGTCGTGGCCTGGTTCCAGGGCCGCAGCGAGTACGGTCCCCGGGCGCTCGGTCACCGCTCGCTGCTGGCCCATCCCGGGCGCGCCGAGAACCTGGACCGTCTCAACGCCGTGAAGGGGCGGGAGGAGTTCCGGCCGGTCGCCCCCATGGTGCTGGCGGAACGGGCCGCGGACCTCTTCGACGGGCCGCTGCCCAGCCCGTACATGCTGTTCGTGCACGAGGTCGCCGCCGAGTGGCGGGAGCGGATCCCGGCCGTCGTCCACGTGGACGGCACGGCGCGGATCCAGACCGTGGACCGGGCCGACGAGCCGCTGGTGGCGCGGATGATCGACGGCTTCGAGCGCCGGACGGGGCTGCCGGTGGTGGTCAACACCAGTCTCAACACCGCGGGCCGGCCAATGGTCGACGACCCGCGGGACGCCCTGGAGTGCTTCGGCTCCGCGCCCGTGGACCTGCTCGCGCTCGGACCGTTCGCGATCCGGCGGAAGAAGGTGTTCGCATGACGGACGCGTTCGCCGGGACGGGCGCCTCCGCCGTGCGGGACGCCCCCGCCTACTCCGTCGTCGTGCCGACGATCGGGCGTCCCTGCCTCGCCGACTGTCTGCGCGCGCTCGCCGCGGCCGCGGACCACCCGCCCGAGGAGGTCGTCGTGGTCGACGACCGCCCCGCACCCACCGGCGCGTTGCCGTTGGAGGCGGCCGGCGTCCTGCGCGACCGGATCCGCATCCTGCGCTCGGGCGGCCGGGGCCCGGCGGCCGCCCGCAACACCGGCTGGCACACGGTCGGCACGCCGTGGACGGTCTTCCTCGACGACGACGTGCAGGTGCTGCCGGACTGGTCCCGCCTCCTCGCCGAGGACCTGGGGGCGGCCGACGCGGACACGGGCGGCGTCCAGGGGCGGCTGACCGTCCCCCTGCCAGAGGACCGCAGGCCGACCGACTGGGAGCGGGGTACCGCCGGGCTGGAGCAGGCCGCCTGGGCCACCGCCGACATGGCCTACCGCACGGACACGCTGGCCGACGTCGGCGGGTTCGACGAGCGGTTCCGCCGGGCCTTCCGCGAGGACGCCGATCTCGCGCTGCGCGTCCAGGAGGCCGGCTGGACCCTCCGCCGCGGCCGGCGGTGCACCCGCCACCCCGTCCGCCCGGCCGACCGGTGGGTGTCGGTGCGGGCCCAGCGCGGCAACGCGGACGACGCCCTGATGAACCGGCTGCACGGCCGCGACTGGTGGACCCGTGCCGAAGCGCCCCGCGGGCGGCTCCCCCGGCACGTCCTGGTGACGGCCGCCGCGCTCGCCGCGTCGGCCTGCGCGCTGACCGGCCGCCACCGCGCCGCCGGTGTGGCCGGCGCCCTGTGGACACTGGGCACGGCCGAGTTCGCGCTGGCCCGCATCGGTCCCGGCCCCCGGACGCGGCACGAGATCACCACCATGCTGTCGACGAGCGTGCTCATCCCGCCGCTCGCGGTCGGCCACTGGCTCCACGGCCGGCTACGGCACCGGGGCGCCATGCCGGTGGGAGGCAGGCCGTGAACGCCCGCGCGAAGACCCACCCCGCCCCGACGAGCACCGGGGCCGGCCGGGCCGCGCTTCCCGCCGCGGCCGGGTACCCCACGAGCCCCTGCACCGCGCGGAGCGCCGGGGCCCGCCCCACCGCGCCGCCCACGGCCGCGCACCCGATGCCCCACCGCCCGACGGACACCCCCGCCGCAGGACACGACGTCACCCACCACGCCACACACCCGACAGCCCACGCCGAGAACCGCCCCACCGCGCCGCCCACGGCCGCGCGCCCCATGAACCACCGTCCGACTCCGGCGGACACCCCCGCCGCACGGCGGGACGTACGCCCCCCGGCGACGGCCCGTCCAGGTCAGGACGGCTCGGCCCCCGGGCTCACGGCCGGCCCTGTCACGCTCCCCCGCTCCCCCGTCGCCGCCGTCCTCTTCGACCGTGACGGCACCCTCGTGGAGGACGTCCCCTACAACGGCGACCCCGGCCTGGTGCGTCTCATGCCCGGCGCGCGGCGGGCCCTCGATCTGCTGCGGGCCGAGGGCGTCCCGACCGGCGTGGTCAGCAACCAGTCGGGCATCGGCCGCGGGCTGCTCACGCACGACGACGTCCGGCGCGTCAACGACCGGGCCGACGCCCTGCTCGGCGGCCTGGGCACCTGGGTGTACTGCCCGCACCTGCCCGACGACGGCTGCGACTGCCGCAAGCCCCGGCCGGGGCTGGTGTTCGAGGCCGCCCGGCGCCTGGGGGTGGATCCGGGCGACTGCGTGGTGATCGGCGACATCGCGGCCGACGTCCTGGCCGCCCGCGCGGCGGGCGCCCGGGGCGTTCTGGTGCCGAACGCGGCGACCCGGCCGGAAGAGGTCGCGTCGGCACCCCTCACCGCCGGGGACCTGCCGGCGGCGGTCCGCCTGGTCCTGGCCGGGGCCCGGGGAGGCGCGTCGTGAAGGCACTGGTGGTACGGCTCGACAGTTTCGGCGACGTGCTGCTCGCCGGGCCCGCCGTCCGCGCGGTCGCCGCGCACAGTTCCGGGGTGACGATGCTCTGCGGCCCGCGCGGCGAACCCGCGGCCCGGCTGCTGCCCGGAGTCGACGAGGTGATCGTGTGGGCGGCGCCGTGGGAGGGCGTGGATCCGCCCTCGGTCCAGGAGGCCGACGTGGACGACCTGGTGCGCCGGCTGCGGGAGGCCGCGTTCGACGTCGCGCTCGTCCTCACCTCGTTCCATCAGAGCCCGCTGCCCACGGCCCTGCTGCTGCGGATGGCCGGCGTCGGCCGGATCGGCGCCGACAGCGTCGACCACCCGGGCAGGCTCCTCGACGTACGGCACCGGCGACTGCCCGGCCGGCACGAGGCCGAGGCCGCGCTCGACACCGCCGTGGCGATGGGGTTCCGGCCGCATCCGGGGGACGACGGCCGGCTGCGGGTGCTGCCGCCGCCGGACACCATCGCGCTGACCGGCAACGGGCCGTACGTCGTCGTCCACCCCGGGGCCAGCGCGCCGGCCCGCGCCTGGAGTCCCGGACGCTGCGCCGAGGCCGTGGCCCTGCTCGCCGACGCCGGTCACCGGGTGATCGTCACCGGCGGTCCGGGAGAGACGGAGCTGACCCGGCGGGTGAGCGGGGGCACGGCGGTGGACCTCGGCGGCAAGACGGAGCCGCGCATCCTGGCGGGCGTGCTGCGCACGGCCGACGTCGTGGTGTGCGGCAACACCGGTCCCGCCCATCTGGCCGCGGCCGTCGGCACGCCGGTCGTGTCCCTGTTCGCGCCCGTCGTCCCGGCGGAGCGGTGGGGGCCGTACGGCGTGCCGAGCGTGCTGCTCGGCGATCAGGGGGCGCCGTGCGCGGACAGCCGGGCCCGGAACTGCCCCGTACCCGGCCATCCGTGCCTGGACGAGGTCACGGGCCAGGACGTGGTGCAGGCGGTGCGGAAACTCCTCAAGGAGCGCGCATGAACATTCTTGTCTGGCATGTGCACGGCTCATGGCTGACGTCGTTCGTCCAGGGCCCGTACACCTTCCTCGTCCCGGTGACGCCCGAGCGCGGCCCGGACGGGCTGGGCCGGGCCAGGACGTGGGACTGGCCGCGCACGGTGCGGGAGTCGAGCCCGGCCGAGCTGCGCGACGCCGACATCGACCTGATGGTGCTGCAGCGGCCGCACGAGCTGGAGCTGGCCCGGGAGTGGACGGGCCGCCGGCCCGGCGTCGACGTGCCCGCCGTGTACGTCGAGCACAACAGCCCGCACGGGACGGCCGTCGACAGCCGCCATCCCCTCGCCGACCGCACCGACATCACGCTCGTGCACGTCACCCACTTCAACCGGCTGATGTGGGACAGCGGCCGCGCGCCCACCGCGGTGATCGAGCACGGCATCATCGACCCCGGTCACCTGTGGACGGGCGAGGAGGCCCGCGCCGCGGTCGTCGTCAACGAGCCCGTGCGGCGCGGCCGTACGACCGGGACGGACCTGCTGCCCCGGTTCGCCCGCGCGGTGCCGCTGGACGTCTTCGGCATGCGCACCGAAGGACTCGCCGACCACCTGGGGCTGCCGGCCGAGCGCTGCCGCAGCCGGGACCTGCCGCAGGGCGAACTGCATCCGGCGATGGCCCGCTGCCGTCTGTACCTGCATCCCGTCCGGTGGACGTCGCTCGGGCTCTCCCTGCTCGAGGCGATGTTCCTCGGCATGCCCGTGGTGGCGCTCGACACCACCGAGGTGCGGGAGGCCGTGCCGGAGGGAGCCGGGGTGGTCTCCAACCGGTTCGACGTGCTGGAGGACGCCGTGCGCCGTTTCGCCGCGGATCCCGCGTACGCCCGCGTGACAGGGGAGGCCGCCAGGGCCGCGGTCCAGGCCCGCTACGGAGAACGGCGTTTCCGGGACGACTGGGAACGCCTGATCAAGGAGGTCACCCGATGAGCCCCAGCCACCCGACGGCCGGCCGCGTCGCCATGGTCTCCGAGCACGCCAGCCCACTGGCCGAGCTCGGCGGCCCGGACGCGGGCGGACAGAACGTGTACGTGGCCCAACTCGCCGGGCAGCTGGCCCGCCGGGGCCACGAGGTCGCCGTGTACACGCGCCGCGACGACCCCCGGGCGCCGGAACGGGTCACCACACCGGACGGCGTGAAGGTGGTGCACGTGCCCGCCGGCCCGCCGGCTCCGATACCCAAGGACGAACTCCTGCCGTACATACCGGAGTTCGGCGCGTGGCTGGCGCGGGAGTGGGCCGCCGAGCCGCCCGACGTGGTGCACGCCCACTTCTGGATGTCCGGGATGGCTGCGGTGGCCGGGGCACGCGCCCTGGGCGTGCCGGTGGTGCAGACGTACCACGCGCTCGGCACGGTGAAGAAGCGGCACCAGGGCGCCGCCGACACCAGTCCGCCGCAGCGCGTCGCGATCGAGACGGCGGTCGGACGGGAGTGCGCCGGCATCATCGCGACGTGTGAGGACGAGGTGGCCGAGCTGGTCGCCATGGGTCTGCCCCGCGACCGGATCTCCGTCGTCCCGTGCGGGGTGGACCCCACGGTGTTCGCCCCGGTCGCCGCCGCCCGGCGGCCCGCGTCCGGGCCCCGACGGCTGCTCTCGGTCGGCCGGCTCGTCCCGCGCAAGGGCTTCGACCGGGCGATCCGGGCCCTGGCCGACGTGCCCGACGCCGAGCTCCTCATCGCGGGCGGGCCCGAACCGGCTCTGCTGGGGGCCGAGCCCGAGGCGGAGCGGCTGTGCGCGATCGCGAAGGAGTGCGGGGTCGCCGACCGGGTGACGCTGCTGGGCGGGGTGAACCCCACCCGGATGCCCCGGTTGATGTCCGGCGCGGACCTGGTGCTGTCGCTGCCCCGCTACGAGCCGTTCGGCATCGTCCCGGTGGAGGCGATGGCCTGCTGTGCTCCCGTGGTCGCCACCGCCGTCGGCGGGCAGCTCGACACCGTGGTGGACGACGTCACCGGCGTGCTCGTCCCGGCCGACGACGACCACGACCTCGCCGCCACCGTCCGCGGCCTCCTCGACGACCCGGCCCGGCTCGCCCGGTACGGCGCCGCCGGCCGGCGCCGCGTCCTCGCCCGCTACACCTGGGACCGCGTCACCGACGGGGTGGTGAAGGTGTACGGCGCCGTGTCCTCCGTCCCCTCGCTCTCGGGAGTCGTCCGATGAAGACCGCCGCCGATGACACGCACTGCGACGACCTGATGAAGGCGCTCGGGGGCTTCCGCGAGTACGCCGCCCCCGTCCTGCAGCGGTGGGGCTCCCAGCTCGCCGACCGGCTGGGAGCGGGTGCCCGGCTTCTCGTCGCGGGCAACGGGGGAAGCGCCGCGCAGGCTCAGCACCTGACCGCCGAGCTGGTCGGCCGCTACCGCGACGACCGCCCGCCGTTCTCCGCGCTCGCCCTGCACGCCGACACCTCCTCCACGACCGCGATCGCCAACGACTACGGCGTGCAGGAGATCTTCGCCCGGCAGGTCGTCGCGCACGGTCGGGCCGGGGACGTGCTGATACTGCTGTCGACCAGCGGCGCCAGCGCGAACCTGCTCGTCGCCGCGAAGGAGGCCCACCGGCTCGGCATGACCGTCTGGGCCCTCACCGGGCCGGCGCCGAATCCTCTGGAGGGCACCGCGGACGCGGCCCTGTGCGTGGAGGCGGCGACGACCGCCACGGTCCAGGAGCTGCACCTCGTGTCCGTGCACATGCTCTGCGAGTCCTTCGACCGGACCGTCGAACGGCGCGCGTCGGTCGAGCGGCGGCGCACACACGACCGGTGGACGCCCGTGACGCGGAAGGACGGCGTATGAGTACCCCGGCCCCGCTGCTCGTCGTGGGGGACGCGCTGCTCGATCACGACCTGTGCGGGCGGGCCGAGCGGCTGGCCCCCGACGCGCCCGTGCCGGTCGTCAGCGAGGCCCGGCGCACCTCCCGGCCCGGGGGAGCCGCGCTCGCGGCCGTGCTCGCGGCGGCCGACGGCAGGCCCGTCACCCTGGTCACCGCGCTCGGCGACGACGAGGCCAGCGAGCAGCTCGTCCGGCTGCTGGGCGACCGGCTGCGCCTGGTACGGCTGCCGCTGACCGGCGCCCTGTCCAGCAAGACCCGGGTCCTCGCGGAGGGCACTCCCCTGCTGCGGCTGGACGACGGCGAGGGCCGGGCCCGGGAGGCGACGGACGAGGCGCGGCGGGCCGTCGCCGAGGCCGGTGCCGTCCTCGTCGCCGACTACGGCCGCGGTACCGCCGAGGTCCTGGGCGAGGAGCTGGAGGCGGCGGCCGCGCGGGTGCCCGTCGTCTGGGACCCGCATCCGCGCGGGGTGCCGCCGGTGCCCGGCGTCCGGCTGGTGACGCCGTCGGCGGGTGAGGCGCGCGTCTTCGCCGGTGGGGAACCCCACGCGGACGCCAGTGCGCTGCAGACGGCGGCACGGGACGCCGACGCCCTGGTCCGGGCCTGGCAGGCCGCGTCCGTGGCCGTCACCCTGGGTGGGCGGGGGGCGCTGCTGTCGCACGGCGAGACGCCGCTGCTGGTGCCGTCGCCGGTGACGGCGGAGGGTGACGCCTGCGGAGCCGGCGACCGCTTCGCCGCCACCGCCGCCGGGCTCCTGGCGGACGGCGAGCTCACCGAGACCGCCGTCCGGGGAGCCGTGCACGCGGCGACCCGGTACGTCGCCGAGGGAGGCGTCCGCTCGTTCGGGACGGACCCGGCGACCACCCCGGCCGCCCTTCCCCCGGCCGACGGCGACCCGACGGAGGACGCCCTGCGCACCGCCGCCCGGGTGCGGGCCGCGGGCGGGACCGTCGTCGCCGCCGGTGGCTGCTTCGACCTGCTGCACGCCGGCCATGTGGCCCTGCTCCAGGCCGCCCGCCGCACCGGGGACTGTCTGGTGGTGTGCGTCAACTCCGACGCGTCCGTGCGCCGCCGCAAGGGCGACGGGCGGCCGCTCGTGCCGGTCGCGGACCGGCTCCGGGTGCTGCGCGCCCTGGAGTGCGTGGACGCGGTGGCCGTGTTCGACGAGGACACCCCGGAGCGGCTGCTCGCCGAGCTGCGTCCGCACATCTGGGCGAAGGGCGGCGACTACGCCCTGGAACGGCTTCCGGAGGCACCGCTCGTGGAGAGCTGGGGCGGGCAGGTCGTCCTGTTCCCCTACCTGGACGGCCGCTCCACGACCGGTATCGCGCGGAAGGCGGCGCTGTCGCCGCGGCCGGCCGGTCTGGCGCACGGACGGGAGCACGGGTGAGCGCCGCGCCGCACCGTCCCCGCCTGCTGGTGCTGCGCGCGCTGGGCCTCGGCGACCTGCTCGCCGGGGTCCCGGCGCTGCGGGGCGTCCGCCGCGCCTTCCCGGGACACCGGGTCGTCCTGGCGCTGCCTCCGGCGCTGCGTGAGGCCGCGCTGGCCACGGCGGCCGTGGACGCCGTGTTCCCGGCCGAAGCCCCGAACCGGGAGGTGCCGTCGCTGGGCCACTGGCCGGGACCGCCCCCGGACCTGGCGATCGACCTGCACGGCAACGGCCCCGCCAGCCGTGACGCGCTCGCCGCCCTCACCCCCGGCCGTCTGCTGGCCTTCGCCCAGCCCGTCCCCCGGCCGCCCGAATGGCGGCCCGACGAACACGAACGCGCACGGTGGTGCCGCTTCCTCGCGGCCTACGGCATCGCCGCCGACCCCGACGACGTACGGCTGCCCGCTCCGGCCGGGGTCTCCCCGGCGCCGGGGGCCGTGGTCGTGCACCCGGGGGCGGAGTCCGCGTCCCGCCGCTGGCCCGCCGAGCGGTACGCCGCGCTCGCGCGGGAGCTGCGTCACGCCGGTCACCGGGTCGTGGTCACCGGCGGTCCCCGGGAGGACGCGCTGGTCCTGGACGTCGCCGGCCGTGCGGGCCTGCCGGAGCGGGACGTGCTGGGCGGCGGGCTGCCGTTCGGCGAGCTGTCGGCGCTGGTGGCCCGCGCCGCGCTGGTCGTCAGCGGTGACACGGGGCTCGCGCATCTCGCCGTGGCCCACGCCACGCCGTCCGTGACGCTGTTCGGACCGGTGTCCCCGCGGCTGTGGGGTCCGCCCCGCTCCGAGCGTCACGTCGCCCTGTGGAAGCCGGGACCACCGGGCGATCCGCACGGCGCCGTCCCCGATCCCCAGCTCCTGCGCATCGGGGCCGACGAGGCCACCGCCGCGGCCCTGGCCCTGCTGCGCGCCACCGACCGAACGACCGCCCCGCCCCGGAAGGGAGAGGAAGCCCGTGTCCGCTGAGCCCGTCCGCGAGGCCGTGCCCGTCCAGGAGGCACCGGACGACCGGGTGACGGTCGCGGTGATCACCCGTGACCGGCGCGCCGGTGTCCTGCGGACTCTCGACGCCCTGACCGCGCTGCCGGAGCGCCCGCCGGTGATCGTGGTCGACAACGGCTCGGACGACGCGACCTTCCTCGCGCT
This sequence comes from Streptomyces sp. NPDC051315, assembly GCF_044455165.1. Lineage (NCBI taxonomy): Bacteria > Bacillati > Actinomycetota > Actinomycetes > Kitasatosporales > Streptomycetaceae > Streptomyces > Streptomyces sp. NPDC051315. The sequence goes on from NZ_JBITEN010000002.1 coordinate 12,207, forward strand.
ACGCGACCACCCGGCCGCCCCCCGCGTCCTGCGGCCCTCCGAGAACACCGGCGCCGTGGGCCGCAACCTCGCGGTACGGCTGGCCACCACCCCGTACGTCGCGTTCAGCGACGACGACTCGTGGTGGACGCCGGGTGCGCTGCGGCGGGCGGCGGACCTGCTCGACGCGTATCCCCGGCTGGGCCTGGTGGCGGCCCGTACCCTCGTCGGCCCCGAGGAGGCGGAGGACCCGCTCAACGCCGTACTGGCCGACTCGCCCCTGCCCCACGAGCCGGACCTGCCGGGCCGCCCGGTGCTCGGTTTCCTGGGATGCGCCTGCGTCGTGCGCCGGGACGCCTTCCTGGGGGCGGGCGGCTACCATCCGCTGCTCTTCTTCGGCGGCGAGGAGACCCTGCTCGCCTACGACCTCGCGGCCGCCGGCTGGGGCGTGACGTACGAGCCCACGCTGACGGCCCACCACCACCCGGAGCCCGGGGGGCGGGACGGGCGGGCCCATCTGGTACGGCGCAACGAGGTGCTCACCCTGTGGCTGCGCCGCCCCCTCGGTGTGGCCGTACGGGCCAGCGCGCGCCTCGCGGCCGCCGCGGTCACCGGCGAGCCGGGCGCCCGCCGCGCGCTGCGGGAGGTGGCGGCCCGTCTGCCCGCCACCCTCGCGCGGCGCAGGCCGCTGCCGGCACAGGTCGAGCGGGCGGCCCGGCTGCTGGACCGGGGCGGTGCGTACGGCGGGCCGGCATGAGCACGGCCGCGAAGGACCCCCGCGCCACGGAGACGGACCCCCGCACGACGGTGGTGGTCATCACGCACAACCGCCGCGCCGAGCTCCTGCGCACGCTGACGCGCCTGCGTGAGCTGCCCGAGCGGCCCCGGGTGATCGTCACCGACAACGCCTCCCGCGACGGCACCGCCGAGGCGGTCCGGCGCGCCTTTCCCGAGGTCGTGCTGCTGGAGCCGGGAGAGAACCTGGGCGCGGTCGGACGCAATCTGGCGGTGCGTCTGGTGCGGACCCCGTACGTGGCGTTCTGTGACGACGACACCTGGTGGGAGCCGGGCAGCCTGCGGCGGGCGGCGGACCTGCTCGACGAGCGCCCGCGGGTGGCCGGGGTGACGGCCCGCATCGTCGTGGAGCCGTCCGGCACCGAGGATCCCGTCGTCAAGGAGCTGCGGGAGTCGCCCCTGTCCGGTCCGGACTTCCTGCCGGGACCGGCTCTCGGATCCTTCCTCGCGGCCGCCACCGTCCTGCGCGCCGACGCCTTCCGGGAGGCGGGCGGCTTCCATCCCGGCCTGTGGCTGGGCGGGGAGGAGGAGCTCCTGGCCACCGATCTGCTGCGGCGGGGCTGGTGGCTGAGCTACGTCGAGGACTTGACGGTCCACCACCAGGCGTCGGTCGTGCGGGACAGCACGGCGCGCCGGGTCCTCGGGATCCGCAACACGCTCTGGTTCACCTGGCTGCGCCGCCCGCTGCTGCCGGCCCTGCGCCGCACCCTCCACCTGATGGTCACGGTCCCCCGCGACACGGCCTCGCTGCGGGCCTTCGCGTACGCGGCGGCCGGGCTGCCCTGGGTGCTGAGGCAGCGCTCCCCCGTGCCGCCGGAGCTCGAGCACCGGCTGGCGGAGCTGCAGCGGGCCCGGCGGTCGTCGTCGGCGCGCCGGTACATCGGGTGAGGGCCGCCGGTACGTCGGTCGGGTGAGTCGGACGAGGGCCGCCGCGGCGTCGACGGATGAAGGCGCCTCGGCGTCGGATGAAGCGCCGCGGCGTCGGGTGAGGGCGCCGCGGCCCGCTCACGCGTCGCTGTTCCCGTGGCCCGCGTCCTCGCCCGCGTCCTCCTGGTCGTCGCGTTCGCCCTCCGCCTGGGAGGGGGTCGGGTACTCGGTGGTGTCCTGTGTGTCCTCGTCGTCCCGTTCGCCTTCGGCCTGGGACGGGGTGCGGTGGCTCATCGTGCTCACTTCTCACTCCTCGGTGCTCTGCTGGGTCCAGGTCCAGGCGTACTGCAGCCAGTCCGCCACGGAGACGGCGCCGAGGCCCGCGCAGACCAGGCGGGTGCCCCTGGGCGTCCAGGCGTAGGCCCCGACGAGGGCGCCGGCCACCCACACAGAGACGCAGAACGGGCAGGACACCAGGTCACCGACGGCGCGCCGCACGCCCGTGCCCCTCGGCTCGTCCATGACCTCACTGCCGAGGGCGTGGCCCTTGCGGCGGGTGAACGGCGCCCGCAGGAAGCTGGTGACCTTGTCCCGGGTGATCAGCCGGGCCGCCTTGTAGGTGGCCGCTCCCAGCAGCGCGACGTCCCACGGGGGCACGTTCTGGGGCAGCCGCACCCCTTGGCGCCGCGCCACGCCGGCGTACACGGCGGCAGCGGTCGTGAAGGTGCCGGCCAGCACCGCGTACCCGCCGAGGGGCACGTCCTCCTCGCTGTCGGTCCGGTCCTCGTAGCGCACGGCATCAGCGGTCATGGCACCTCCTGGAAACACATCCGGGGCTTCCCGGGCGCGCCCCGAGTTCCCCCGCACGCGGACCGCACACGCGGGCGGTGCCTGCTCAGGGGCGGGGGCGCTGTCGCCCCGGAGGGCTCACGCCGAGGTGTCGGCGTCGACCAGGCCGGCGATGTGGGCGGTGACCGTGTCGAGGATGCCGGTCCAGGTCGCGTCGTCGCCGAGCACGAGGTAGTTCAGGGTGAGCCCGTCGGTGACGGCCGCCAGGTACCGGGCGAGCACGGCGACGGGCACGCGGAGCCGGAAGTCCATGGTGTGCCGCAGCTGGTCGATGAGGTCGGCGTAGGTGGCGGCGTACACCTCGTACTGGCGGCGCGCCAGGTGCGCGAACCCGGGCCGGCGCAGCGCGTACTGCGTCAGTTCGTAGGTGAGCATGTGCTCGTCGGGGTGGGCGCGGACGTGGTCCCAGTAGGCCTGGAAGCCGGCCCGGACGGTCTCCTCAAGGGTGGCCCTGGCCCGCAGGGCTTCCCTCACCACCGTCACGGAGTGGTCGGTGATGGTGGTGATGACGGACTCGACCAGTTCCTGCTTGGAGTCGAAGCAGTAGTGGAAGACGCTGAGGGACACCCCCGCCTCGGCGGCGATGGACCGGGTCGTCGCCCTGGCGACGCCGTCCCGGGCCATCACGGTGATCGCCGCCTCCGTGAGCTGCCGGCGCCGTTGCGCCGACGGCATCCGTGCCATGGCCCGTGCCCCCCCGTGCTCGTACCGGCCGGTCGTCAGCCGCTGTGGACGCCGACCTCGTACAGCGAGTATCCCCAGTCGGTGCCGCGGTCCAGGCCGTGGACGCGGACGTAGCGGGCCGGTGTGGCGGTGAACCGGGCGGTGTCCAGGCCGCCGTCGCCGGAGGTGGTGGACCAGGCGGTCCGCCAGGTCCGGCCGTCGGTGGAGAGCTCGACGCGGTACGACCTGCCGTAGGCGCGCTCCCAGTCGAGCGTGACGCGCCCGACGAGGTGGGTGGAGCCGAGGTCGACGGTCAGCCACTGGTCGTCGCTCCAGTCGCTGGCCCAGCGGGTGTCCGCGTCCCCGTCGACGGCCCGCCCGGGGGCGTGGCTGGTGAACGGGTTCGACTCCTGCGAACTGGCCGTGGCGGCTCCGCCCCTGGCGAGGTCGGCGCCTGCCTGGTGGTTCTGCGTGCCGCCCCAGGTGTCGAGGTAGGACTCGGCGCCGCGGAAGAGGTCGTCGACCACGCCCTGGCCGCCGACGAGCCGGATGTCCTCGATCCAGTCGGGGATCAGGCCGGCGTGGGCGGCGCCGTCGGTGTTGTAGTCCCAGGTGCGTTCGCCGGTGGTCTGCCGGTCGATGAGGGAGCCGCCGTCGACGCTGCGGAAGGGGTACGTGACGGGGTTCGCGGTGTCGGTGCCGCGCGGGGCGGGGTGGTCGCCGACGCCGTTGAAGTCGGTGCCGAAGCCGTAGCCCACGCCGTACTTCTCACGCAGCGCGTCGGTGCGCTCCGCCTCCGCGCTGAACGCCTCGGAGCCGTGCATGTACTGGGCGACGAAGCCGCCGAGGGAGTAGACGCGCTCGGTCCAGTCGAGGTCCATCCAGCTGTGGGAGGAGAGCACGCCGGGGTAGGACTCGGCCTCGAGGATGTCGAGCACCCGGCCGGTGGCCTTGACGCTCATGTGGTCGATCTCGACCATCATCTTGCGTTTCATCATGCCGCGCAGGGCGTACTCACCGAGGTCGGTGAGCCCGCGGACGTTGCACCGGGCGTCCTCGTCGTACGCGGGGACCTCGACGCCCTCCGGCAGCCCCGCCTCCGCCTCGGGTGCCGCCGCGGTGCCGATGGGGTTGTCCTTCTGCGGTCCGGTGCACTTCTCCGTCTGCCAGAAGGTGCCGGTGGACAGGAACTGTCCGACGTTGATGGCGGTACCGAGGCCGCCCGAGTCGAAGCGGACCCCGCACAGCGCGTTGTCGAACTTGTGGCACAGGAACATGCTGCGCACGCCCAGCGCGTACAGCTCGTCCAGTCCCTTGTCGATGTCCTCCTTGCCGCACTGCGCGATGTCCAGGATCTGCTTGCAGCCGAACGGCTCGGACGTCTCGACGCCGAGGACGACGGCCAGCTTGCCCTGCCGGACGACCTCGCGGGCCTGCGCGCTGTCGGTGACGATGCGGAACCAGCCCTTGCCGGTGCCGCCGTACATCGTGTCGATGTAGGCCTGCAGGTCGTAGGTGAGCTTGGCCTGGAGCCGGATGGAGGTCATCTCGTCGCAGCCGCGGTCCTTGAAGAAGTACACCGAGCAGATCACGCCGTTGGTGACGAGGTCGTTGACGAGGACCCGCTGGCCGCCGCGCCAGGCGCGTTCGACCCAGGCGTAGTAGTTGGCCTGGTGCGTCATCGAGTCGTGGGCGGGCCAGTCCTCGAAGGTCGGCCAGCCGACCGGGTCGTGCCGGCCGTCACCGCCGTGGGTGATGTAGTCGAAGACGGCGAGCGTGCCGTCGGGGTAGTGCTCGGGACAGTCCTTGAGCGCGTCGGCTATCCCGGCCTCGGAGAAGGTCCTGCCGCAGATGAGCCGCCCGCCGAAGGCCTCGTTGGACATCAGGTGGTTGTGGGCGTCGACGAAGCCGCGCACCTCGCCCCGGGCGTCGGTGCCGGTGAACGGTGCGCCGGTGACGTCGATCCGGGAGTCCGGCGCGGGCCGCGCGGACGGCTCCCACCAGTCGGTGCCGGCCGCGCCCGCACTGGGGGCGGGGCCGAGGGCCATGGCCAGCAGGAGGAGCAGCAGCGACACAACGGTGACGTCTTCGCGTCGGCGGTACGGGCGTCGTCGAGCCATGGTCACTACCCACGTCCATCGGTCGGCGGGACGGCACGGTCGACGACCGGGCCCTCGGAGTCGAGGACCAGCCCTGGTTTGTCATGACCGGCACAAGATGTGTGACGAGGATCGCGACTGCCGCTTTCCGAGTCAAGAGTCCGGGACGCTTGACCTGATGAGCCCGCGGCGCATGTCAGCCGGGGTGTCTCCCCGCCCGGCGAGCGCACCGGCACATCACACCTCACCCCTCTCAACCTCCCTTCCCGTCACAGGCGTTGACCGGAACCGGGTGCGACAGCACAATGAGCGCGCACCTGTGAGAGCGCTCTCAAGCCCATCCGTTTCCGCGTTCGCCACCACGCCCCACCCTCGAGGAGCCCCATGACCGGCAGTCGACGCCCGGCCCTCAGCCGCCGTGCGCTCATCGGGACCGGACTGGCCGTCGGCGCCGCGGCCCTGACCGCGGCCGGCAGCGGACCGGCCGGGGCGGCGGAGCGCCCGTCCACGGCTCCCCCCGGGGCCCGGCGGCGGGCGTACGCCTTCCTCGCCGCGGCGATGGACGCCTACCCGGAGCACGGCACCGTCCGGCTGACCCAGAGCTACACCGACCAGGCCGGCCTGTTCAGCACGGCGTTCACCTACGACAACGCCCTCACGATCCTCGCCCACCTCGCCTCCCGCACCGGCGACGGCCACCGGCGAGCCGTGGCGCTCGGGGACGCGCTCCTCTACGCCCAGGCCCACGACCCCGCCCACGACGACGGCCGGCTGCGCCAGGCCTACAACGCCGGCCCGTACACCTTCTACGACGGCTCCCCGCAGCCGTACGGCTTCGTCCGCGCGGACGGGACGGCCAACGTCGGCACCCAGTTCGGCTTCACCGGCACCGCCGTGGGCGACATGGCCTGGGCCGGCATCGCGCTGAGCGCCCTCGCCCGCCGGACCGGCCAGCGCCGCTTCCTCACCGGCGCGGTGCGGATCGGCGAGTGGATCGAGCGGGTGGGCCGCACCGACGAACCCCTCGGCGGGTACAAGTTCGGCGTCGACGGCGCCGACCGGCGGCTGCCCTTCACCTCGACCGAGCACAACACCGACCTGATCGGCCTCTTCGGGCGGCTAGCCCGGCTCACCGGCGACCCGGTCTGGCGGGAGCGCCGCGCGCGTGCGGCGGCCTTCGTCCGGAAGATGTGGGAACCGTCCGCGGGCTTCTTCTACACCGGCACCAACGACGGCGTGACGATCAACACGTCCCCGATCCCCGAGGACACCCAGACCTGGACCCACCTCGCCCTCTCCTCCCCCGCCCACGCCCGCTCCCTGGACTGGGCCACGACCGAACTGTCCGTCCTGGACACCGCCGACCGGCGCAACAGCACGGTGCCCGCGGGCCAGTCCTACGAAGGGGTCACCTTCAGCTCCGCCGGTCTCCTGGCGAACGAGGACGCCCCGATCGCAGCGGGCCAGCCCAAACCCGACCGCAACGGCGTGTGGTTCGAGGGAACGGCCCACCTCGCGCTCGCCCTGCGCCACCGGCACGCCCCCGGCGACGAGAGCCGGGCCCGGCGGCTGCTCGCCTCCGTCGAGCGGGCCCAGGACCTGCTCGGCGGCGACCAGACCATCGGCGGGCGGGCACTCCCCACGCGTTCCGGGGTGGTCTCGGCGAGCAGCCCCCTCGACACCGGTTTCGGGTTCGGCTACTACCCCTACCGGCATGCCGGGGCCACCGCCTGGTACCTGCTGGCCGCGGCACGGGCCAACCCGCTGGCGGCCTGACCGCACGCCACGGGCCGGTGCCCCGCCCACGGAACCAGGACCCCGCACGCTGTCTTGACGTGTTCATTTCCGTCGTCAAGCATGCCCTGGGGCCGATCGATTGTGGTCGGTTCTGTTCCTCTCCGTGCAAGGGAAGGAATTTCCGTGGGCAGTTCCGTGTCCCGTCGACACCGCCTCGCCCGGGCCTTGACGCCGGCCGTCCCCCTGGCGCTCGGCGCCGGTCTGGTCACCCCGCCCGCCGCCGTCGCCGACACGCCGGCGCGGGGCGCGGTCACCGTACGGATCGACCCCTCCTACCAGCAGCAGGAGTTCGAGGGGTGGGGAACGAGCCTCGTCTGGTTCGCCAACGCCACCGGCGGCTACCCCGACGCCGTCCGGAAGCGCCTCGTCGACATGCTGTTCGGTGAGGACGGACTCCGCCTCAACATCGCGCGCTACAACATCGGCGGCGGCAACGCCCCCGACGTCCGCGAGGACTACATGAAGGCCGGCGCGACCATGGAGGGCTTCTGGAAGGCCCCCGAGGGAACCACCCGGGACGACATGGACTGGTGGGATCCGAACAATGCGGACCACTGGAACGGGGACGCCGACGCGGGCCAGCGCTGGTGGGTGGACCAGGTGAAGGACAAGGTCACCCACTGGGAGGCCTTCAGCAACTCCCCGCCCTGGTTCCAGACGGTCAGCGGTTACGTCTCCGGAGGGTTCGACGCGGGCGCCGACCAGATCCGCGCCGACCGCGTCGACGACTTCGCCACCTACCTGGTGCGGGTGACGGAGCGCCTGGAGCAGGCCCACGGCATCGAGTTCGACACCATCGCCCCGCTCAACGAACCCAACACCTCCTACTGGGGAACCCGGTTGGGCGCCGACGGCCAACCCACCGGGGGCCGCCAGGAAGGCGCGCACGCCGGTCCCGCCCTCCAGCAGAAGGTGATCCTCGCCCTCGACGAGGCGCTCGACAAAGCCACCACCGATGCCCGGATCTCGGCGATGGACGAGACCAACCCGAGCATCTTCACCCAGAACTGGAACGCCTACGACGCCGCCGCGCGCGCCGCCGTCGACCAGCTCAACGTGCACACCTACGGCACCGGCATGCGCACCAGCGCCCGCGACATCGCCAAGGGCGCGGACAAGAAGCTGTGGATGAGCGAGGTCGAGGGCACCTGGGGCACCGGCACCGACTTCACCGGCATGGAACCGGGCCTGGGCATCGCCACCCGGATGGTCGACGACATGCGCGAACTGGAGCCCGCGGCCTGGGTGTTCTGGCAGCCGGTCGAGGACGCGAACCCGCAGGCCGCCGCCGGCAAGAACTGGGGCAGCATCCACGTGCCCTTCGACTGCACGGCCGAGGACACGATGGAGACCTGTCCGGTCCGCGCCAACTCGAAGTTCCACACCATCCGGAACTTCACCCACTTCATCCGGCCCGGCGACCACTTCGTGAAGGTCGACGACCCGTCCAGTGTCGCGGCGGTACGCCGGTCGGGCCGGGCGGCGAGCGTGGTGCACGTGAACACCGGCACGTCCGCGCGCTCGGTGACCCTCGATCTCTCCCGGTTCGGCAAGGTCGCGCCAGGGGCGTCGGTCACCCCTGTGGTGACCAGTGCGGACGGCGCCCTCGTCCGGGGCACCCCGGTCCGGGTCGCCGGCCGGTCGGCCACGCTCACCGTCCCCGCCAGGTCGGTCACCACCTTCCTCGTCGAGGGTGTCGGCGGCGTGGCGAAGGACGCCGCGCTCGTGCGGCCCGGCCATGTCCACCGGCTCCAGAGCGCACAGAGCGGTAGGTCGCTCGCCCCGTCGGACGACGGCAGCGGAGTCGTCATCCGCGCCACCGACCCGGCCGACGCCAGGCAACTGTGGTCGGTGCGGCAGTCGACCTCCGGCACCGGCAACCGTGAGCGCTACGCCGTCCTCAGCGCCACGACCGGCGCACGGCTCGCGGTGCGCGACGGCCGGGCCGTCCTCGAGGAAGACACGGGCGCGCCCGGCGACGCGGCCCAGTGGATCCTGTCGACCACCGGAGACGGCACCTGGACCTTCGTCAACGCCGCCACCGGCCGGCTCCTCGACGTCACCGGCCAGTCCTCCGCGGACGGCTCCAGGGTCTCCACGTACACCCCGACCTCGGCGGCGAACCAGCGCTGGAACGTGACCGACGAGACGGTGCTGCGCACCGAGCGGGCGACGGCGTTCACCGTGCCGGGTCTGCCGCCGCGGCTCCCGGCCACGGTGACGCCGGTGTACCGGGACGGTGCCCGCGGTTCCCTGCCCGTGGTGTGGAGCCCTCCGCCGGACCGGGCGTGGCGCGACCCGGGGACGGTACGCGTCACGGGCCGGGCGACCGATCCGCTCGGGCGGACGATCCGCGCCACGGCCGTCGTCACGGTCGACACCATCGGCTCCACCCTGCCCGGCCGCGCCAAGGCCTACGCCGGCGGACGCCCGCAGCTGCCGGCCACGGTGGCCGGCGTCGGCCGCCACGGTGGCCGGGCCGACCTGCCGGTGACCTGGGACCCGGCACCCGACGGGGCGTTCGACACGACCGGCGTCGTGACCCTGCGGGGCGTCGCACGGGTCGTCGACGGCGGCACGGTCGACGCGACCGTACGCGTGCAGGTCACCGAACCGGTGGTGACCGGCATCGCGCCGGACGCCGACGTCTCGGTCGCGGCCACGTTCACCGAGAGCGGCTACTCTGCCGAGCGCCTGCGCAACGGCGACACGTCCGAGAAGGCCTGGTCCAACTGGAAGCCGGGCACCACCAAGAACCCGTCCGACACGATCACCTACACCTGGCCGGCGGCACGCGACCTCGACCGGGTCGTGGCGTACTTCCACCGGGACGGGAGCAGCGCCTCGTTCCCCGCCACCCTGAAGGCGCAGGTGCGCCGGGCCGCCGACGGCGTCTGGACCGACGCGAGCGGTGACATACCGGTCGGGACCGAGGGCACACCGGTGGTCGGCGTACCGCTGACGGCGGGACCGGCGACCGGCGTGCGCCTCGTCATGGCCGCGCGACCGGGCGGCTACATCACCCTGAGCGAGATCGAGGTGTACGCCCGGACCCCGGGGGTCTCCGCGGATGCCGCCGCCGCGTCGATCGAGGTGGCCGGCGTCCCGGTCGCCTCCTTCGACCCCGACACGACCGACCACCGGGTCGTGACCGCTGATCCGGCCCGGGCGGTGGTCACGGCGACGGCCCGCGACCCCTATGCGACCGTCACGGTCGAGAAGACCCGCGAGTCCGGCCGGACCCTGGCCGTCGTCACCGTGACCGGCGAGGACGGGTCCCGGACGACGCGATACCGGATCGCGCTCGTACGGCGCTGACGGCCTTCACCTCCTGAGGTCCGCCCGGACCGCGGCGACGACGTCCCGCCCGGTCCGGGGGACGGCCCCCCTGCGTGGACCGGGCGCCGCGCTGTTGCCGCAGGTGGAGAACCTGCGCGCGTCGTCGGCGACGGTCGCGGCGGCGGTCGCCCGCCGGGCCGTGGCGGACGGCGTGGCGCGCACCGGGCTGGACGACGTCATCCAGCAGGTCCAGGACACCATGGGGGAAATGGTGTACGCCTGACGGCCGGAACGAGAGGTACAAAGGAAGACGGACACACGGACGAACACCGACCCGCGGACGGGTACTCGCGGACAGACGGATCCTCTCGTTCGGCCACGGTCCTTGCGGGCCGAAAGGAGGCCACGGCAGCCATGAGGATGACCGGACCGGGACTGGCCGGCCCCAGGGAACGGCTGGGCAGGAGCCTGTTCGCCCGCGTCGCCGGACCGGACGGTCCCCGCAACCGCGCCCGTATCCACGGCACCCCCGGCCCCCGCTGGTTCGGGCCGGAGCGTCCCATCCTCCGGGTGCACGGCGACGCCTCGATGTTCATCGGCGGGCTGTCCGCGCTGCTGCTCCAGTCGCTGCACCCGCTCGCCATGGCGGCCGTGGCCGCCCACTCGGGCTTCCGCGGCGACCCGTGGGGCCGGCTCCAGCGCACGAGCACCTTTCTGGCCACGACGACCTACGGCACCGCCGAGCACGCGCAGCAGGCCTGTGACCAGGTCCGCGCGGTGCACGCGCGGGTCTCCGGCACGACCGCGGACGGGGAGCCGTACCACGCGTCCGACCCGCACCTGCTGTGCTGGGTCCACGTCGCCGAGGTGGACAGTTTCCTCCGCGCCCACCAGCGCTACGGCCTGCACCCCCTGCCGGACGACGAGTGCGACGGATACGTCGCCGACACGGCCAGGGTCGCCGTCGCGCTCGGCATCCCCGATCCGCCGCGCGACAGGGCGGAGCTCGCCGCGCGGCTGGCGTCCTACCGCCCGGAGCTGAGGGTCACCCCGCAGGCGCTGGACACCACCCGCTACCTGCTGCTCAACCCGCCCGTCCCGCTCGCCGCCCGCCTCCCCTACGGCCTGCTCGCCGCGAACGCCGTCTCGCTGCTGCCCGGTTGGGCCGCCGAGGAGCTGCGTCTGCCCCGGCTCCCGGTGGTCGAGGACCTGTGCGTACGGCCGCTCGGCTCGGCGGTGACCGCCGCGATCCGCTGGGCGATGGCACCGGCCCGGCGCGCCGCGGTCACGCCGCCGGCCTGAGGTACGCCGCCGGCCGCCCCGGGCGACGCGATGGAGTCCCGTCTCCGGCATCGAGAGCGTGCTCACCGAGCACTCCCGCTCACTGCCGCGTGCGCGCAACTGCGTCCGCGCCGCCGCGTCCGCTGTGCGTCGTTCCGACGAGGAGATGGAACTGGTGTACGCGAACGGGTCGTTGGGACGTACGTTGTGCGGTGGACATTCACGCCTCGGCTGAAAGACGGAAACTCGCCATGACCGACTCCACGACGACGCCCGGACCGGCGGCGTACCAGAAGATCGACACGTCGGTGCCGCATTCGGCCCGCATCTGGAACTACTGGCTGGGCGGCAAGGACAACTACCCGGTCGACGAGGAGGCCGGCGACGCCTACACCGCCGTCTTCCCCGGCATCGTCACCATCGCCCGCAGCAGCCGCGCCTTCCTGCGCCGCACCATCACGTACCTGGTCGCCGAGGCGGGGATCCGGCAGTTCCTGGACGTCGGCACCGGCCTGCCCACCGCCGACAACACCCATGAGGTGGCCCAGCGGATCGCCCCGGAGTCCCGGATCGTCTACGTGGACAACGACCCGATGGTCCTCGCGCACGCCCGCGCCCTGCTCTACTCCAGTCCGGAGGGGGCGACCGCCTACGTCGACGCCGACGTGCACGACACCGACCGCATCCTCGCGGCCGCGGCCGAGACGCTGGACCTCACCCGTCCCACCGCGCTCATCCTGAGCAACATCCTGGGCCACGTCGCCGACCACGCGCAGGCACGCTCCATCGTCACCCGCCTCATGGACGCGCTCCCCTCGGGCAGCCATCTCTGCGTCAACGACGGTTCGCTGGGCATCGACCCGGTCTTCGAACAGGCCCAGCACGCCTACAACGAGAGCGGCGCCGTCCCGTACATCCTGCGCGGCGTCGACCAGATCACGGCCTACTTCGACGGCCTGGACCTGCTGGAGCCCGGCGTCGTGTCGGTCCCCCACTGGCGCCCGGACCCGGGCTCCCCGGCCGCGGAACCCGTCGCCGAGCACGGTGGTCTCGCGCGCAAGCCCTGACGGGGCGTCCTTCCGGGGCGGGGCCCGGGGCCGTCCGGCGTGCGCGCCGCCGGGCCGGCCCGGCCCCGGTTCACGGCCTTCGCACGGTGACGGCCGTGGGACACGGCTGACAGACGGACCGGGGGCGGGGAACCCGGGCGGGCATGAACGCGTCTTCCGACGGGGAGCGGGGTGGGCCGGCCGGCCCGCCCGCCGACGAGAGGGAACGGGGCGACACGATGAGCGACAAGGCCCGGAAGCTGTTCGAGGCGCTGGACCTCGACCACAACGGGACGCTGACCCGCGAAGAGGTGATCACCGCCCTGCGGACGAAGGGCCCGACGCTGGCAGCCTCGGGGGATCTGCCGTTCTGGGCCGTGGGGGACGCCGACGCCTCCTCCGCCCTGTTCGACGCCGCCGACCAGAACGGCGACGCGGTCCTGACCCTGGAGGAGTTCGCAGCGCTGGTGGACCGCCGTTTCGGCTGGCACTGACACCGGTGCGGCGACACCGGCGCGGCGATCTCGGCGCGGGTGCCCGCCCCGGCGTCCGCCGGGGGTGAGCCCGTCCCGCCTGGTCGGGGCCACCTGGTGATGCGACGCTGGAGTGGAGGGTGTCCGAGGAGGAGAACCCGGGAGGGCCGATGGGACGCGACGTCCCGGCGCTGGTCTTCACCCGTGAGGACCGCCGCCGCTACCGGATCAAGATGCAGGAGTGCCTCGACGCGTTCGCCCAGATGCTGCGCGAGTCACGGTTCGAGTCCGAGCGGCCGCAGGTGGGGCTGGAGATCGAGCTGAACCTGGTCGACGACCGGGCCGAGCCGGCGATGCGCAACAACGACGTGCTCCAGGCGATCGCGGACCCCGCCTGGTCCACCGAGCTGGGCCGGTTCAACCTCGAGATCAACGTTCCGCCCCGCCGGCTGACGGAGGGCGGCCCCGACGCGTGGGAGTCCGAGATCCGCTCGGCGCTGAACCACGCCGACGAACGGGCCCGGTCGGTCGGCGCGCATCTGATCATGATCGGCATCCTTCCCACCCTGCGGCAGGAGGACGTCGGTGAGGGGACACTGTCGGAGAACCCGCGCTATCGGCTGCTCAACGACCAGGTGTTCGCGGCACGGGGCGAGGACCTGCTGATCGAGGTGGACGGCGTCGACCGGCTGCGGACGTACGCGGACACGATCACCCCGGAGGCCGCGTGCACCAGCACCCAGTTCCATCTCCAGGTCTCGCCCGAGGAGTTCCCCGCCTACTGGAACGCGGCCCAGGCGATCGCCGGGGTCCAGGTCGCCCTGGCGGCCAACTCGCCCTTCCTGTTCGGCAGGGAACTGTGGCACGAGACCCGTGTCCCGCTGTTCGAGCAGGCGACCGACACCCGCCCGCAGGAGATCAAGGTCCAGGGAGTCCGGCCCCGGGTGTGGTTCGGGGAGCGGTGGATCAACAGCGTCTTCGACCTCTTCGAGGAGAACCTGCGCTACTTCCCGGCCCTCCTGCCGCTGTGCGACGAGCAGGACCCCGCGGAGACGCTGGACCAGGGGGACGTCCCCGAACTGGGCGAGCTCACCCTGCACAACGGCACCATCTACCGCTGGAACCGCCCGGTCTACGCCGTCGCCCACGACACACCCCACCTGCGGGTGGAGAACCGTGTGCTGCCCGCCGGCCCGACCGTCGCCGACACCCTCGCCAACGGCGCCTTCTACTACGGGCTCACCCGCGCCCTGGTCGAGGAGGATCGACCGGTGTGGTCCCGGATGTCCTTCTCGGCCGCGGCGGACAACCTGCACACGGCGGCACGGCAGGGCATCGAGGCAGCGCTGTACTGGCCCGGGATGGGCGAGGTACCGGTGCCCGAGCTCGTCCTCCGGCGGCTGCTGCCGCTGGCGCACCGGGGGCTGGAGCACTCCGGGATGGACGCCGTCTGGCGGGAGCCGCTGCTCGGGGTCATCGAGCAGCGGTGCGTCACCGGCCGCAACGGCGCGGTCTGGCAGAAGGAGATGTTCCATCACCTGACCTCCGTCACCCGCTCCGGCCGCCATGAGGCGCTGCGGCGGATGACGCAGCAGTACGTGGACTACATGCACCTCAACGCCCCGGTCCACACCTGGCCCGTGGACTGACCGGGTTCAGCGGACGGTGTTCGTCCGACGGGAGGCGTCCGACGGGAGGCGTTCGGCGGCGTCGATCAACGCGGAGCGTCACCGGTCCTCGTGCGCCATGTCGCTTCCCGGCGAAACGATCACCGGATGGGCTCCCCGGCGGCTCGACACCTACTCCGTGCAGCTCTCGGTGTCCTTCGACGACCTCTCCGTCGCCGATACGGCCGCCCTACTGGGCGAGAAGGCTCAGACGAGGGAAATTCCGGCGCACGCGGCCGTCCTCTGCTCGGACCGGACCATCGCCATCAGTTTCGACCTCGCCGGCGAGGGGACCGACGCCGGTCCCGGCAACATCGCCCGGCGCCTGCTGGTCGCCGGGGACGCCAAGGACGGCGGCGACTCCTTCGAGGTGGTCGTCTGGCGCGAGGGGGCCCTGCCGCCCGACGACGCGGCGTTGATCCCCGTCGCCGAGCAGGTGCTGCCGACGGTCCCGGGCTGGACCGCCGGCTGACGTGCGGCGGCGTCGGTCAGTCCCGGACCATGGCCTTGCGGACGGCGTCCCGGGTACGGTCCATCAGCGCGGCGACGGGGCCCAGCGCCACGTTGGCGGCCGCGGACTCCACACCGGGGTGCGGCCGGGTGGGCGCCAGCGCCTCGGCCGCCTTGACGCCCTTGGCCAGGGAGGCGAGGGTCCCGGCGTCGGCGCTGCGCCGGATGTGGATGAACTCGTAGCGCTCCTCGGCGCGGGCGTGTTCCTGCACGTCCGCCCGCAGAGCCATCAGCTGGGGCATGAACTTGGGGTCGTCGACGTCCAGGTCGTCCAGTGCGCTCAGCCGCTCCTTGGCCGACCGCTCCTCCGCCAGACGGGCGTCCACGACCTCGTCGCCCCCGTCGACGGCGCGGCGGACGAACGGGTGCACGATCTCCTCCTCCGCCGTCTCATGGACGGCGAGAAGCCGCACCAGCCGGTGGAAGGCCTCCCGCCGGGCGTCCCCCCGGCCGGCCTCGACTTCGTCGAAGAGGTTGCGGATGTCCCCGTGCTGGCGCATGAGCAGGGACACCACGTCGGTGTCGGGAGCGGCGTCGTCGCCGGCCTGCGGCGTACGCGTCTCGGTCATGGCGGGTGTCCTCACTTCTCGCGCAGGGAGGGATCGGGGTGTTCCCCTTCGGTCTCGACGCGGTACTCGCGCCCGAACATCTCCTGGTGCTGTGCCATCACCCGCTCGCTGGGCGGAGCCTCACCGCCGTGGATCTGCTCCTGCATCTTCTCGAAGCGCTCATGAGCCTCCCGGACGTAGCCGGCGCCGAGCGTCGTCAGATCGATCTGCGTGTCGAGCAGGTCCCGAACGTACGCCTTGTTCGGCTCGAACGTCAGCACGTTCGGCAGCTGCGGGGCCAGCACCGACTCCGGGTCGCGTCCGTCGTGACGGCGCATCAGGTCGCAGGCGAGGTGGAGGTGTTCCAGCTCCTGGTTGAGGTGCAGCTCCCAGACGGCCTTCACCTTGGGGTCGCTCTCCTGCTCCATGAAGGAGTAGTAGAGGTAGCACTCGTTGTACTCGTGGTTGACCAGCTGCTCCCACCAGCTCTCGCCCGGGTCGACGAGCGACTCGTAGTGGGTGACGTGCTCCTCCTCGATGAGGCCGATCTCCTGGTAGAGCTGCCGGGCGATGGGCTCCATGTACTGGGGGCCGACGTTCATGTAGAAGTTCATGGTCTGCTGCTCCGCCGACATGATGGTCAGCGCGTGCAGCTTCGACAGGGGGTCGGTGGTGTCGCGGTCGTAGGGGTCGCGCACGTTGTCCGCGGGATGGCGGTGGTGGAACTTCGTCGGCCGGCCCGGCATGACCTCCGTCAGGCCGTCTACGATCGCGTCCGCCTTGCGGTGCTCGATCATCTCGTAGAGGTTGGCGTACCGGTACAGGTGGTCGAAGTCCTCCAGCACACCGAACTGGTAGGCCTGCTTGAGGTACGGGTCCGGCTCCATCCGGGCGACCCAGGCGGTGAGGTCCACGGCCACCTGCTCGTAGGCGATGGTCGTCTCCAGCACCGACGCCACGCCGGGCAGCAGCCAGTTCACCGCCTTCTGCTGCTGGTGCTCGATGTACCGGACCTCGGCCAGCCGGCGTTTGACGTCGGGGTCGACGGTGTTGCGGGCCAGCTGGTGGCTGAAGAGGATCGCCTCGACCTCGATGCCGTTCATCGTGATGACGCGACAACGCGTGTACGGGTCGGAGCGGTCGGGGTCGATGGGGGTGACGTTCAGCTCCCGCCAGTTCCTGAGCTGGCGGTCGAGCGGGATGCCTCGCTGTTCCAGGGGGTTGAAGGTCATCTGTGCCTCCTGGGCGGTGGTGGTGAGTCGCAGGTCCCCCGCGGCGGGAAGGTCACTCGGCCGGAGGGAGTGGAACCTCAGCCATCCTTGGCAAGGGCCGTCGCGTCCGCTGTCTCCCCCGCCGGTCCGTACCGCGGCCGTCACCCGACCGGCGGTGGCGTGCGCGGACGGGTTCGTTCGTCACCGGGCCGTGGGAGCCGGGGGCAGCAGGCTGACCCGACGGCCCTTCGCCGGGACGCGGGAGCCGGGTGCCCCGACGAGCCGTGGCCGGGACGCGGGGCCGGGCCCCGGGTGAGGACACCCGGCGGGGGGTACCCGGCAGGCCGCACGGAGGGACGGTTCATGGGAAGGCCGAGATCGCCGGAAACGGCGGACGCGCCCGCGGTCGCCCACGGCCGCTCTCAACGTCGTGGGCGGACTGTGACCGCTGGTCCACCCGCGCAGTGTCCAGCGGTCTTCGGGCCGAAGACCGATGTGTGGCTGCCGATGACGACGACGGGCGGTCCCGGCGGCCCGGCAGCGTCAGAGGAGTCCAGGGATGAGGGGTGCCGGAGGCGTGGGAAGGTTGCCGGCTCGACGGGTGAACGGCGCCCCGTCGCCGCGTGACGGGGCCCGGACGGCCGGTCGGTGGCCGCGGGTGCCGTCGGGATCGTGGCCGTTCGCCGTGGTCGAGGCCGGATTCCGTCGGCTCGCCCGTCTGCGCCGGGCCCCGGCGCTCCATCCGCACGGACTGATGTGCACGGCCGAGGTGGAGGTCGTGGACGGCGGGGGCGGACGGTGGGGGGCGGCCTGGCTGGACACGCCCGGGCGGTACACCGCCACGGTCCGCCTCTCCCGGGCGGCCGGTCTGCCCCGGCGTCTGCCGGACGGGCTGGGAATGGCCGTGCGCGTGGCGCGGGCCGGCGGCCCGGACCGGCCGCTCGACCTGCTGCTGACCAGCAGCGGCCGGGGCCGGGTCATGCGGCACGTGCCGCTGCCTCGCGCGGACGCGCTCGGCGGCCCCTACTCCAGTCTGCTCGCCTACCGGGTGGGCGGACGGCCCCGTGTCCTGGCCGCCTTCCCCCGCCGTTCCGGGCGGGGGCCGGTGCACGGCGACCCGCGCAGCCTGCGGACCGCCCTCGCCGCCGGGCCGCTCGTCTTCGACCTGCGCGCCGGGGCCCCCGACGGGTCGTGGCGCGCGTTCGCCGTCCTGACCGTACGGACCGCGCTGCCGGATCCGCAGGACGAGACCCCTGACTACGACGTCTACCTGCACGACGCCGACGGGTTCACCCCGGGCGGCACCCTGGCCGCGGCCCGCCGCGCGGCCTACCGGGGCTCTCGGGCCGGCCGCCGAGAGGGCTCCCGCTGATCCGGTCCGCCTGATCCGGTCCCGCTGATCCGTTCCCCAGGTTCCCGTTCCGCCGATTCCTGCGGGCAGGTGAGCGCGGCCGGCTGGATCCCTCTCCCCCGTGCTCACCGTTCCTCCGCCCCAGCCCCTCACGCCGTGCCCGCTTTGCCCCGCCTCTCCCCCGCGCTCACCCTTCCCCCGCGCTCCTGTTCACCACGGCGTACGGGTCACCCGGACGAGTCCATCAGTGGGCCGTTCGGTGTACGAAAACGCCCTCTGTCGGGCGTGGTGCCGTAGCTGTGGGGGTGATGTCCGGTGGGCTCTTCGCAAGCTGCGCCGACGCGCCGCGCGAAGACCCGGTGGGCGAGGCGCTGGTGCCGCTGCCCCTGTTCGCCCGCCGGGCGCCGACTACTCCCGAGTGAGGGCACTGATGACGACCGACACCGAACCCGTGGCCCCGGTCCCGGCGGCTGAACGCCATGGCAGGGGCCAGGTGGTCGTCTCCTGGCTGACCACGACCGACCACAAGAAGATCGGTCACCTCTACCTGATCACCTCGTTCGGCTTCTTCCTGATCGGCGGACTGCTGGCGATGGTGATCCGGGCGGAGCTGGCCCGGCCGGGACTGCAACTGCTGTCGAACGAGCAGTACAACCAGTCGTTCACGATGCACGGCACGATCATGCTGCTGCTGTTCGCGACGCCCACGTTCGCCGGGTTCGCCAACGCCATCATGCCGCTGCAGATCGGCTCCCCGGACGTCGCCTTCCCCCGGCTCAACATGTTCTCGTACTGGCTGTTCCTCTTCGGCGGCCTGATCGTGGTCAGCAGCATGATGGTGCCCGAGGGCGCCGCCGACTTCGGCTGGACCGCCTACACGCCCCTCAGCGGCGGCGAGCGCACCACTCAGCTGGGCGGCGACCTGTGGATCATGGGCCTGGCACTCGCCGGATTCGGCACGATCCTCGGCGCGGTCAACTTCGTCACCACCATCATCTGCATGCGCGCCCCCGGCATGACCATGTTCCGCATGCCGGTCTTCACCTGGAACGTGCTGCTCACCTCGGTGCTGGTCCTGCTCGCCTTCCCCGTCCTGGCCGCCGCCCTGTTCGCCCTGGAGGCGGACCGCAAGTTCGGCGCGCACATCTTCGACCCCGAGAACGGCGGAGCGGTCCTCTGGCAGCACCTCTTCTGGTTCTTCGGCCACCCCGAGGTGTACATCCTCGCCCTGCCGTTCTTCGGCGTGGTGACCGAGATCCTTCCGGTCTTCTCCCGCAAGCCGATCTTCGGCTACATGGGCCTGGTGGGCGCCACCATCGCCATCACCGGCCTGTCCGTGACCGTGTGGGCCCACCACATGTTCGCCACCGGGGCCGTGCTGCTGCCGTTCTTCTCCTTCATGAGCTTCCTGATCGCGGTGCCGACCGGGGTGAAGTTCTTCAACTGGATCGGCACGATGTGGAAGGGATCGGTGTCCTTCGAACCACCGATGCTGTGGGCGGCCGGCTTCCTCGTCACCTTCCTCTTCGGCGGCCTCACCGGCGTCCTGCTCGCCTCGCCCCCGTTGGACTTCCACGTCACCGACAGCTACTTCGTCATCGCCCACTTCCACTACGTGCTCTTCGGCACGATCGTCTTCGCGATGTTCGGCGGCTTCAGCTTCTGGTGGCCGAAGATGACCGGCACCATGCTCGACCACCGCCTGGAGAAGATCCACTTCTGGACCCTGTTCGTCGGCTTCCACACCACCTTCCTCGTGCAGCACTGGCTGGGCGCCGAGGGCATGCCCCGCCGCTACGTCGACTACCTGGCCGCCGACGGCTTCACCGCCCTCAACACCATCTCCTCCATCGGCTCCTTCCTCCTCGGCCTGTCGACCCTGCCCTTCCTCTACAACGTGTGGAAGACCGCCAAGGAGGGCAAGCGGGTCGAGGTCGACGATCCCTGGGGCTACGGCCGCTCGCTGGAGTGGGCCACCTCGTGCCCGCCGCCCCGCCACAACTTCGTCACCCTGCCGCGCATCCGCTCCGAGTCCCCCGCCTTCGATCTGCACCATCCCGAGCTGGCGGAACGGGAACACATGGAGCACGCCGGCAGGCGGGACGCCGTGGACGCCGAGAGCCACTACGGCGAACCGCGGTGAGTCACGGCGGCGGCCGGCACACACCGGGCGACGACCTGAGCGGCGGGCTGGCCAACGCGGTCGAGGGCTACCTGCTCGCCCGCACGCACCAGGACCGGGCGCGACGCGAGGCCGAGAGCCTGTGCGCCCGGATGCCCTGGCTGACCACCGCCCAGGCCGAGGACGTCACACGTCACTACGTCCACCAGCGCCTGGAGCTGACCCGGCAGATGCTCCTGGAGACCGTCGAACGGGCCGCCCAGCTCCGCCAGGAGTACGAGGACCGGTACGCGGCTCTCCGACACGACCTGCTCCGACGCCACGTCACCTGCGCCGCCGCCGTGGTGGCCTGCGCCTCGGGAGCGACCACGCTGGCGTGGCTGCTCGCCCGCTAGGAGGTCCGCCCGCCGGCACGTCCGGCGATCCGGGACCGGAGCGGGAGAAAGCAGGACGAAGGGGCCCCGGCCAGAGCCGGGGCCCCTTCCGTGCGCCGATCGGACGTCACTTCTCCTCGAAGTCCTCGGGGCGCACTCCGGCCTCCTCCATCGCCTCCCGGACGGTTCGTCCCGTCCCGCCGGGCGGGGTGTCCTCGGTGGTCTTCCGGTCGGTGACGACTTCGTCGGTCGTCTCGGTCTTCGGCCGGTTCTCCTCGGGCACGGTCATGATGATTCCTCTCGCTCCGAGCCAGGGCTCTCAGTGTTGGTCGGGGTCGGCTTCGTCGGCACCACTGGACGTGCGGCTCGGCTGGCCGCCACCGGTGGTCCCGTAACCGCCGGGCACGCCCGGAACGCTGTCGGCGTCCGCCTCCTCGCGGGAGATGTGCCGGGTCGCGCGGACGTTGGAGCGCCGCTCGGGATGCGGGTAGCTGAACGGCTGCGCCGCGGCCCGCTCCTCCTCCGCCTTCCGCGGATCGGACTCGGGGGGTTTGTCGTGCTTCGCCATGGTGTGCGGGTTACCCGACGGGGCGGCGCCATGCAGTGATCCGGCCCTCGATCCGCCGTCACCCGCGACGCCGTCGCTCCACGGTCGAGCCCGGACCGGGACGGCCGGTCCGGGCTGCCGGGAGAGGTGAGAGCGTGGGTGAGGGGCGTCCCGGACCGACCGCAGCCGGCCCGGGGGCGTCCACCGTTACGGGGTCACGCGGCGGCCGGGCCGCGACGACGCCCTCGCCTGCATGGCGGCGCTGGCGGCCAGACCGAGCAGGAGGCCGATGATTCCGACGATGACGTTGTTGACGATGGACCGGGTGGTACTGACGTCGCCCGAGACCACCCAGGGCGCGATGATGGTCCACGCGCCCAGCGCGCAGGCGGCCCACGCCATGCTGTGCGTGCGCTCGTAGGCGCGGCCGAACCCGCCGCTCATCAGCAGGGCGTAGGCGATACCGACGACCAGGTTGTTGACGGCCAGGGCGTTCAGATTGCTGAACCCCGCGATCCACGGGGAGGCTGCCAGGTACACGCCGGTCAGGAAGGCCAGGGTCTCGACGGCCTGAGCCCTGGGAGTACTGGTGACGTGCTCCGCCATCTCGTGACGGGCGCGCATTTCGACGATGTCGGGATGGGTCTCCATCGACGACCTGGGAGAGGTTGTCACTCCCATCACCTCCGGGAAACTCCGGCTGGTCTGTGGACGCCTCGGGTACCCCGGTCGGCCGACGATCGAACACGATCCGGCCGGGCGGCACCGCATCCTGTTTACACGGGACACACGGCGGACTGACATACAACCAAATGGTTGTAGATGAAGGTGCCGCCGGAAGCACGGACCGGCTGTTCCACGCCCTCGCGGACACGACACGCCGGGACATACTGCGCCGCTGCGTCCACGGCGATCTGTCGGTGTCCCAACTGGCCGCCGCCTACCCGATGAGCTTCGCCGCGG
This sequence comes from Streptomyces sp. NPDC051315, assembly GCF_044455165.1. Taxonomy (NCBI): domain Bacteria; kingdom Bacillati; phylum Actinomycetota; class Actinomycetes; order Kitasatosporales; family Streptomycetaceae; genus Streptomyces; species Streptomyces sp. NPDC051315. Next base: position 34,628 of record NZ_JBITEN010000002.1, read on the forward strand.
TGCAGAAGCACGTGACGGTGCTGGAGCGGGCCGGACTGGTCAGCAAGCGGCGCCGCGGACGGGAGCAGCTCGTCCGCACGGAGCCCGAGGCCGTGGCGCGGGCCCGGCATGCGATCGACGAACTGGAAGCCCTGTGGCGCGGGAGGGTGGAGCGGATGTCCACCCTGCTCACGCAGGAGCGCCGTACCGAAGAGCACGATCCGAGCAAAGGACAGGACAGATGAGTGTGACCAGCGTGGACAAGGATTACGACAGTCTCACCCTCACCCTGGTCGCCGAGTTCGCGGCCCCGGTGGAGAGGGTGTGGCAGCTGTGGGCGGACCCGCGTCGGCTGGAGCGCTGGTGGGGCCCGCCGACCTACCCGGCGACCGTGGAGGGCCATGACCTGACCCCGGGCGGTGAGGTCACCTACTTCATGACCGGCCCCGAGGGTGACAAGCACCGCGGCTGGTGGCGTGTCACGGCGGCCGCCCCGCCCACGTCGCTGGAGTTCACCGACGGCTTCGCCGACGAGGAGGGAACCCCGAGCGCCGCCATGCCGACCACCACCGTGACCGTCCGGCTGACCCGGCAGGGGTACGGCACCCGGATGGAGATCCGGTCCGCCTTCGCCACCCGGGAGCAGATGGACCAGTTGGTGGCCATGGGCATGGAGGAGGGCCTCGAGCAGGCGGTCGGCCAGATGGACGGTCTCCTCGCCGACTGACCGGGCCGCACGGCACGACGGCGGTCCGCTCGACGCCTCCCGCGAGTTGCCGTCCGTGCCGTCACGAGATCTCCTGCTCGGCCCAGATGATCTTCCCGCCGGACGTGTAGCGGGCCCCCCACCGGTGGGCCAGCTGGGCCACCAGGAAGAGGCCACGGCCCCCTTCGTCCGTGCTCCGGGCATGTCTCAGCCGGGGGGCCGTGCTGCTGGCGTCGGCGACCTCGCAGGTCAGGCGGGAGTCGCGGAGCAGCCTTAGGCGGATGGGCGGTTCGGCGTGGCGAATCGCGTTGGTGACCAGCTCGCTCACGATGAGCTCCGTGGTCATGGCCAGCTCCCCGAAGCCCCACGCCTCCACCTGCTGCGTCGCCCGGGACCGGATGTCGGCGACGGCGGACGGGTCCACGGGCACGTCCCACGAGACGACGTGGTCGGCGCCCAGCGCGTGGGTGCGCGTCAGCAGCAGGGCGATGTCGTCGGGCTGAGGGACGGGCACGAGCTGCCGCACCGCGGAGGTGCACAGGGCCGCGAGGTCGGAGCCCGGCCGGGCCAGCACCTCGCCGAGCCGGGCCATGCCCGACTCCATGTCGCGGTCGGCTCCTTCGATGAGGCCGTCGGTGTAGAGACCGAGCAGGCTGTTCTCGGCGAGTTCGATCTCGGTGGCCTCGAACGCCATGCCGCCCAGTCCCAGGGGCGGTCCGGCGGGCGGTTCGGGGAAGGAGACGCGCCCGTCGGGTGCGACGACGACGGGAGGAGGATGCCCGGCCCTCGCCATGGCGCAGCGCCTGGTGACCGGGTCGTAGACGGCGTACAGGCAGGTCGCCCCGAGGAAGCCGGCCGCGCCCCGGGCGGTCTCCTCGTCGTCGTTCCTCTCCTCGCTCAGCCGGAGCACGAGGTCGTCGAGGTGGGCCAGCAGTTCGTCGGGGGGCATCTCCATGTCGGCGAGGGTCTGCACGGCGGTGCGCAGCCGGCCCATGGCCGCCGCCGCGGCGATGCCGTGACCGACCACGTCGCCCACCACGAGGCCGACGCGGGCGCCCGAGAGGGGGATCACGTCGAACCAGTCGCCGCCGACCCCGCCGGACGGATCCGCCGGCAGGTAGGAGGAGGCCACCTCCAGGGCCGTTCCGCCCGTCAGGGCGTGCGGCAGCAGACTGCGCTGCAGGGTGACCGCGGCCGTGTGTTCCCGGGTGTACCGGCGCGCGTTGTCCACGCACAGCGCCGCCCGGGCCACCAGCTCACGGGCCAGCAGGACGTCGTCCGGCTGGAAGGGGACGGGATTGAGCGACCGTACGAACGTGGCGAGCCCGAGGGCGGTGTTGCGTGCCCGCATGGGCACGGAGATGAGGGAGTGCAGCCCGAACTCCCGCATGCTCGCCGCTCGCGCGGGCTGTTCGGCGACCCACAGGGCGTCGGACGGGTCGAGGACCGGGATGAGGATCGCGTCGCCGTCGATGAGCAGGTTCATGTCGTGCGGCGGGGGGAGGAAGTCCACCCTGTCCCCGACCCGCGCCACGGCCTCCGGGCACCCCTCGCGCACCGAGCTCATCCCGGCGCGGCGCATCACCGGCTTGGCGGGGGCCGGTCCCGCGTCCGTCAGCCACGCTCCGTGCCCCTCGGTGCTGAGCACGGGCTCCAGGAGGTCCACGATGACGAAGTCCGCGAAGCGGGGAACGGCGAAGTCGGCGAGTTCCTGCGCCGTCCGCATCACGTCGAGGGTCCTGCCGATGCTGGTCCCGGCCTCGTTGACCATGGACAGCAGCCGGCGGGCGTTCCACCGTTCGGTGACGTCCGAGACCATGTAGCAGACCCCGGTGACGGAGCCGTCGGCGTCCACCAGCGGGAAGAAGGAGGTGGAGTAGGCGTGCTGGCGGTGCGGATCGGCCCAGCTCCATCCGACGTACTCGTAGTCGGTGACCGGGACCCCGGTCTCCATGACCTTGCGCATCAGCCCTTCGAGGGTGTCCGCCTGCAGACCGGGCAGCAAGTCGCTCAGCCGACGTCCCAGCCGCTGTTCACGGGGCACACCGCCGAACCGTTCCAGCGTGTCGTTCAGCCACACGTAGCGCAGCTGGAGATCCATCACCGCCATGCCGATCGGCGAGCGGGTCAGGAACCCGTCGAGAACGGACTGGCCCACCGCCCACTGCGGCCTGCGCTCCCGCCCCGAGATCAGGAAACACTCGTCCGCACCGATCCGGAAGGCAGCGGACACCCGCAGGTCGACGTCGATACGGCGGCCGTCACGGTGCCGTACGGAGATCAGACCGCTCCACCCCATCCCGGCCCGGCACCGCTGCGCCACCCCGGCGACACGGGCAGGGTCCCCGGGCATCGCGAGCAGACGGGCGGCGGAGCCGCCGACGACCTCCGACGCCGGGCGGCCGAGGAGTTCCTCGGCGCCGCGGGTCCAGCCGAGCACGACGCCGTCCGCGTCCACCACCGCGGCGGCGTCGGTGGACGCGTCGAGAAGATCCCGCGGTCCTGCCGACGTCGGCGCATCGGAACCTTTTCGCGCAGCATCCATGGGGTCCCATCCTCCACACGACCATGTTCCTGCTAGTTCGCCCGATGTGCACGGTCCCGGGCGGACGGCGGCCCGTGCCGGTGCGGCGCACCGGCACGGGCCGGGCGCGGGGGCGGGGCAAGCACGGAAGTGCGGGTACTCGGAAAGCTCGGCGTGCGGCCGCGCCCCCGCACGCCGGCGCGTCCCGGCGGCCGGTGGAGGAGGCTCTGCGATGACGGGGAAATCCTTCCAGTCCGATGTCCACCACGGTGACTCCGAGCCGCCCCGGCCGACCGGCCTGCTGGACGTGCTGAGCGTGGCCGCCGTGGTCCTGGACGCCAACGGGCGCATCGTGTTCTGGACCCCGCAGGCCGAGGAGTTGTTCGGCTACACCGCGGAGGAGGCCCTCGGCAAGTACGCGGCGCGGGTGCTCATCCACCCCGAGCACCTGCAGGCCGTGGTGAGCCTGTTCGCGGAGGTGCTGCAGACCGGCCGCAGCTGGGCCGGTGCCTTCCCCATCCGGCACAAGGACGGCAGCAGCCGCCTGATGGAGTTCCGCACCATGCGGTTGCTGGACGATCTCGGGGACGTCTACGCCCTGGGCATCGCGGCCGACCACACGTTGCTCCAGCGGGTCGAGACCGACCTGTCCCTGTGCGAGCGGCTGATCAGCCAGTCGCCGATCGGCCTCGCCCTCCTCGACCACGACCTGCGGTACCTCCTCGTCAACCCGGCGCTGGAACGCATCGACGGCATCCCCGCCGAGGACCACGTCGGCCGTCATCTGCGGGAGACGCTGCCGTTCCCCGACGTCGACACCGTGGAGTCCGCGCTGCGCCAGGTCCTCACCACCGGCACTCCGCTGCTCGACCAGTACCACGTGGGCCGCCCGCCGGCCGACCCGGACCACGAGCACGCCTGGTCGCTCTCCTTCTACCGGCTGGAGGACCCCGGCGGGCGCGTCCTGGGCGCGGCGACGTCCGTCGTCGACGTCACCGAGCGGCACCGCGCAGCGGCCGAGGCGGACCGGGCGCGGCGGCGCCTGGCCCTGGTCGCCGAAGCCTCCACCCGGGTCGGGACGACCCTCGAGGTGGAGCAGACCGCCCGCGAACTGGCCGAGATCGCGGCCCCGGAACTCGCCGACGTGGTGGCCGTGGACCTCCTCGACTCCGCCCTGGCCTGCCGCCGCACGCGCAGAGCGGACAGCGGCCCGGAGCTGTTCCGCTCCCTCGCCCTCAAGGCGGCGCACCCCACCGTGGCCCTGAATGCCGCCGACCCTCCCGGTGACCTCTTCGCCTACGAGGGCGACCGCCTGGTCACCCTGTGCGTCCACACCGGCCGGCCGGTCCTGGTGCGCCATGTCGGCGACCGCGATCTGCCCCGCATCGCCCGTGACGCCGAGGCCACCACGTTGCTGGCCCGGGCGGGTGTCCACTCGTACCTCGCGGTGCCGCTGATCGCCCACGGCGAGGTGCTCGGCGCCCTCGATCTGAAGCGCACCCGCAACCCGCTCCCGTTCGACGAGGACGACGTCGTCCTGGCGGGCGAGCTGGCCAGCCGTGCCGCCGTGGCGATCGACAACGCCCGCTGGTTCCAGAGCGTGCGCAACACCGCCCTCACCCTCCAGCGCAGCCTGCTGCCCGACCACCCGCCCCACCACACCGGTCTGGAGGTCGCCTCCCGCTACCAGCCCGCGCAGGCCACCAGCGAGGTCGGCGGCGACTGGTACGACGTCATACCCCTGGAAGACGACAAGACCGCCCTGGTCGTCGGCGACGTCATGGGCAACGGCATCGACGCCGCCGCCACCATGGGCCGGCTGCGCACGGCCACCTGTGCCTACGCGGACCTCGACCTCGCCCCCGGCAGCGTGCTCCAGCACCTGGACAAGATCACCTGCGATCTGGAGCACTACATCGTCACCTGCCTCTACGCCGTGTACGACCCCCACACGAGGCAGTGCCGGATCGCCAACGCGGGACACATGCCGCCCGCCCTGGCCGGCTCCGGCCGGGCACCGACGCTGCTGGACCTGCCCCCCGGGGCCCCGCTCGGCGTCGGCGGTGTCCCCTTCCGGACCACCACGGTCGACCTCGGCCCCGGCGACCTGCTGGTTCTCTACACCGACGGCCTGGTCGAGACCCGGCTCCACTCCATCGACGACCGTCTGAACGTGCTTCTCGGCTTCCTCGACGAACCCCACCGGCCCCTCGAGGAGACCTGCGACCTCCTGCTGTACGGCCTGCGCCATCCCGACGACCACGACGACGTCGCCCTCCTCGTCGCCCGGGCCCAGTAGGGCCGCGGTTCCCTGTTGCCTGCGCGGTGCTCCCGGCGCACGCTGGTCCTATGGGTGCTGGTGACGGCCCCACCCTGATCGGCTCGGTGCAGCGGGCCTTCCGCCTGCTGGAAGCGATGGGTGCGCACGAGAACGGCGCGCCGGCGAAACAACTGGCGCGTGAGACGGGGCTGCCCCTGGCCACGGCCTATCACCTGCTGCGGACGCTGGTCCACGACGGATACGCCCGCAAGCTGGACGACGGGGGCTTCGTCCTGGGCGACAAACTCACCACGCTGCACACGGCCGGCCGCGGGCAGGCGCTGCTCAGCCGGGTCCGTCCGACGCTCGCCGCGCTGCGGGACGAGTTCTCGACCGCCGCCTACCTCACCTTCTACGAGGAGGGCGAGATCCGGGTCGCGGAGATCGTCGACGGTCCCCGCGCTCCCCGGGTCGACCTGTGGGTGGGTTTCGAGGACGCCGGGCACGCCACCGCGCTGGGCAAGTCCGTCCTGCGGGAACTGGACGACGACGCCCGCAAGGACTACCTGTCCCGGCATCGGCTGGCCGACCTGACCCCGCGGACGATCACCGATCCTCCGGAGCTGCTGCGGCGGCTCGACTCCTCGCCCTTGGCCCCGGCCGTCACGGACATGGAGGAGTACGCCCTCGGTACGGTCTGCGTCGCGGTGCCCGTCTACAGCGGGAACACGCTCGGCTCGCTCGGTGTGTCGCTGCCGGCCGACCGGCTCTCCCGCCTGGAGGAGATCAGAAGGCGCCTGCTCCCGACCGCCGGCCGTGTGACCAGGGGCTTGTCGCTCACCACCTGACCGGGGGCCGTCCGCTCACTATCTGAAAATCCTCTCCTTGAACTGTCCGGGCCGAGCCTATTTCCTGGATGAAACCGGACATATCCGCATCGCACGCGTGCACACAGGTGAGGACAGCAGACCAGACATGAGCCAGGCGCGAGACCACCGTGGCGACCACTGGCCCAGGGGGCCGTTCGGGCGACGAGCAGACGGGCCGGCGGCGCCGGCCCGGCCGAAGCGCACCGTCCCCCAGCTGGCCGCCGGTCCGCCCGTACTGCCCGCGCTGATCGTGGCCGCCATCGTCCTCGTCGACCTCCTCGGCGGAGCGGGGATGACCTGGGTGCCCCTGCTCGCCGTGGGCCCCGCGCTCGCCGCCACCACCAACGGGCCGCGCGGAGTCCTCTGCGTGGGCCTGCTCGCCGCCGCGCTGGGCGCGACGGTCGACGTCCGCGGCGGCGCTCCGGTCCGCGAAGTCATGGTCGTCGTGGCGGCCCTGATGGCCGTCACCCTGGCGAGCGTCCTGGCCAGCGCGTCGCGCGGACGACGCGAGCGGGTCCTCGCGGCCGTCCGCTCCGTCGCCGAGACCGCCCAGCACGCGCTGCTCCAGCCCCCACCGGCGACGGTCGGCCCGTTCCAGGTGGCCGTCCGCTACAGCGCCGCCGCGGCGGAGGCCCGGATCGGCGGTGATCTCTACGCGCTCGTTCCCACGCCGCACGGCGTCCGGATGATCGTCGGCGACGTGCGCGGCAAGGGCCTGCCGGCCGTGGGCACCGCCGCTCTGGTGCTCGGTGTCTTCCGCGAGGCCGCCTACGACGAGCCCGACCTCCTCGCCGTCGTCAGCCGGATCGAGCGGAGCCTGGCGCGCAACCTGCGCAGCGACGACTTCGTCACCGCCGTGGTCGCCGGATACCCCCGGACCGGGCAGCTGGAGGTGGTCAACTGCGGCCACGCGCCTCCGCTGCTGGTCCGCGACTCCGTCGTCACGGCGGTCGAGCCCACCCGGCCGGCCCCGCCCCTCGGACTGCGCGCCCTCACCGGTGAGACCCCCAGCCTCCAGGTGCTGCCCTTCGGGGACGGGGACCAGCTGCTGCTCTACACCGACGGGGTCACCGAGGCGCGCAACGGCGAGCGTGAGTTCTACCCGCTCGCCGAGGGGCTGACGCGGCACACCTGCGACGAGCCGGGGAGCACCGTGACCGCGCTCCACGACGAACTGCTGGCGCACGTCGGCGGCCGGCTGCACGACGACGCGGCGCTCCTCCTGCTCCGTATACCGGGCGCCCCCGCCGGCATGAACGGCTCCGGCCGGCCGCGGACCATGGCGTCCGGCTCGTCGCTCCCCCATCCGGCGGACCCGGCCCTCGCGGTGGAGCCGGCCCGACGCGGGACGGCGGGCGGGACCGGGACCGGGACCGGGACCGACCAGCGGGACTGAGCGGACCGACGCGCGACGGCCCGTTCAAGCCGACGAACAGAGAGACGGAGCGCGTGTCGACGCGGCGCCGCGTGTCACGACGCGGCGCCGCCGCCTTGCGTGCCGAGGGCGTCGAGCAGCGCGCGGGTCTGCTCCACCCGCGACGGGTGGACCTCGATGTCCCGGTAGACCTCCAGGGCCTGTTCCAGGGCCCGTCTCGCGGCGTCGTGGTCGCCCATGGCCCGATGAACCTCGCCCAGGTGCACCAGGGCCTCCGCCTCGTTGAAGCGGTGGCCCAGGGCACGGTGGAGTTCCAGGCCCCGCCGGTGGCACGCGAGGGCCTGGGAGTGCTCCCCGAGCTGCTGGTAGGCGTAACCCAGGGTGTCGAGGGTGTCGGACTGCCCGCGCAGGTCGCCGAGTTCGCTCTGGACGGCCATGGCCTGTTCGCAGTGGGCCACGGCCTCCCGGTGTTCGCCCTGCTGCACGTGGTCCCACGCCACGGCGTTGAGGGCGCGTGCCATTCCCGCCCGGTGACCCAGCCGGGTGAACAGGCGGACCGCCTGCTGGTCATGGTGCAGGGCCGCCGGCCGGTCGCCGGTGTGTTCGTGCAGCCAACCGAGGGCCAGGTGGGTGTGGGCCTCGGACAGGGCCTGATCGCTGTCCTGGGCCAGGGCAAGGGCCTGGGTCAGCCGACGGCGCGCCGTGTCGTGGTCGCCCGCCTCGGTTCGCTCCCAGGCCAGCGCGCGGAGGGACTCGGCCTGGGCGGCCGCGTCACCGAGCCGGGCCGCCGCCGCCAGCGCCGTGGCGTGGACGGCCGCGACGTCGCTCCACATCCCGCGCCGGGTCAGGAAGGTCGTGAGGGCCCAGGCCAGTTGCCAGGCGTGGGTGTCGTGGCCGTGACGCGCGGCCTGGTGCACGGCGGCGACGAGTGCCGGGTGCTCGCGGGTGAACCACTCCATCGCCTGCTCGTGGGTGGTGAGCTCCTCCGGGCGCACGCCGTCGACGGCCGGTGACAGGCGGACGGGATCGCGGTGCGGGTGCAGCAGCCGGTCGGCCGACCAGGCGGTGTGCAGATAGTGGTCGAGGATCCGGACGCGGGCCGCCCGCCCCTCCGCGCGGTCCACGGAGTCGGCGACTTCGAGGGCGTACGTGCGCAGCAGGTCGTGGCATCCGAACCTGCCGTGCACGTGCTCCTGGAGGAGGTGGGCGGTCCGGAGCAGGTGCAGCGCCGTGCGTGTCCGCGCCGGTGTGAGGCCCGTGAGGCTGGCGGCGGCGGGACGGGTGATGTCGGGGCCGGGGGCCTGCACGAGCTGGCGGAACACCCGGGCGGTGTCCGGATCGAGGGCGCGGTACGAGGAGGCCAGGACGGTGCGTACGTCGGTGGCGCTCTCCCCGGTGCCCAGGGCGTCGAGCCGGGTGCTGGTCTCGCGCAGTTCCTCGGTCAGGGCGGTCAGGGTGCACACCGGGTTGGTGGTGATGCGCGCGGCCAGCACGCTCAGGGCGAGGGGCAGCCCGGCGCACCGGTCCACCAGAGCGGTCGCGGCGTCGGGTTCCGCGGCGACTCGTTCGGCGCCCAGCCGGCCGGCCAGCAGTTCGCGTGCCGTGGTGGGGTCGAATCCGTCGACCGTCAGGTGGGTGACCTGGTGCGAGGCGGTCAGACCGGTGAGCTGGTCGCGGCTGGTGATCACGACGGTGCAGGTGGGCGATCCCGGCAGCAGGGGCAGGATCTGCTCGGTGTCACGGGTGTTGTCCAGGACGACGAGCATGTGCCGGTCCGCCAGGAGACTGCGGTACAGGGCTGCCTGGGCGTCGGGGGCGGCCGGTATCCGTCCGGGGTCCACGCCGAGGGTGTCGAGAAATCCGCGGATCACCATGAAGGGGTCCGCCGGTTCTCCCGAGGGCGTGAACCCACGGAGGTCCGCGAAGAGCTGCCCGTCGGGGAAGTGCTGCTGCCGGCCGTGGGCCCAGCGCAGCGCGAGCCAGGTCTTGCCGACCCCGCCGGTACCGCAGACCACCGACAGCGGCATGGTGGTGCGGGGCTCCGCCCGGGACGCGAGCGTCTTGTCCAGGACGGCGAGTTCCGCGTCGCGTCCGACGAAGTGCGCCGGCGGAGCGGGCAGTTGGCGGGGCACCGGTGACGTCGTCGCGCCCGCCGGACGGCCCGCGGGACGGCTCTGCGCGGTCGCCTCGGGAAGGGAGAGCGCCGGGTCGTTGGACAGGATCCGCTGGTGAAGGCCGCGCAGTCGTGGTCCCGGATCGGCCCCCAGTTCCTGCGCCAGCCGCCGGCGGATGTCCTGGTAGTGGGCGAGGGCGTCGGCGGCGCGCCCGGTGCGGTACAGGGCGAGCATGAGCTGACCGGCCAGTCGTTCGTCCAGCGGGTGCTCCTGGGCGCGCACGGTGAGTTCGGGGAGCAGCTCACCGTGCCGCCCGGTGCGTAATCGGACGTCGACGTAGTCCAGTTCGGCCGAGAACCTCTCGCGCTCCAGAGCCTGGCGCAGATCGCTGAACCACGGGACGTCCACGGCGGTGAACGGTTCGCCCCGCCACAGTCCGAGAGCCTGTCGCATCAGGTGCGCCGCCTGTGTGTCGTCGGCCGTGCGGGCCCGCGCGACCAGGTCGCGGAACAGGTGGAGGTCCACGGACAGCGGCTCCGCCTCCAGCACGTACCCCCCGGGGCGCCGTGCGATGGCCACCGCCTCGGCCGCCGCCAGGGCCTGGCGCAGCCGGGACAGGTATCCGTACAGCGTTCCCCTGACCCGCTGGGGCGCCCGGTCTGACCACACCCGGTCGATGAGCGCGTCCACCGGGACCGCCCGGTTGACGTCCACGAGCAGCGCGGCCAGCACGCACCTCTGCCGCATGTGCCCCAGGTCCGCCGCGCCGCCCTCCCACCGCGCCTCGATCGTGCCGAGCAGACCGAACTCCACCGCCATTGCGTCCCCTCCTCCCCGGCCACGTTAGTCACCCGACAACCGCGACCACCAGGCGATTCAAGGTCTACCCAAGGTTCGTCCCCGGCCACCCGCGCACAGTGGAGCCGGGGAGACGTCGGCAGCGCCGGACCCAGCGCGTGCGGCCTCGCCGCGCACCCACGGCCACCCGCGGGGGCGGCCGAGCGCGGTACGACGTATCGGGCACCCGGTGCGCGTCGCCGTCCGCCCCGGGTGCCGCGCCGGGGGACGCGGCACCGCCACGGGGGACGGGGGAACGCGGAGCCGGGGCGGGAAGCACACCTGCCCCGGCTCCGCGCGGGCCGTGTCGTCGAGGAACGCCGGGGGCCGCCGCTGGTGGCGAGGCTCATGGCCGGGGCCATGACCAGGCCGAGACCGAGGCCGGTGATGAGCATGGCGGGCAGGACGTCGGCGGTGTACGTGCTGTCCGGGCCGAGGCCGGTCAGCCATGCCATGCCGACGGCTCCGAGAGCCATGCCGAGCGGGACGACGGTCTTCGGACCGACGCGCGGCAGCAGCAGGCTGGTGGACAGGGTGGCGGCCAGCATCAGGGCGCCGACCATCGGGAGGAAGGCCAGGCCGCTCTCGACGGCGGAGAAGCCGAGGATGAGCTGCAGGTAGTAGGTGAGGAACAGGAACACGCCGAACATGCCCGCGCTGGAGATCAGCACGACCGCGAAGGACGCGCCGCGGTTGCGCTCCAGCAGCACGCGCAGCGGCAGCGGCGGGTGCGCGGTCCTGGTCTGCCACCAGGTGAAGGCCGTCAGCAGTACGGCGCCGGCGGTGAGGAGGCCCCAGGACCGCGGCGAGCTCCAGTCGTGCGACTCGGCGCTGGAGAAGCCGTGGACGACGGAGAAGAGGCCGGCGGTGACGAGGACCGTGCCGGGGATGTCGAGCCGCTGACGAAACACAAAAGTTCCGCTACGGGACCCGGCCGGTCAGCCACAGGCAACGGTCCGAACCGCTGCGCCCGGCACACGGCGCCGATCACGGTGGTGGGCCGGTGGCCGTCGTCACGCATCGGGCCCACCACCGAACGCCGGACCGGCCACCGCCTGGTGGCCGGTCCGGGCAGTCACCGGCGCCGATCAGATCTCGCTGCCGCCCATGACCTCGCGGACCGCGTCACGCACGCGGTCGACCACGGCCCCCATGGGGCCGACGGCGAGGTTCTGGGCCGCGGTCGCCACACCCGGACGCGGGCGGGTCGGCGCCATGGCCTCGGCGGCCCGGACGGTCTTGGCCATCACGGCGAGCCGCTGCGCGCGGGTGTTCTCACGCAACCGGGGATGCTCGTACTGCTCCTCGGCGGCCGCGTGCCGCAGCACCTCCGCCCGCAAGTGCGGAAGGCGGGCAGGAACGCGGGGGCGCCGGGGTTCATGTCGTCGAGACGACTCAGCTTCTCCTTGGCCGCCCGTTCCTCCGCCAGCCGGTCGTCGACCACCTGCTCCCCTCCCTCGAAGGCGCGGCGGGCCGAGGGGTGGGCCACCTCCTCCTCGGCCGTCTCATGGACGGCCGAGGAGCCGGACCGGTCGGCGGAAGGCCTCCGCTCGCTCACCGGCAGAGGCGTTCTCGGCCTCGGCGAAGAGGTCACGGATGTGGCGGTGCTGCAGCATCAGCAGCGCCCATCGCGTCCTCGGTCTCACCGGCCTCGTCGGCGCGCGGCACGGCGTCGGTCATGCGGTCCTCCCAAAGGTTCCGGCGGCGACCGCGCCGGCCGGCCGCACGGTCCTCTCCATGCTGTCCCTGCTCACCGGAGACCGCCGGCGCAGGCCGTCCGGCCCGGGGCCGCCCTCCCCGCTGCGGTCACCGGGCCGTCGGCGCGGTCGACGTCGGGGCCGCGCGGCGGGCGCGGGCACGGCCGGTGGCCCTGTACCACGGGGCGGCCAGCGTGACGGCGAGGGCGATCTCGACCAGGTCGCCGCCGTAGTACATCAACTGGGCCCCGGTGTGCAGATCACCGGGGGTGAAGGCGGTACCGGGCGGCGGCGCGGCGTACAGGCTCTTGGCGAGGACCGCGTGGGCGGCGCCGACGGCCAGCACGGCGGCACCGCGCACGGCGAGACCCGGGCGACGGCGCACCGGGTCCAGTTGGCAGACCGTGAAGGTGAACAACAGGCCGGCGGCGGCCACGTGGAGGTGCGTCAGGACGTGCGCCAGGGGGTGGTGCTGTGTTGCGGCGAAGAGCCCCGTGCGGTACAGCAGCCACAGTCCGCCGACGTCGAGCATCGCCGCCAGCGGAGGGAAGAGCAGCAGGCGGACGGGGCGGGCGTGCGCGAGCGCGAGGGTGCCCCGGCGGATACGGCCGGGAGGCAGACTCCGCAGGGCCAGGGTGAGGGGGCGGGCCAGGACGAGGAGCAGCGGGGCGGCCATACCGAGGATCAGGTGCCGCGCCATGTGCGCGGTGAACGGCCCACCGGGCGCTGTGCCCAGCACCGCCCACGCCACCATGACGCCGCCGGCCGTGAACGTCACGTCCCTGGGCCACGGCCACGCGTCCCCCCGGCGGCGCAGACGGTGGGCGGCCCACAGGTACGCGGCGGCCGCCGACAGCGCGGCCGCCGCGGCGCACGCCGCGGCCGGGCCGGCCCAGTCCGGCCCGGTGGGTGCGGGATGGACGTGGACCTGCGTCACGTCGGCGGCTCGGGCCGGGAGCGGCGGGCCGCGCGGACGGCCAGAACGCAGCCGACGAGCAGCAGTGTCAGGCCGGCCAGGTTCCACGCCCAGTCGTAGGGGGTGACGTCGACGCCGTACCGGATCTGGTGCAGTCGCAGCAGCTTGTGGTCCACGATCCCGTCCAGGAGCTGGAAGAGGCCCAGGCCCAGGAAGAACCCGGCCCGGGCGTGGGCGGCGGCCAGGACGTGGCGGCGGCGCAGGTCGGCGTAGAGAAAGAATCCGGCGACCAGGGCCAGCAGCTCGGCGGTGTGCAGGAGACCGTCGGAGAACAGGCCCACGGCAGTGGTGGAACGGTCGTAGAAGTGGTGCCAGCCCAGCAGTTGGTGGAAGACGATCTCATCGATCGCTGCCATGACGGCCATGCCGATCACCGCGCAGACGACCAGGGTCCTCCTGGACTCCGGACCCGGACCGGACTCGCCGCGCGGCGTCGCCGAAGCGGTCATCCTGCTCCTCCCACTTCACCGGCCGAAACGGTCAGGCCTGCTCCTCACCCCTCACCGGCCGAAACGGTCAAGCCCGCTTCTCACTTCTCACCACGTCACAAGAAATCAACCCCAACCGCACGCGCCGGGGCGAAGACGTCGGTCCTCGCCCCGGGAACTCGTCCGGCCACGGGCTCGGACGACGGCCGGGAGGCCGGCGCGCGCCGCCCGGCCGGAATTTCGTGGAACTCAGGCGGGGCCGGGCTGCTGCCGGGTCTCGTCGGCGACCTGCCTGCCCGCATCGCGTGCCTGTTCGGTCACCCGGGTGGTCTGGTCGCGGGCCTCGTCCTGAGTGGTGCGGGCGGCTTCCCCCGCGGTGGCCTTCACCTCCTGCGCGGCGCTCTGCGTGGCCTCCTTGGCGCCTTCCTTCAGGTTCTGCGCGGAGTCGAGGGCGGCCTGCTTCACCGGCTCCAGCGCCTCGCCGCCGCGCTGCATCAGGTCGGCGGCCTTCTCCTGCTCCATCTGGGACGCGGGCAGCATCGAGGACACCAGCATGCCGAAACCGAAGGCGATCAGACCGGCGGCCAGCGGATTGCCCTCGGTGCGACGCATCGCCTGGTCGGGCGCCTGCCGCACCGCTTCCCCGGCCTGGCCGGCCGCCTCACGCGCGGTCTCGGCCGCCTGCTGGGTGCCCTCCTGCAGTGAGCCGGCCGCCGACTGGGCGCCGCTCCTGACCCCGTGGGCGGTCTGCGAGGCGGTCCCCATGACCCGCTCGCGCATGCCCGAGACGGCTCCGCGCATCTTCCGGGTGCGGCGACGGGCCACACGCTTGGGGCTGGTCCGGTCCACGAGCCGGTCCACGTCCGCGGACAGCCGGCTGCGGGTGGCGCCGATCTCCGCCCTCATCTGGTCGGGTGACGTGCCCATTGCGCATTCTCCTTCATGGTTTCGACGGTCTGCTCCGGCTTCGGTGCCACGGTGCGCATCCGCGTGCGGGCCCGCTGGTACAGCACGGCCGCGACCACGGCCCACACGGCGGTGACGATCAGGGCGGCCCAGCCCCCGTCCATGACGTTGGCCAGGCCCAGCACGGCGGCCAGTGACAGGAACAGGAGCACCATGTAGCCGGCGAACCCGGCACCGCCGTACATGCCGGCGGCCTTGCCCGCCTTGGTCGCCTCCTGCCTGACCTCTGTCTTGGCCAGTTCGACCTCCTGCCGGAACAGGGTCTGGATGTCCGAGGTCACGGCGGAGAGCAGTTCGCCCACCGACCTGTCCCCACCGCGCGAGGTCGTCGGGTGCGACGGGACGAAGGTCATCTCTCACACCTCCGGGAAGGGCCGGCCCGGCGCGCCGCCCGGGGGCGTGCCGACGGTCGGCGGGACCTGCGGCGGGGCGGGCGGCGGCATCGTCGGCGGCGGCTCCCGCATGACGTCCGGTGGAGGACCGGACGGGAGCGGCGTGGTCTCCTGCTCGTCCACCGCCGTCGGCCCGGTGGTGGCCTGCATCTGCTGCTGTCGGCCGTCGGACGATCCGTCGGCCTTGGCCGCCACCTTCGCCAGGCGCCCGACGGCCAGGCCTGCCAGCAGCGCGCCGCCCAGGAAGGCACCGGGGCGACGGCGGGCGAAGTCCTGGACGTCGGTGAGGACGCCCCCGACCCCGTGCTGCTCCAGGTAGTCGGCCGCGCGGTGTCCGCGGCTCGCCGCCTGTCCCGCGAGGCTGCGGGCAGGGGAGTCGCCCTGGGCGTTCTCCGCCAGTCCGGCCAGGTCGTCCGCCCACTGGTGCAGTGTCCCGGCCGCCCGTTTGGTCTGCTCCTCGACCTCGGTCTTCGCGCGGCCGCGCAGGTCGTGGGCGACCGCGCCGGCCTGCTGCCGTACCTCCCCCGCCACGGCCTTCGCCTGATCGGCCGCGGTACCCGCGACCTGGCCGGCGGCCTGCCTGGCCTGGTCGGCCGTGGCCGACGCCTCCGTCCTGGCCGTATCGCCGGCCTGCTGCAACCTCGTCGTGTTGCCCTGTGCTGCCTCACTCATCAGCCACTCCTCCTTGGCAGACGGCCCTGCGCTTGCTAGTCCGTCCTGTCCCGAGTGTCTGTTTTGTTGGCATTCACACACGAAGAGGGTGAAATCTTCACATGTCCGTGACGCGCGGAGGCGGGGAGCGCAGGCGAGGGGCCCTCAGCTTCACGACGGCCCGCTGCGTCCGTGGTGGCCTGCGCGGTCAGCCGTCGGCACCCCGGGTCAGCGACCGGAGCGGGTCGGGCCGGCGTCGGACCCGGTCGCGGCCCCGGCAGGGCTCGCGTCGGCTCTCGTACTCACTGGAGGGCCAGCCCAGCCCCCTACCGGCCGGCGATCGCGGTTTCCGAGCGGGCCAACGGGCTCCAGGGCAAGCTCGACGCGCTTGCCCTGGTGACCGCCTCCCTCCGGCGCGAGAACCGACTCCTGAAGCAGGAGCAGAGCCGGCACCGGCAGAGGAGGGCAGATCGACCACGAGCCCTACTTCTCCACCACTCCGGCACAGTCCGTCCACACCCCCGGACGAGCGCCCTCCACACCCCACAGCCACCGACCAGCCCCAGACCGCAAACACCCCACCAAACACTTCCCTGACCAGGCACAAGACACCTGCGCTGCGGAAACACACACCCGATCGTCAGACACAGAAGCCACACACGACGGGCCTGCCGCTCCCGACAGAACCCACACAACCCCAGCTCGAACCCACCCCACGTCACCAGGATTCCTCTCGGCCACCCAACAACCCCACAGCTCGCGCCTCACCAGCACACGACCAGCCTCCCCCGAGCGTCGACCACCGTGCGCCGAAGCGCCACCGGGGGTCGCCTCCGTACGGCGACCGGCCGTCCGTCTCGCGCAAGGAGGTGCGGCGCATTCGGAAGTGCCGTGACAGCCTCACAGTTGGCCGAAAGTACGCCTCGCATCTCGGCCGTCGACACGTCTCAAGCGGAGCCACGTCGGGTACGGAGCGCCGAGAACTGCCGTGCGGCACACGCCTGGAGCCGTCGACCGAGATTTATGTGATTACCACACAGGCGTTGTCGCCATGGTCATTTCTCGACGAAGTGGAGCTTCCCTGCCCGCTCCGGCTCAGCGGGGATCTTCCAGGTCGGCGCGATGGCTAGCATGAGCCACGTGTTCGATCTGGAAGACGGTCATCCATCTTCCGGATTCTTGGCGATGCTTCAGTCGTCGACGCACCTCCTGCTCTCACGGACCGAGGGACCGCGGAATGCCAGTGCCTGCCCGACCCCGCCAGCGCCGATCCGCCAACGGGGCACGCTCCTCTCCTCTGCTTCCCGTTGTCCTGGTCATGACGACCCTCGGCGCCGGGGCGGCAACCGTCCTCGCTCCCGCGAGTGCCCGCTCGTGGGTTCTGGGCACGGCGCTCGTCGCCTGGCTCTGCCTCACCGCCGTCGCCGTGGGCGCCTCGATCCTGCTGCGCCGTGCGCGTCAGCAGGCGGCGGCACGCGGCGACGAGCTGCAGATGGCCAAGAACAACTGGGCGCAGCAGGGCGTCCAGGCGGCTCAGATGGTCAACACGGTACTTCCCGCGGTGGTGCGGCAGTTGAAGAACGGCGCCGGCGCCGACGAGGCCCTGTCCGGTGTTCCCTCCCCCTCTGACCCGTATCTGCGTCAGCTGCTGCACGTCTTCGCCACCGAGCTGAGCGAGACGCTGCGGCGGGCCGCCGGGGCGCAGCGCGAACTCGACGCGCTGCGGAGCGAACTGGCCGAGGGGACCGAGGAACTGGAACGGCTGACCAACGACACGCTGCCCGCGGCGGTGGCCATGCTGCGGGAGGGCAGCTCCGCCGACACCGTCCTCGCCGCGTTCGACTGGCCGGGCAACCCGCTGCTGCGCGCCCCGGCCGAGTCGTTCATCCGCGAACTCGCCTACAGCGAACGCCGCTCCGCAGCGGCCCAGGCCGCCTCCGCGAAGGCGCTCAGCCGGGTCCAGGCCAAGACCGTCAGCATGCTCGCCGAGCTGCGGGAGATGCAGGAACGGCACGGCCAGGACGTCTTCGGCGACCTGCTGCGCCTGGACCACAGCACCTCCCAGCTGGGTCTGATGACCGACCGGCTGGCGTTGCTGATGGGCGGCCGTTCCAGCCGCGTCTGGAACAAGCCGATCGTGATGGAGAGCATCCTGCGCGGCGCCGTAGGCCGGATCGCCGCCTACCGCCGGGTGCGGCTGCACAACTCCAGCAGGGCCGCCATCGCGGGTTTCGCGGCCGAGGGCGTGATGCACCTGCTGGCCGAACTCATGGACAACGCGGCCAACTTCTCCCCGCCGATCGACGAGGTCCACGTGTACGTGGAGGAGGGCAGCGCCGGTCTTGTCGTCACCATCGAGGACAGTGGCCTGAAGATGTCCGACGCGGCCATGCGCCGGGCGAAGGAGGCCGTGTCGGGCAAGGTCACCGACCTCGCCTCGTTGCAGGGCACCCGGCTCGGTCTGGGCGTGGTGGGGCGGCTCGCCGCCAAGTACGGCATCAGCGTCAACTACCGGCCCTCCTCCCGGGGCGGCACCGGCGTCGTCGTGCTCCTGCCTCCCGAGCTCGTCGCCCAGCAGCGCGATCCGATGACCGTCGAGAAGCCCCGCCGTACCGCGGAGGTCCCGGCCACGCACACCCCGGCGGCCGAGGAGTACCCCCTTCCCGTGCGCCCCCAGGCAGCTCCGTCCGAGGACGTGGCGCCCCCTGCCGGGATGCCTCGCCGGCGCAGCCAGGCCACGCCCAACGGACTGCCCGTCCGCGCCCCCGGCCGCACCATGGCCGAGGCGGAACGGAGCCGGCCGAAGCACGCGGCCGAGCCGCCTCGAGCGGGCCGTGACGAGCCTGGCCCGCCCCGTGACGCCGGAAGCCGGTTCGGCGCCTTCCACCGCGGCCGGCAGGCCGGTGGCGCCACCGGCGCCGAGACCGAGACCGAGACCGAGACCGACAGCTAGGTCTCCCACACTCCTCACCGATCACGGCGGCACTGGCCGCCCCACCCCCGCACCGATTCGCCGCACCTCGTTGGATTGGAGGAACGGACCGGGTGACCTTCCGCGGTCACAGCCCGGCCCACCCACCATGGAGACCACTGACAACAGCCTCACCTGGCTTTTGACGAACCTTTTGGAGCGCACGCCCGGAACGCGGCACGCCCTCGTCCTGTCCCGGGACGGCCTGAAACTGTGCTGGACCGAGCACATGACGCTCGACCAGGCCGACCAGCTGGCCGCGATCTGCTCCGGCATCCAGGCGCTCGCGCAGGGCGCGTCCGTGGAGTTCGGAGACGGGTCGGGCGGTGTCCGGCACTCCATGACCGAGTTCCACGGCGGCCTGCTGTTCATCGTGGAGGCCGGCCAGGGCGCCCACCTCGCGGTCGTCGCCGAGGAGAGTGCCGACCCGGGCGTCGTGGGCCACCAGATGACCGAGATGGTCGAGCAGATCGGCGAGCACCTGCGGGCCGAGCCGCGCACTCCCGCCACCCGAGGTGCCACCGCGTGATCCACAAACCCGTGGACATCGGTGATCCCGACCGGCTCTACACCGTCACGGGCGGGCGCAGCGAAGCGGACGACACGTTCGATCTCGTAACGCTGATCGTCAGCGAGTGCGAGCCCGCCGCCGGGATGCAGTCGGAGCACGTCCGGATCCTCGAGATGTGCCGGCACCCGACGGCGCTGGTCGAGATAGCCGCCGAGCTGAAGCTGCCCATCACCGTCGTCCGGATCCTCCTCGGCGACCTCCATGCCATGGGCAAGGTGAGCGCTCGTCATCCCCGCGCGGCCGCGTCCGTCGCGGACCTCCCCGAAACCGCCCTGCTCCAGGAGGTGCTCCATGGGCTCCGCAACCTCTGAGCTGCCTTTCCAGCGCACGCCGCTGGCCGATGCCGCCGAGACCGGCCTGAAGATCGTCGTGGTGGGCGGGTTCGGGGTCGGCAAGACCACCCTGGTGCGCTCGGTGAGCGAGATCCGGCCCCTGAACACCGAAGAGGTGATGACGCAGGCCGGGCAGGGCGTCGACGAGACGGCGGGCGTGGAACGCAAAACCACCACCACCGTCGCGTTCGACTTCGGGCGTATCAGCCTCAACCAGCACATGGTGCTGTACCTGTTCGGCGCTCCGGGCCAGGAACGCTTCTGGTTCCTGTGGGACCGGTTGTTCTCCGGCACGCTGGGCGCGGTCGTCCTCGTCGACACCCGTCGCATGGAGGACTCCTGGTACGCGATCGACCGGCTCGAACACCACGGCACGCCGTTCCTGGTGGCCGTCAACCGGTTCGACGACGACGACAACCGGTTCTCCCTGGAGGAGATCCGCCAGGCCCTGGCCCTCGGTGAACACATACCCATGATCGACTGCGACGCGCGGCTCAGGTCCTCCGGCAAGGAGGTCCTCATCGCTCTCGTGGAACACCTGCACGCGTTGGCACTGATCCAGGAGAGGACACCGTGAGCGACACCACCGGCTCCCCGTCCGCCGGTATGCCCCCGTCCGGCTGCCCCGCGCACCCCGGTGCCGTACGTCTGAGCGGACTGGAGTACCAGCGGACACCCTCGCAGCTGTACCGGACGATGCGCCGGGAACAAGGTTCCGTCGCACCGGTGCTGCTCGACGGCGACATCCCGGCCTGGCTCGTGCTCGGCTATCCCGAGGTCTGCTACGTCACCAGCCACGACGAGCTGTTCGCGCGGGACTCCCGGCGTTGGAACCAGTGGCCGAACATCCCGCCGGACTGGCCGCTGCTGCCGTTCGTCGGTTATCAGCCGTCGGTGCTCTTCACGGAGGGGCAGGAGCACCAGCGCCGGGCCGGTGTGATCACGCAGGCGCTGGAAGGCGTCGACCAGTTCGAGCTGGCCCGTGAGTGCCAGCTCATCGCCGAACAGCTGATCGCCTCGTTCTCCGGCAGTGGCCAGGCGGAACTCATGAGTATGTACGCGCACGCGCTGCCGGCCCGTGCCGTGCTGTGGATGTGCGGCATGCCGCAGGGCAGCGCGGACACCGAGCAGCTCGTCGACGACCTGCGCATCTCCCTGGACGCCGGCGAGGGCGACGACCCGGTGGCGGCGTACATGCGGGTCGGGGAGCGCATCGCGCGGCTGGTGAAGGAGAAGCGGGAGCGTCCCGGTCCCGACGTCACCTCGCGCATGCTGCTCGATCCGGCCGGCCTCAGCGACGAGGAGCTCGTGCAGGACCTGATCTCGGTGATCGCGGCGGCGCAGCAGCCGACCGCCAACTGGATCTGCAACACCCTGCGGTTGCTGCTGACGGACGAGCGCTTCGCGGTCAACGTCTCCGGCGGCCGGGTCAGTGTCGGGGACGCGCTGAACGAAGTGCTGTGGCTGGACACGCCGACCCAGAACTTCATCGGCCGCTGGGCGGTGCGTGACACGCAGCTCGGCGGGCGGCTCATCCGGGAGGGCGACTGCCTGATCCTGGGCCTGGCCGCGGCCAACACCGACCCGCAGATCTGGCCCGAGTCGCATGTCGGCGCCGAGAACTCCGCGCACCTGTCCTTCAGCAACGGCGAGCACCGCTGTCCCTACCCGGCACCGCTCCTGGCAGACGTCATGGCGCGTACGGCCGTGGAGACGCTCGTGGAGCACCTGCCCGACCTCGTGCTGGGCGTGGAGACGGAGGAGCTGACCTGGCGTCCGTCCATCTGGATGCGCGGTCTGACCTCCCTGCCGGTGCGGTTCACCCCCTCGGTGCACTAGGAGTGCTTCCTCAGGTTCTGGTTCCGACGGGCCCAGAACCTGAAGCCGGCAAGACACCCACCGCCAGGCGAGATCACCCGCCGTAACGGAGCACTGCCAGGGGCGTCGTCCGGCTCACCCGGGCTTCCGGATCCGACGACGCTTCCCCGCCGTGTCCTGCGTGGGCGCGGCGGGGGGTGTGCTTCCCCCGGGGGCGCGGGGGCGAAGGACCCGCGGGCGGCGACGGGAGCGTGCTCAGCCGGTGACCGGGGTGAAGCGGACCGGCAACGACTGCGGACCGCGGGTGAACACGCCCTGCTCGGCCGGATCGAAGCCGTCGGCCAGACGCAGGTCGGGCATGGCGTCGAGCAGTTGGTTCATCCCGATCTCGACCTCCGCCTTGGCCAGCAGCGCGCCGACGCAGAAGTGCCGGCCGAGGGCGAAGGCGAGGTGGTCGGCTGCGGCCGAGAACGCCGACGTCGTGCTCAGGTCGTGTCGGAAGATGTCGAACCTGTCGGGGTCGCGGAATCGGCGCTCGTCCCGGTTGGCGGCGCCGATGAGGCAGGTCACCGTGGCCCCCGCCGGGATGGTGCCGCCGGTGACCTCCACGTCGGTGGCCGACTGCCGCATGATCATGTGGACCGGAGGGGTGTAGCGCAGCGTCTCGGCGAACGCGGCGGGAATCAGGCTCCGGTCCGCCCGGACCGCCGCCAGTTGGTCCGGGTGCAGCAGCAGGTTGGCCAGGATGCTCGCTATCGCCTTGTCGGTGGTCTCCCCACCGGCGGCGAGCAGCAGGCTGCAGAACGCCTTGATGTCCTCGTCGCTCATCCGCACACCGTCGACCTCGGCGGCGCAGAGCGTCGACAGCAGGTCGTCGCCCGGGTTGTCGCGGCGCTCGCGGATGATCGGGATCATGTACTCGGCGAACTCCACCCGAGTGCGCTCGCCCGCCGCGGCCACCTCGGGATCGCCCGAGAGGTTGCCGAGGAAGGCGATGACGGCCGTGTACCAGCCGTGAAAGCGGGCGTGGTCGGCCTTGTCCAGGCCCAGCATGTCCGCGATGACGTTCACCGGGAAGCGGGTCGCGTAGTCGCTGACGATATCGGCGGAGCCGGAGTGCCGGAAGGCGTCTATCAGTTCGCGTGAGTTGCGCTCGATGACCGGCAAGAAGCGCTCCTGCAGATCCCTGCCCCGGAAGGCGGGCGCCACCAGGGCACGCCGCACCGCGTGCTCGCGCCCGCTGAGCTGGAGGATCGTCTTGCCGTGGACCGGCTCCAGCTGCCAGTCGTAGTTCTCGGTCGTGAACTGCGACTTCTTGTCCTTGAAGACGCGTTCGACGTCTTCGTAGCGGGAGATGATGTAGCTCTGGGTGGCCTCGTGCCAGATCAGGGGTTCCTTTTCCCGCATCACCGCGTAGGCGGGATAGGGATCCGCGGCGAACTCGGGCGAGAGAATGTCGGGCACCTGCTGGGCGGTGGACATGGAACTCCTCAGGTCGGACAGGTCGTTGCGGGCAACAGGTTATTGATCTTTCGTTGGCTCAAACAGTGCGATCCTGGCCGAAGTTGCGCGGGCGGAGGCGAGGGATCCGGACAGGGCGCGCTCTCCGCACGGCGGCCACCCGCCTCCTGCCGGGATGCCCGGCGCAGGATCGGGCTCGCCAGTGGTGCCGCGTAGGCGGCCCGCAGAGTGGCGGCCGCTCTGTTCGTCTCCGTCGTTCCTGGTGACCATGGCCGACCCCGCGCACCCTCCCCTTCCCCGCCGGTCACGACGGCGTGTGCCACGGTGATCCTCATCAACAGGCCGATCGCGTCGACCGCGGCCGCGAACCCCAGCCCACTGTGCGCTTCAGGGGATCCTCTCCGGTGTGGAGCGCTGCCCGCCGGTGGGGCGGGCAGCCATGGTCGCGCGAGGTGTCCGGCGGGACGGGCTAACTGTTGGGGACCGTGTCCTCGAAGGTGGTGCCGGCGGTGCGGTACCCGTTGATCTTCGCGGTGACCTGGGCCGGGGTCAGGACCTGGTCCTTGACGTGCAGGACGTAGTCGATCTGCTCGTCGTAGGCGCGCGGGGTGGTGCTGGTCTGGCCCGCGAGGTCGATCAGCCACTGGTTGAAGTTGATCGACATGGGACGCTCGGGCAGGTAGGCGGCGTCGTGGGTGCCGAAGAGCTGTCCGTCGACGTAGTACTTGATGCTGCTGTTGTCGATGGTGAGCACCAGGTCGTGCCAGCCGGCGTGGCTCTGCCGGGACTCGGTGTGCTGGTTGACGGCCTGCCACGGATCGGGGTTGTACGTCTCCCAGGACGTCGTGTACAGGATGTGGGAGGGCTCTCCCCAGCCGCCGTTGGGCAGGTACTCGAAGTCGTACTCCGCGTAGTCGTCGGCCATGGGCGCCTTGAGGTCGTTGATGGTGAAGAACGTCTGGACGAGGCGGTCGCCGTCGGGGCCTGAGACGGGTGCGTCGGAGAACTTCACGCGGGCGGCGTACGTGCCGTTCTTGAACTTCGTGGCCTTGGTGAGGACTTCGGTGTGCTTGGTGCTCGCGGCCGTTCCCGCGGTCGAGGTCCGCAGGTTCATCACGGCGCCGGCGCCGGAGCCGGCGAAGGTCACGTTCTCTGGGGCCCAGGTGGCGCCGGGCACCCCGGGGCCACCGGAGTTGGACCGGACGCTCCAGCCGTTCGCGGAGATCCTCGGGTCGCTGGAACTGGTGTAGTCGAAGTCGTCGAAGAGGCTCTGTCCACCGGCCGGGGGGTCCGTGGGCGGGTCGGTGGGGGGATCGGTCGGGTCGTTGCCCTCGGGGGCGGTGCCCCACACCGTGCTGCCGGAGACCTGGGCGGTGACCTTCGGCCAGTCGGCGTACGTGGTGCGGGAGGGGCTGAAGGAGTAGTCGTCGCTCTGGTTGAGCGGCTGCCAGTCCGTGCGGTGGAAGCGCAGTTGCATGTCCCCGGTGTCGGAGCCGGGGGCGAGGCTGCCGGCTCCGGCGGTGAAGCCGATGTCGAGGTAGCGGTCGGCGGTGGCGGTGGGACGGGCGAGGGTGCCGAAGGTGCCGGTGATGTTGGCGCAGCCCTTGACCGCCCAGGAGCAGGCGAAGCGGTAGGAGGCGCCGGCCGAGTCGGCCTTGAAGTAGTAGCGCACCTTCACGCCGGAGAGCTGGACGGGGGCGGTGCCGGTGTTCTTGACCTTGAGCCAGGGTTCGGACTGGTCCGCCGTGGCGGAGCCGGCGCTGGTGCGGTATTGGACGGTGACGGCTTCGCCGGCGGCGCTGGCGGTGCCGGTCAGGGCGGCGAGGCCGGTGGTTCCGGTGGCCATGGCCACGGCGGCGGCCGCGGCGATGCGCCATCCGTGCGGAGCGGTGGGCCGTTGCATGCGGGTTCCTTCCGGAGGGGATCGGGCCGTCCTGCTGCTCCGGGCCAGGCCGGGCAGGCAGGGCTGTGCCGTGCTGTGGTGCGGTTCAGGGGTGGCGGTTGACCTTCAGAACGTCGAGGCGTGCGGTGTGCCCCTCCATGCGGGAGCTGAAGTCGGTCCAGGTGCTGGGGCCGCTCCAGCCACCGTCGGCCAGGGCGCACAGGCGGGGGTAGGTCAGGTACTCGATGCGGGCGGGTGTCGCGGCGTACTCGGTCCACAGGTGGGCTTGGGTGCCGAGGACATGGGCGGCCGTCCGAGGGGGCGCTGTCTCGGGTAAGGGGTCGTGGCCGTGGACGTCCCGCAGTCCTACGACGCCGCCCGGTTGCCCGGGCGGCTCGTCGGGGTCGGCGCTCTGGGGGTAGTCGAGGTAGGTGGCGCGGTAGTAGGAGTTGATCACGTCGTGGCCGCGTCGGGCCGCGTTCAGGGCGTGTGCGGGGTCGCGCCAGGCCATCACGGTGAATCCGTCGGGCAGTTCGGTGCCGGTCTCCGCCCAGCCGACCGGGCGCCGTCCTTGCCGGGTCAGGAAGGTGCCGATGCGGTCGAGGAACCATCCGTGCAGGGCTGCGGGGTTCCTCAGCCCCGCCGTCCGGGCTCGGGTTCTGGCCGCCGGGCTCTGTTCCCATTCGGTGGTGGGGCACTCGTCGCCGCCGATGTGGAGGTAGGGCGAGGGGAAGACGTCCATGACCTCTTCCAGCACGGTCCGGCAGAAGTCGAAGACCTCCTCGTGCACCCCGAAGGTGGTGTCGCACACCCCCCACCTGGTCCAGACGTCCAGGGTTCGCTCCGGCTGGTTGCCGAGGTGCGGGTAGGCGGCCAGTGCGGCCCGGACATGGCCGGGCATCTCGATCTCGGGCATCACCGAGATGCCGCGCGCCTCCGCGTGGTCGACGAGACGGGCGAGCTCCGCCCGTGTGTAGGCGCCGCTGTGCGGTGTGCCGTCGTAGCGGTCGCCGTCCGGTCCGATCATGGACTGGCGGCGGTGGCCTCCGATCTCGGTGAGCTTGGGGTAGGCCGAGACGGGCATCCGCCAGCCCTGGTCGTCGGTCAGGTGCAGGTGAAAAACGTTGATCTTGTGCAGGGCGAGCAGGTCGACGTGGCGCAGCAGGTAGGACAGGGGCTGGAAGTGGCGGGCCACGTCGAGCATGGCCCCGCGCCAGGGCAGTCGGGGGATGTCGGTGATGTCGGCGCACGGCACGGTCCAGCGCACGCCCGGCTGGGGTGAGGCCGCCAGGGCTTCCGCGGGCAGCAGTTGGCGGATGGTCTGCACGCCCCGCAGGAGTCCGGTGACGTCCCGGGCGCGCAGGAGCAGGGAGTGCGGTCCGATCGTCAGCCCGTACCCCTCGTTGCCGAGTCCCGTCAGGGCGGTGTCGAGGGCGAGGACGACGGGAGCGTCGGCTGCGGGGGTGAGCGGCAGTCCGGTGGCGGGTGCGAGGAGGGTGCGCAGGAGGTCGGCGGCGGGTTCGGCGCCGTCGGTGATACGCAGGCGGGTGTCGGCGTCGAAGGTGAAGTGGCCGGATGTGATGCGGGCCTTGGTGGGGCGGGGGATGAGCGAGGTCCGCGGCAGGGACGAGGGCACGGCAGTCTCCGGAAGGTCGCGTCTGAGTGAGGGCGCGGAAGGCTCAGCCCTTGACGGCACCGGCGGCGAAGCCGGAGGTCACATGGCGTTGGAGGAGGAGGAAGACGGCGAGGGCGGGGAGCGCGAAGAGGGTGGAGGCCGCCATGGTGGCGCCCCAGTCCGTGCCGAAGACGTTCTGGAACGACGACAGCCAGACCGGCAGGGTGCGGCTGTCCTGCTGCTTGATGATCAGCAAGTTGGCGTAGGCGAACTCGTTCCAGGCGGTGATGTAGCCGAACAGGGAGGTGGCCATCAGGCCGGGGGCGAGGAGCGGGAAGGTGATGTGGCGGAAGGCGTGCCGGCGCGTGCAGCCGTCGACCTGTGCCGCCTCCTCCAGCTCGGGTGGGATGGCGGCGATGAATCCGCGCAGCACCACGATGGTGAACGGCAGCGTCATCATGAAGTACACGAGGGTCAGGGTGGGCAGGCGGTCGAGCATGCCGGTGTCCCGGGAGATGATGTACACGGGGATGATCAGCGCTTCCCACGGTGCCATCTGGGCGATGAACACCAGCAGCATGAACTGCCGTCGGCCGCGCCAGCGCATGCGGGCCACGGCGAACGACGCACCGAGCGCGACGACCAGGGCGAGCAGGACGGCGCTCACGGTCACGAGGATGCTGTTGCGCCAGAACAGGGCGAATCCGTCCGCGTCGACCGCGGTGCGGAAGTGCTCCAGTGTCCAGGTGTGGGGCAGGAGTCGAGGGGTGTCGGACTGGATGTCCCGGTGGGGTTTGAACGCGGTGGTGATCATCCAGTGGACGGGGAAGAGGCAGACGGCGATCGTCAGACCGGCGGCCGAGTTCAGGAGGACGCGCCGGCGGGGAAGGGGGCGCGCCCTCCTCCTGAGGCCCATGGGGCTTCGCAGGTTCGCGGGGTTTCGCGGGCTCACAGGGCTTCGCCCTCCTGGCGGAGAATCTGGCGGAAGGAGAGGACGAGCACGCCGGCCATCAGCAGGACGGTGACCATCGATGCCGCGGAACCGAGGTCGTAGCGCTGGCTCGACAGGGCGGTCTGGACGGCGTAGACGGGCAGGATGGTGGTGGCGTCTCCTGGTCCGCCGTTGGTCATCACCCAGATCTGCACGAACGCCTTGAAGGTCCAGATGACCTCCAGGGAGAGGACCAGCATGAAGATCGGCCGGATCATGGGCAGAGTGATGGCGCGGAAGACGCGGCCGGCCGAGGCGCCGTCGAGGCGGGCCGACTCGTACAGTTCCGCGGGCACGGTGGTCAGGGCCGAGTAGAGGGTGATGGCGGCGAACGGCACCGACTGCCAGACGATCAGCAGGACGAGGATGGTGAAGGCGGCCGGGCCGTGGGCGAACCAGGGGTAGCGGTCGAACGAGGCGAAGCCGAGTTGCCGGAGAGTCCAGTTGACGATGCCGAACTCGGAGTGGAACAGCCACTGGAAGACGGTGGTGGCGGCGATGACGGGCATCGCCCAGGCCAGTACGAGTGCGCTGAGCACGGCCGTTCGCCACAGGCGGCCCAGCCGCTCGATGAGCAGCGCGACCAGGGTGGCGAGCAGCATGATCAGGACGACGTTCACGGCCATGAAGGCGAAGGTGCGGCGTACGACCTGCCAGAAGCGCTCGTCCGTCAACAGCGTCTCGTAGTTGCGCAGTCCCACGAACTCGGCGTCGCCCCGGATGAGTTGACGCAGCTGGAAGTCCTGGAGGGATATCAGCACGGCGCGGGTCAGGGGGTACAGCAGGAGGTACAGCATGCCCAGGATCGTGGGGGCGGCCAGCAGGTAGGGCCATATGCCTGCGTGGCCGGGCCGTCGTGCGCTGCCGCGCTTCGGCTTCGCGGAGGGCCGCGAAGGCGGGCGCGGCCGGGCGGGTGGCGCACTGGACTCGCGGATGACCGACACGGTGGCGTCTCCTTGGGTGTCGTCTCCTCGGGTGTCGTCTCACCGGGGTGGGCGGCCGGCGCCGCGCCAGGTGGCGTGGTGTGCCGGCCGGTCGCGGATCAGGAGTCGTTCATGGCGGCGGTGATCGATGCGGAGGCCCGTGCCGCCTCCGTCGGTGCGTCGGCGCCGGTGAGGACCGCGGTCATGTAGTCCTTGATGGGGTTCTTCGCTTCGACGGCCGCCCAGCCGGGGGTGTTGGGTGTCGCCCTGCCGACGGCGGCGCCCGCTGCCATGGCCGAGGCGCCGGGGTCGGAGGCGACCGCGTCGGCCAGGGTCGTCTTGTTCGGCACATAGCTCATGGCGGTGGCGAGCTTGCGCTGCCAGGCGTCACCGGTGAGTTCCTCGATGAAGGTGAAGGCGGCGTCCTGCTTGCCCGAGGCCGCCGGGATGACGAGGTCGGAGCCGCCGATGAACACCG
This sequence comes from Streptomyces sp. NPDC051315, assembly GCF_044455165.1. Classification (NCBI taxonomy): domain Bacteria; kingdom Bacillati; phylum Actinomycetota; class Actinomycetes; order Kitasatosporales; family Streptomycetaceae; genus Streptomyces; species Streptomyces sp. NPDC051315. The sequence continues at coordinate 63,444 of NZ_JBITEN010000002.1, forward strand.
AGCCGGGGCGTTCGGCGGTCTTGCCCGGGATGGGGAAGAAGCCGAGCTTGCCCTCGAGGTCGGGGTTGTTCTCCGTGACCACGTTGGCTCCGCCGGGAGTGGAGATGATCTGGGCCACCTGCCCCTTGGCCATGACCTCGGCCTGTGGGGGCTCCGCCTCGTCGGAGTCCTTGGGGCCTTTGCCGAGGGCCTGGAGCTTCTTGTAGAAGTCCATGCCGCGCAGCGCCTGCGGGCTGTCCAGCGCGCCCTTCCAGGTTTCGCCGGACCGAGTGGCGAGGTCGCCGCCCTCGTCCCAGATGAACCCGGCCAGGGCGTACCACATCTGGCCCGGCAGGTAGATGCCCTGTGTGCCACCGGTGTCGAGCTTCTCGGTCGCGGCGATCCACTGGTCGCGGGTCTTGATCGAGGCGGCATCGACGCCGGCCTTCTCGAACAGATCGGTGCGGTAGATCACGACGCGGTTGGCGGCGTAGTACGGGATGCCGTACTGCTTGCCCTCGAACGCTCCGGGCTCGGCCAGGCCCTTGAGCCAGTCGTCGCCGCCGAGTTCGTCGGTCCTGTCGCTGAGGTCGAGCAGGCCGCCGCTCTGTGCGTACCGGGCGACCTGGGTGTTGCCCGTCTCGATGACGTCCGGGGCGTCGTTGCTGGCGAGGGCGGCCGTGACCTTCTCTCCGATGCCGTCCCACTCCTGGATCTGGACCTTCACGTCGATGTCCGGGTGGGCGGCCTCGAAGCCCGCGACGAACTCCTTTTGGAACTGCGCCGAGACGCTGTCGCGCATGAGCCAGACATCGATCGTCGTGGCGCCGTCGGCGGAGTCACCGGACGATCCGGAGCCGTCGCCGCAGGCGCTGACGCCTGAGGCGATCACCAGTGCGGACAGGCCTGCAAGCATGCGGAGCTTCACAGTTCACCTCGGGAAGGAAGACGCCAAGGAACCTGACCAGTTGAGTCACTGGACAGGTGACCTCTCGTTGGTCGATGAAAATGGCATAGACCAATAGGGGCGTCAATCCCCCGCGTCAGCCTCACTTTTGACCACGCCGTCCCCCACCGAGGGACGGACGGGCAAACCCCGCGCTTGACCAGTGGGCGATCAGTGGTAAACAGTCCACACAACTGGTCGGGCAACATTCGCGTAGCGGCGGGGCGGGAGCGGGCGGGCATGAACGCTGGCGAGTCGGGGTCGGTGCTCAAGCGGGAGCGGGTCCGGGACCACATCCTTCAGCTCATCGAGTCACTGCGCCCCGGAGACGCCATCCCCTCCGAACGGTCCCTGTGCGCCACGCTCGAGGTCTCCCGCCCGACCCTTCGCGCGGCCGTGGACGAACTCGTCGCGGCCGGGCTCCTGGTGCGCGCGCACGGGCGGGGCATGTTCGTGGCTCCCGAGAAGATCACCCAGGAACTCGTCCCGGACTCCCACGGCATGGTCCTGCCGCAGGCGTCCGGCGCCTGGTCGAGCCGCCTGCTGGTATTCGCCACCATCGCGGCCGGCGCCCGGGTGGGCCGCAAACTGCACCTGTCCCCCGCCGCCGACGTCGTCTACGCGGCACGCCTGCGACTCGTCGACGGCGCTCCGATGGCCATCGAGCACCTGCACATCCCGGCGGCACTGGTACCCGAGCTCACCGCGCGCGAGCTGGAGACGGGCGACCTGTACGAGCATCTGCGTGAGCGGCACCGGGTGCAGGTCAGCGAAGCGACACAGACGATCGAGCCCACGGTCGTCAGCCAGGCGGAGGCCAGACTCCTGGGCGTGCCCGAGCTTTCTCCCGCGCTGCTCTTCGAACGCCATACCAGCGACACACAGGGCCGGCCCGTGGAGTACGTCCACTCGATCTACCGGGGCGACCGCTATCGCATCGTCTCCCGGCTCCACCTGGACTCGTCGAGCGCCCGGACCACCACGCCCCCGGCGGGGGTCACCCCGGGCATGGCGCCCGGGGTGACCGCTCAGTGGGAAACCCGTCCCGCCACCGGCTCGGGGGTGTCCCGAGCGGAAGCCGGGAAGGCCGGCGGGCCGGCGTCACGCGTCCCGTGAGGGGACCGGCGGACCGCAACCCCGCTGAGGGCGGATCGACCTCAGGTCACCGGTCCCACGCTCCGCGGCGCGGGGCCGTAGGCGGCGTCCCGGGTGATGTCCCGCAGGTGGAGCGCGGCGGTGAGCAGTCCCGGTGGCTGACGTACGGGCGTTGACGCCCGAGCGCAGCAGGCCGGGCGCGCGCATGTCGGCGATGACGCCGTGCCCGGCGAGGGCGGCGACCGGTCCGCGGGCGTGGGGCTGGCGGAGGGCGACCTGGCTGCCGCGCCGACCGGGGTCGCCCGGGTGCCGGAGGTGAAGTCCGAGAGGTCAATGGTCCGTCCGCGCAGCGCGGGAAGACCCGTCGGGGACGGGCCCTTGGCGCGGACCTGGGCCAGGTCGACGAGTCGAAGGCCGTGAGGGCCGGCGCCGTGATGATCGCCGTCGGCTAGCGGCCGGTCGGCTCCCCGCCCTCGTCCTCCGGCTCGCGCCGGGCGCGTTCCTCGGTCTCGACGCCCTCGAGCGGCTTGCCAGCCGTCGTGCCGCGGTCGGGCTGGTAGCCCTCCTCGGCGCTCGCCGTACCCGGCACGGATCGCTTCCGTGGACGGCTCTCCCCGCCCGAGTGCGCTCCGGGCTCCTCCTGGCTGCGGGCCCGGTCGTAGCGGTCCCCGCGGTGGTCCTTCTGGCCGGTCATGTCCGCGCCTCCCATCGGTGTCGGGGCTTCGCCGGGTTCCCTGGCCGCCGAGCCGGGAAACCGTCCCCGCGTCACGGGGCCGATTGGTCGTCGCCCGGTCTGCGCACCACCGTGAGCAGGCCGTCCCGCCCGGCCACCGCCGCCAGGGCGAGCGTGCGGTAGCCGGCCCGGTCGAACAGTACGGTGATGCGGTCCTGGTCCTCGCTGAGCACCGTGCCCTCGCCCCACTCCTCGTGCCGGACCTCGGTTCCGACGGGGTAGGAAGCCGCGTCGGGATGGGCGGGCCGCTCCTCCGGCCCGCTCCCGGCGTCCTCCTCGTCGCGGACGTCACAGGTGTCGCAGTTGCCGCACGGCGCCTCGTAGTCCTCACCGAAGTAGCCGAGCAGGAAGCGCCGTCTGCAGCCGGTCGCCTCGGCGTACGCCCGGGCCATCTCGACGCGCGACCGGTCGGTCCGGCGGTGCGCCTGCGCCGCCTCGGCGGCCTGCTCGACCGCCTGACCGGGAGAGACGCCGGGGGCGGGCCGTACCTCGCCCTCCTCCCCCGTGGCCACGGCGTCCGCTTCCTCCAGCAGGTTCACGGCGGCGGTGACCCGGTTCCTGGACAGGCCCGTGTCCTGGCGCAGCTCGTCCAGGCCGGCGGGATCCTCGCGGTGGTCGTGGACCGCGTCGGCCACGTCCGAGAGGACCCGGCGGCTCGGGGCGCGGCCGGCGAAGTAGGTCTGCATCCCGGTGTCCTCGGACCGGTAGTGCAGGACGGCGAGGGCGGGACGCCCGTCCCGGCCGCAGCGGCCGATCTCCTGGTAGTAGGCGTCCAGGGAACCCGGCAGCGACGCGTGCAGGACGAACCGCACGTCCTCCTTGTCGATGCCCATGCCGAACGCCGAGGTCGCCACCACGACGTCCGCGGCGCCCGAGAGGAAGGCGTCGTGGATCCGGGCCCGTTCGGCGGCGCGCAGACCGGCGTGGTAGCTCTCGGCCGCCAGTCCCAGTGAGGACAGCTCCGCGGCGTAGTACTCGCTGTCCTTGCGGGTGGCGGCGTAGACGATGCCGGGCTTGGGTTCGGCGGCGGCCCGCTCGACCACGGCTCGGCGCCGGTCGTCGTCGTCCAGGAAGCGGCGGGCCTCCAGCCTGATGTTCGGCCGGTCGAATCCGGTCACCATCAGCCGTGGCCGGCGCATGCCCAGCCGCTCGGTGATCTCCCTGCGCACCGGCGGAGCGGCGGTCGCGGTCAGCGCCAGGACCGGCGGTCGGCCCACCCGGCGTACCGCCTGTTCCAGGCGGAGGTAGTCGGGGCGGAAGTCGTGGCCCCAGGACGACACGCACTGGGCCTCGTCCACCACGAAGAGCGCCGGGCGAGCCTCGGCCAGCCGCTCCAGCACGTCGTCCTTCGCGAGTTGCTCCGGCGACAGGTACAGCAGGCGGGCCTCGCCCCGGCGTACCGCCTCCCAGGCGGCCTTCGTCTGCGCCGCGTTGAGGTCGGAGTTGACGGCGAGGGCTCCGAGGGCGCGGTGACCGTCCGGCAGTCCGGCGATCTGGTCACGCTGCAGGGCCAGCAGCGGTGACACGACCACGACCGGTCCGGGCAGCATCACGGCGGGGACCTGGTAGACGGCGGACTTGCCGGATCCCGTGGGCATGACCACGAGCGTGTCCTCGCCCTCCAGCACCCATTCCATGGCGGTGAGCTGCTCGGGCAGGAGGGTGTCCCAGCCGAACACCTCCGCGGCGGTCTCCCGCAGGCGGGTGGCCCGGGCGGCTTCCGTCCGCGGTCCCTTCCGTCCCATGGGCCCTCCTCGCTGCTCGGTGCGGACGCGTCCGGGGGCACCCCGGCACCGCCTGGGTACCCGCCGGGCCGGACCCGTACCGGTCGGGTCCGGGGGCGGCGTCCCGGCTCAGCCGCTCAGGTGCCGCTCGAGCCAGTCCGCCGCGGCCCGGCGGAACAGCCGCCGGTTGTCGGCGCGCTGGAAGTCGTGTCCCTCGTTGTGCAGGGTGAGCAGTTCGGCGACCTGGCCACGCTCGCGTGCCGCCCGGACGAACTGCTCCGACTCCCGCGGCGGGACGTTGGTGTCGTGTTCGCCGTGGACGGCGAGCACCGGGACGCGCAGCGCGTCGATCCGGCTCATGGGCGACAGGGACCGCAGCAGCGCGCGGTCACGTTTCGGATGGCCGTACTTGTGGGCCGCCGACTGCGCGATCCACGGTTCGGTGCCCTCGAAGAACGTCGCGAAGTCGGACATGCCGCACACCGCCACCCCGGTGCGGAACAGGGCCGGATGCCAGACCAGGGAGGCGAAGGTGAGATAGCCGCCGTACGAGCGGCCCATGACGGCCAGCCGTGAGGGGTCGGCCGGACCGGCCACCACCGCGTGGGCGGCGCAGTCGGCCACGTCGTCGAGAGCGGCGAACCGGCCCGTGCCCAGGTCGGCGTCGACGAACGACCTCCCGTGGCCGGAGGAGCCGCGGACGTCGGGGGCGAAGACGTCCAGTCCGCGCCCCAGGATCTCGTGGTAGAGCGGGCTGAGGACCGGGCGTTCCTGTTCCTCGGGACCGCCGTGCAGATGGATCACGCAGGGCGCCGGTTCACCCGGCCCTCTCCCCGGCGCGCGGTAGTACCAGCCGTGCAGGGGCAGTCCGTCCCGTGCGGTCAGGCTCACCGAGACCGGTCGCACGGGCGGACGGCCCGGGGGGACGGCGTCCTCGTCCCGGGACGACCACGGGGTGCGGAGCAGGGACACGCCCTCGGGGACCCACCACACGCCGGGGCGGCGTTGTGAGCCGGACAGGGCCAGCGCGAGCCGCCCGGTGCCCGCCGGCACGATCCGGGTGACCACTTCGTGCGGCAGGGGCACGGGCCGTGGCGGCCCGGTGAGCGGACCGGCCCCGGCTTTGTCGGGCGGGAGGGTGTCCACGACCTCCAGCTCGCTCGCGCCCCGGACGTTCCAGGCCAGGACGGCGGCACGGCCGTCGAGGGAGAAGCCGAGCAGTTCCAGGCCGCTGCCCTCGCGCTCCGCCGCGACGGTCCAGCCGCGTGGTCGCCCCTCGGCGTCGAGGTCGGCGGCGAGCAGCGCCGGGAACTCCCGGTCGAGGTCGCTGCGCAGCCAGAGGGTGTCCGCCCGGGGCGAGAACCTGCCGATCCACGGGTCGCCGTCGGCCACCCGTACGACATGGGTCGTGGCGAGGTCGGTCGTGCGGATGACCACCGCCTCGCGCCGCCCGCGGGGTCCACGGCGCAGCAGCGCCAGCGCGCCGTCGCGGCTGAGGTCGCACACGCGCAGCGTCGCGGCGTCCTTCTCGGTGGCGAGGAGGACGGGGGCGGCCACGCCGTCCGGGTCGATCAGGTAGGCGGACAGTCCGTCGCCGAAGCCCGCCGTGGGCGCGGTCCGCTCGTCCTCGAGACCGACGGAGGCGGTGGCGTCGGCGGCCATGGAGGAGAGCGGCGTCCCGGCTCCGGTGTCGGTGAGCGGTGCCGCGCCGAGGAGCACGGCGTCGCCGCCGCGGGCGGACCAGCCGGCCGGCAGGTGGCCGACGTACCCGCCGGACTCGGCCGGGACGTCGGCCGCGGTCTCCAGGAGCAGGGGCAGGGCGGTCGGGACGGCGACGGTGACCGCGACGGCCGATCCGTCGTGCGCCCAGCACCCCAGGTAGGCCGAGGTGCCCGGCTCGGCCCCGGCCAGGATGTGGCGGTCGGTGCCGTCGGGGCGTACGCACAGCACCCGCGAGTGCTCGCCGCCGCCGGGGGCCGTGGTGTAGGCGATCCAGCGGCCGTCGGGCGACCAGGACACCTCACGGACGGGGTCCGGATCCGAGTCGAGCAGCCGCACCTCGCCGCCGTCGACGGGCCCCGCCCACAGCTGGGGCACGCCGCCGCGGTCGCAGATGAAGGCGACCTGCGCTCCGGAGGGGTCGGCCGAGGGGTACCAGCAGCCGTGGGCGATGAGCCGCGTCGTGGGATCGCGGGGTCCGGAGGCGTCCGGCAGCGGCACCCGGGCGGGGGCGGCGAAGGCGGTGGGACGGCCGTCCGGGCCCGGCGGAGCCTCGTGCGGGCTCCGCGCGGGGCGGGGAACGGAGGGCCGGCCGGCGGCGGCCGCGCGCGTGCCCTCCGCGTCCGTGCCGTACAGGGCACGCCCGCCGGTCGTGTTCTGCGCGTCCGAGGCGGTCATATGCCGTGTGTCTGCAGCCATATCTCCAGCAGGGCCGCCTGCCACAGCGCGTTGGCGCCGCGCCGGGTGCGGTGTTCGTCGGGGGCCGCCAGGAGTTCGGCGAGGTACGACTCCTTGAAGAGTCCGCGCCGCCGCGCCTCGGGGGCGTGGAGCGCTGCCCGCACCCGTTCCAGGACGGGCCCGGCCATATGGGTGATCGCCGGGACCGGGAAGTAGCCCTTGGGGCGGTCGACGACCTCGTGGGGCAGCAGTTTGCGGCCCGCCTCCTTCAGGACGCCCTTGCCGCCGTCGGCCAGCTTCAGGTCCGGCGGGCAGGCGGCCGCCAGCTCCACCAGCTCGTGGTCCAGGAAGGGCACACGGGCCTCCAGGCCCCAGTCCATGGTCATGTTGTCGACCCGTTTGACCGGATCGTCGATGAGCATGACGTGCGTGTCGAGCCGCAGGGCCGCGTCGAGGGCGGTCTCGGCCCCGGGCTCCGCCATGTGCTCCCGGACGAAGCGGCCGGAGACGTCGTCCGAAGGCAGCATGTGCGGCTGCAGCATCCCGGCGAGGTCGGCGTGCGACCGGTCGAAGTACGTCTCGGCGTAGCGGTCGGACGCCTCCTCGCGGGCGGCCGAGGCCAGTCGCGGGTACCAGTGGTAGCCGGCGAACACCTCGTCGGCGCCCTGCCCGCTCTGGACGACCTTCACCTCCTTCGCCACCTGCTCGGCCAGCAGGTGGAACGCCACCACGTCATGGCTGATCATCGGCTCGCTCATCGCCGCGACGGCTCCGTCCAGCGCGGCGGACACCCGCTGAGAGGGGACCATCAGCCGGTGGTGGTCGGTGGCGAACTCCCGGGCGACCAGGTCGGAGTACGCGAACTCGTCCCCCTCCTGGCCGCCCTCCGCCTCGAAGCCCACGCTGAACGTCGCCAGGTCCCGCTGTCCCTCGTCGGCCAGCAGTGCCACGATCAGGCTGGAGTCCAGGCCGCCGGAGAGCAGGACACCCACCGGCACGTCGGCGACCATGCGCCGTCGGACGGCGGTGCGCAGCGCCTCGAGCACCGCGTCTCGCCATTCGCTGGGGCCCATGCCCGCGTACTCGGGGCGGCGCGTGTACGACGGCTGCCAGTAGCGGTGGTCGTGGTGGCTGCCGTCCGGTTCGACGACCCGCACGGTGGCCGGCGGGAGCTTGCGCACCCCGGTCAGGACGGTACGGGGTGCCGCCACCGTCGCGTGCCAGCTGAAGTACTGGTGAAGGGCGGCCGGGTCCAGCGAGGTGTCGACGTCGCCGCCCGCCAGCAGGGCCGGAAGCGACGAGGCGAACCGCAGCCGTCCGGGGGTCTGCGCCAGGTACAGCGGCTTGATGCCGAGCCGGTCGCGGCCGAGGACCAGACGCCCGGTGCGGTGCTCGACCAGGGCGAAGGCGAACATGCCGTAGAAGTGGTCGACGCAGGCGGTGCCCCACTCCTGGTACGCCTTGAGGATGACCTCGGTGTCGGAGGTCGACACGAAGCGGTGGCCCAGGGCCCGCAGCTCCTCGCGGAGCTCCTTGTAGTTGTAGACGCAACCGTTGAAGACGCCGGTGATCCCCTGCCGGGTGTCGGTCATCGGCTGGGCTCCGAGCTCGGACAGGTCGATGATCTTCAGGCGCCGGTGCGCCAGCGCCACGGCGCCCTGGGACCAGATGCCCTCGCCGTCGGGGCCGCGGGCGGCGAGCCGGTCGCTCATGCGCTCCACGGCCGCGAGATCGGGTTGCCCGCCGTCGAAGCGCATCTCCCCGCTCAGGCCGCACATCACGCACCACCTCCCCGGTGCGCGTCAGTGGTCCGGGGAGGTCCGCCGTGCGCGGAGCTTCCCCTCGGAGCCTGGTCGGGGCTGGTCGACATGGTGGTACTTCTCCTTCGGGGCAGGGGCGAGCACACAAACGGCTCGCCGGGGTGACGGGAACGGTGCCGGAGGCCGAGCACGGGGTGCGTCGGGCCGCGTTCCCTCGGGTCCGGCGATGCGGGCGGTATGCGCCCGGCCGGACCGTCGTGCGGGGTGCGCGTCCGTCTCAACGGCCGGGGATCCTCGCCGGGCGGGTGCTCAGGGCGTCTTCCAGGCCCGCCTCGCCGGAAGGGACGCGGCTGGTCGGGCTCGGAGCGGGCCGCCGACGCCTGCCGCTGTCGCCGCGCGTCTCGGCGATCACCAGATCGGTGCAGGCCAGCAGGTCCTCCTCCTCGGCCGTGCGGCGCATGCGGTGGGCGGCGCTGCCGTCCGCCAGGGCCTTCTCCGCGAGTGCCTGGACGGTCTGCCAGTCTCCACAGGCCTCGAGCACCGGACGCACCCGCTTCAGCAGGGCGCGGACGACGTGTGCCGCGGACGCCTCGTGGTGGGTGTCCGGGTCGACCAGGGCTCCTTCGAGTCCGGACCTGGCGGCCCGCCAGGCGGCGGCGCGCAGCCATTCGTGCCGTCCCGCGCAGACCGGGGGTGTCGGGCTCTCCAGCCGTTGCAGTGCGTCCGTCACCAGGGCGCGGAAGAGTCCGGCGATGAGCACGACCGTTTCCGCGCGCGGGCAGGAGTCGCAGATGCGCAGTTCGAGGGTCTGCTGGTGGGCCGAGGGCCGCAGGTCGTAGTAGATCATCCCCGCGTCGCTGATGACGCCCGAGTCGATGAGGTCCCGCACGGCCGCGTCGTACTCGGCGGCGTCGGCGAAGCAGCCGACCGGCCCGGCGGTGGGCCAGCGCTGCCACACCATGGTCCGCCAGCTCGCGTAGCCGGTGTCGGTGCCCAGCCAGAACGGGGAGCTCGCGGACAGCGCGAGGAGGGCGTGCAGCCAGGGCGACACCTCGCACATGATCCGTACGGCCGTGTCGCGGTCCGGGACGTCCACGTGGACGTGGGCCCCGCAGATGAGCTGCTCGTCGGCGACCATCCGGTACTCGTCGACCATGTGGCGATAGCGCACCCCGGCGGTGGGATGGATGGCCGCCGTGCGCGCCAGCGGCACGGTGCCGGCGGCGACGACCGCCAGTCCGTTGGCGGAGGCCGCCGTGTCCAGCTGCCGTCTGGTGCCGGTCAGATCCCGGTACAGGCCGTCGAGAGACGCGTGCACGCCGCTGTTCGACTCCACGGTGGCCTGTTGCAGCTCGGTCGTGAAGGTCTCCCGGGGGAGCCCTTGCAACACCGTGTCGGCGCGGGGCACCAGCAGTCCGGTTTCCACCTCGACGAGGTGGAACTCTTCCTCCACTCCGATACGAACGGTCACGGCCTCTCCTCAGACTGACGGGCGGACACTTCGCTGCCCCGATCCGCAACGGACCCCGTCGGCGGCAGGAGCGGCTGGCTGTCCCTCTCGGAGTTCCCAGATGCCCCTCGAATAAGCACCTGACGCTCTTCCGAGGAGCGGATGCCTCAGGTGAGCGACCGTGACGGTGCGTGTTCGACCGGAGGACAGCCGGAGGCGGATGAGAGGTCAGCCGGAGGTCGGGCAGAGAGGTCAGCCGGGGGTCGGGCAGAGAGGTCAGCACCGGAGGGAGGCCAGGGCCGGAGGTGTAGACCGGACCAGCGAGGTTCTCCGGTGTCCTGCGTGCGGGCGCCGACGCGCGCGTGGCGTGGATCTCGCCGTGGTCAGCTGCGGCTCACGGGGACGTGGACGCCGCCGATCACCGGCGGCTCGCGGTAGCGGCGATGGCCGGGAGGACGGCCAGGGACAGGATGCCACCCGCCAGGGCCAGGACGGGGTAGCTCGCGGAGGCGACCACCACGCCGGAGGCCAGGCCGCCGGTGGCGCCGGCGATGGCGATCGAGACGTCGACCATGCCCTGGGTCCTGGCACGGGTGGCCAGGGGCACGGCGTCGGTGATCATCGCGGTGCCGGACACGAGGCCGAGGTTCCAGCCCAGCCCGAGCAGGGCGAGAGCGACGGTGAGCAGCGCGACGGAGTCGCCGGGCGCGACGGCGGCGACGATCCCGGCGGCCAGGAGGGTGAGACCGGAGGCGGCGGCGACGGGGATGCCACCATGGCGGTCGACCAGCCGGCCCGTCAGCGGCGAGGGCAGGTACATGGCCCCGACGTGGAGGGCGATGACGAAGCCGGATGCGGCGGTGCCATGGCCGTGGTCGAGCATGTGGACCGGCGTCATGGTCATGATGGCGACCATGACGAGCTGGCTGAGGATCATGGTGAGGGCGCCCGGTATCAGCCCGGGACCGCGCTCGGGCACCGGGGCGGCGTCACCCGTGGCCCCGGCCGCCTCGGCCGCCGTCCGCCGCTCGAGGTCGAGGCTCCGGGCGAGCAGCAGGGGGTCGGGGCGCAGCCGGAGGGTCAGGACGAGAGCGGCGAGCGCGTAGGCGACGCCGGCGAGGAGGAAGGGCCCGGCCAGGGCGGGGATGCCGAGGGTCTCGGCGAGGTCGCCGGTGGGGGCGGCGAGGTTGGGACCGACGACGCCGCCGAGGGTGGTGGCGACCAGGACGGTCGAGACGGCCCGGGCGCGGTGGGCGGGGGCGGCGAGGTCGGCTCCGGCGTAGCGGGCCTGGAGGTTGGTGGCGGTTCCCGCGCCGTAGACGAACAGGGCGATGAAGAGCAGAACGGGGTTGTCGGCGACGGCGGCCGTGATGACGCCGGCGCTGCCGACGGCTCCGGCGAGGTATCCGGCGGCGAGGCCGGGGCGGCGGCCGCGGGCCTGGGAGACGCGGCCCACTGCGACGGCGGCGAGTGCCGAACCGGCGGTGAACAGGGCGCTGGGAAGGCCCGCGAGGTCGGTCGAGCCGAGCATGTCCTGCGCGAGCAGCGCCCCGACGGTGATGCCGGCGGCGAGCCCCGCACCGCTGAGGACCTGGGAGGTGACCAGAACGCGGAGGGTGCGGCGCTGAGCCTCGGACTGGGGGGAGGTGCCGGCGTTTCCGGCCCGGGCGGTTCTCGTCACGATGCGCTCTTTCGCTTCGGGTGGCCGGGGGTCTCGGGCAGACGCCGGCCGAGGGGGCGGGTTCAGGCGGCGTCGAGGGCCCGGCTGCGGCCGGTGAGGAGGGCGTCGGCGTCTTCGGGGCCGGCGGTGTCCTCCGCACCGGCTGCGTCTTGCGCACCGGCTGCGTCTTGCGCACCGGCGGTCGGGCGGAGTGGGGTGCCGGAGGGGGTACTGAAGGAGCCGGCCCGATACCGCGCCCTCGCGCGGCCGACGCGCGGGTCGGCCGGGAGGGTGGCGTCGCAGTCCGGGCGGACCGGCCACGTGACCGAGCGGCTCCGGCAGCGGGGAGCACCGGACTCCGGCGGAAGGGCGCCGGTCAGGCCGGTCACGTCAGTTCCGCCGCGTCGACGGGCAGCCGCGACAGGCGCCACTCGAGCATGCCGTCGTTCAGCCGGATAGCCCGCCGCCCGCGGTCGGTCAGCAGCCGTACCGCGTCGTACGCGAGGACGCAGTACTCACCCCGGCAGTACACGACGATCTCCGCGTCCTCGGGCAGTTCCTCGATCCGGTCGGCCAGTTCGTCGACCGGGATGGAGATCGCGCCGGGGATGTGACCGGCGAAGTACTCCTCCACCGGCCGCACATCGAGCACGACGGCGTCGCCCGTCTCGATCCGGGCCCGCAGTTCCTCGCGGGTGACCTCCACCCCACCGTCCTCGCCCAGGTAGGCCTCGCGGGCGGCGGACACGGCCGCCCGGTGGTTCTCGGCGACCTTGCGCAGCAGCGCGAACAGCCGGGCGACGTCGTCGCCGGCGAGCCGGTAGTGGATGCGGACCCCCTCACGACGCGTGGCGACGAACCCGGCCTGTTTGAGCGTCTGCAGGTGCGCCGACGCGGTCGTCAGGTTCAGCCCGGCCGCCTTGGCCAGGGCGTCCACGGTCCGCTCGCCCTGGGCGAGCAGATCCAGCAGTTCGAGGCGTTTTCCACTGGCCAGCGCCTTGCCGCTGGCCGCGAACGCGTCGTACAACTGCGCCTTCGACCGGGGGGTGGTGGGGTCGTCCGACACGAGATCCTCCATATATCCATGGAATATCGTAGGGGAAGGTGGGCGCGGGGACCACCAGGGGTGGTCGAGAGGGCGTCCGGCCTCGGCATGGGGACGGGACGGTGTGGGTCACGAAATCCCGCAGGACGAGTGATGCCGCACACAAGGGGGCGGGGGCCGTACGGACCGCGTGTTAGCGTCCCGCCGTGACTTCCCCGGCTCTGGACGCATCCCCACCGCTCGGGCTGCTCGATCTGTTCGGCGACGGCTTCGTCCGCGATCCCCACCCCTGGCTGGACACCCTGCGCGCACAGGCGCCGGTGCGTCACGACCCCGGCACCGGGCTCTGGCTGGTCAGCCGCCACCAGGATGTGCTCCGGGTGCTGCTCGACCCGGACGCCTTCCGCCCCGACAACGCCCAGCACGCCGTCACCCCGCTGCCGGTCGCCGCGCTGCGGGTGCTCGCCCGGTCGGGCTTCAGACTCGCGCCCGCGCTGGCCAACAACGGCACCGCCAGCCACCCCGGTCTGCGCCGGCTGGTCACCCGGTTCTTCCACGCCCGGCGCGTCGCGGCCGCCGTACCGGTGATCGAACGCGTCGCCGACGAGTTGCTCGGCACAGCGCAGGAGCAGCTCGACGCCTCCGGTGGCTGCGACCTCTTCCCGTCCTTCGCCCAGATCCTGCCCTGCCGCGTGCTGATGGAGCTTCTGGGCATCGACGGCGTCTCCCCGGCCACGCTGATCCGCTGGAGCGACGCCTCACTGGAACTGTTCTGGGGTCGGCCCGCACCGCAGCGCCAGCTGGAACTGGCCGCGCTGGTCGCGGAGTTCCACCAGTGGCTGACCCGTGCCGTGACCGACGGCGCGGCCTCCCCCGGCTCCTTCCTCGCGTCCCTGGCCGCGCACCGCCTCCCCGACGGCGAGCCGCTCGACGTGCACACCGCGGTCGGCGCCTGCTTCTTCGTCTTCATCGCCGGGCAGTCCACCACCGGGCAACTCATCGCCACCGTGCTCCGCCTGGCCCTGGCCGAGCCCGGGCTGTGGTCCCGGCTCGCGGACGAGCCGGGCCTGGCCGAGGCGTGGGTCGAGGAGGTCCTGCGGCGCGAACCACCGGTGACCACCTGGCGCCGGGTCACCGCGCGCCCGGTCGAACTGGGCGGGGTGGAGCTGCCCGGGGGCGCGCAGCTGCTCCTGATGCTGATGGGCAGCGGTTCGGACCCCGAGGTCTTCAGCGCCCCCGAGGACATGTGCCCGCACCGGGCCGACGTCCGCCGGCACCTGGCCTTCGGCGCCGGCCGCCACCGCTGCCCGGGCGCGTCCCTGGCCCGTACGGAGGCGGCCGTGGCCCTGAGGACGGCGGCCCGCCGCCTGCCGGACATCCGGACGGCAGCGGCGGAGTACGCCCCGATGCTCGGCCTGTTGTCCTTCCGGGCACCCCTGCGGGTGGCGGTGGAGCGGCCCTGAAGCCCGGGCGGCCGGCGGAACGGCCCGGCGAGCCGCCCTTGAGCGCAGCCGGTCCCGGCGGGCCGCAACGTCGCCTCCGGACCTTCCGAGGCCTATTCCAGTTCCGCCGCGCGCCTGTTGAGGTCCTCGGCGAAGGTGTCCCAGTCAGGGCCGAAGGACAGCAGATCCGCGGCCGCCTCGCGCAGCAGCCGCGGGTCGTCGGGACGCTGCAGGCAGGCCAGACGGTAGGCCAGGTTCCGGGCCCAGGGCGGCAGGGCCATCCAGTCCTCGGCGAGGACGTCCCGGAGCATGGCGAGGATCTCGTCGGCCGTGGCGAAGGTGAGCTCCTCGACGAAGTCACGGGCCGCTTCGTCGACCCGTCGGCTGTCGGCACCGTCGATCGCCTGGCCGAGTCTCCTGGCCGCGGGGGTCGGGTCGGGCATCTCCGCTTCTCCTGACGCGTATCTTCCGGCGCCCCTGAGCGCCTGGTTGGTCATGGACGGTACGGGCGCCCAGGCTTCCAGTCGGTCCCGGTACCCCCTGTGCAGCCGATGCGGTACCGGGACCGGGCGGACAGCGGCCACGGCCTCCTCGCCGACGATCCCACGTCCTGCCTGCGGACAATCGCCGGCAACACCACCACGGCTCCGAGGTCACCGGTTGCCGTAGTCCTCCACCAGGTTGCCGATGAGCGAGAGCAGGGCGTCGGCGCGGTGCCGGTCCTCGCGCTGGGCGCACAGGGTCCGATGGACCTCCCGGAGCCGGGCCAGGGCAGCCGGCTCGCGGTCCTGCACCTCTTCGAGCAGCGGATCAGTGATCAGGTCCAGGCAGGAACTGAGCAGCCTGCGGGTGGCCGGGGACGGCGGGGCGGGGTCGGGAGCTGCGTAGGCGGTCGTCAGGTAGCGCGCGGGATCGGTGAGGCTCCAGCCGACGACGGTGCCGGCCTGGACCAGGAGCGCCACGTCCGGGGCGATGCCGATGCGGGCCTCCAGCGGTTCGTCGAGGACCTGGAGGTCGCGCAGGCCGGTCAGTACGGCGTCCCCGGGCGCACGGCACAGCACCGAGGTCATCTCGAGGCGGCAGTTCCGCTCCTCGTCCGCGCGCAGCCCGCCCGGAACGGCGGTGGGCGCGGAGGGGAGGCGGGCGCAGTCCTCGGCGGAGGCGCGCTCGTGGGGCAGCTGGAACTCGGCGCCGACCAGCTCCCGGCTCATCCGGTCGAAACCGAGCGTGTCCGGGGTGTCCCACAGCCACTCCTGGCTGCCGAAGGTGTCCGCGAGGAACCGCTCACGTTCCTTCACGTCCGCGTAAGGCGCGACGGCGACGACGGCGTTCGCGAAGCGAGGAATGGAGGGCAGAGGATCGTCCGTCACCGTCGCACGCCAGTCGTCGTGGAGGGTCAGTCTCATGGTCAGTGCTGCCTCATGTGAGGTGTACGGCGGGGGCATGCATCCGTCCTTGCCCGGAAGTCTTCCCTCCGCGATGTCTTCGTGGGTGATCGGCGCACCGGGCCGGCTGGCTTGCCGCCCCCGTGCCGTCGCTCCGGATTCGCCCTTGATACCCGACGGCCCGTACGCCGTGATGGCCTGACCGGCTTCGGAGCCGGGCCCAGGAGCCACGATGACGTTCTCCCCCTGCCGGAACATGAACGGTCCGGCCGAGCCCGTCGATCGGCACACCTCCTCCAACCCGCAGGTCGGAAGCCCTTGCTGCAGAAGCTTTAAGGACAATCAGGCACTCCACATGCGAGGTCATCGGCAAGATGTCGACCGACGCTGTCCCTCGACCGGTTGCCGACCCACTCGACGCCGTCCTCGACCGAGCCCTCGACCGCGTCCTCGACCGAGCCCTGGACCGAGTCGGGCGTGATGTCACTGATGAAGTCGCCGCCGCCCGCCGTCAGTTCCGCTCACGACCACGCTCCTCTCCCACCCGGCCGGCGTCCACGGCGACCGCGTCCGGAACGACGCCGACGACCGGCGGGAAGAACATCGACCCGTCCTCGGTGGCGATGTCGACGGCGAGACCGGCGGGCTCGCCCAGGGTGGGCACGATCTCGTCGACGATGCGCGCGCCCAGCAGCGCCGCGTACTCCATGGCCCGGTCACCGCCCCCGTGGTGCAGGGCGAACCGGGCCAGTGCGGCCTCGTCGGTGAAGCCGCAGATCCACCGCACCCCGCCCGAACGCACCGACCACAGACCGCCGTCGGCCACCGGCACCAGAAGGACGGAGCGTCGCATCTCACCGACGAGAGCGCGGGGGTCGTCATCTCCCCTTCTCCGCTCGGCGATGCGCTCGGCGAGCGTCGCCTTCGGCTGCTGCACGGTTCCTCCCTGGTCGTGGCTGACTCATGGCACCGTAGAGCATGACGCGCGCGAGGGAGCAGGCGGTTCTCGTGAGGGCTCGCCCGGTCCGGGAAGGAGAAGGCGGGTCCGGCCGGCGCACCGAGGTGGCGAATGCCGGGGCAGTGCGGCAGGCCCCGCCTCACGGCGGGAACGTCTCAGCCACCTCAGTGCACGTGCGGTCCGCCGGTCATCCGCGGCTTGCCGCGCGGTACGAGCGCCAGGGCCACCACGGCACCGACGGCGGCCGCCACCGCACAGATCGTGAAGGCGTCGGTGAAGCCGCCGACCGTACCGCGCTCGATGCCGGAAGCGGCGACGGTGGAGACGACGGCGACGCCGATCGAACCGCCCACCTCGTGGAAGGTGTTGACGACACCGGACGCCAGCCCCGCCTCCCGGTGTTCGACCATGGCGAGCGCCGTGGTGGTGGCGGTGACGAAGACCGCGCCGATGCCGAGCGAGGCGATCACGAAGCCCGGCAGCAGACTCCCGTACACACTCGCGGTGTCCGACAGCCGGGTCAGTGGCACGGTTCCGGCGGCGGCGACCACCATCCCCGCGACGGCCGCCGTACGACTGCCGATCACGCCGACGAGCCGGGAGCCGAGGTGGGCACCGAGGCCGGTGGCGACAGCGACGGGCAGGAACACCAGTCCGGTCTTGAGCGGGCCGAACCCACGGACGTGCTGGAGGTAGACCGAGCCGAGGAAGAAGTAGGCGATCAGCAGAGCGGTCGCCGTCAGCATCAGGAACGCCCCCGCGAGAACCGGCCGCCGGGTGAACATGCGCAGGTCCATCAGCGGGGCCCGGCCGGTCCGTTCGACGACGGCGAAGAGGGCGTACGCCACCGCCGCGCCGGCCAGGGGCAGGAGGGTGGCGGGATCCGCCCATCCGGTGTCGCCCGCCTTCACCAGTCCGTAGATGAGCGCGCCGGTCCCCGCCGTCACCAGGAGCGCACCGGGAACGTCGAGCCGGGCGGGCCGCGGGGCACGAGCCGCCACGAACGCGGGGATGGCGGCGAGGACGGCGAGGCCGACGGGCACGTTGACGTAGAAGACCCACTGCCAGCCGGGTCCGTCGGTGAGCGCGCCGCCGAGCAGGACGCCGGCGGCGGCGCCGGACCCGCCGATCGCCGCCCACACGCCCAGGGCCTTGGTGCGTTCCCCGCCGTGGAAGGTGGTGGTGACGAGGGACAGAGCCGAAGGGGAGAGCAGAGCCGCGCCGACGCCCTGGGCGATGCGTCCGCCGAGCAGGACGGGGGCGTTTCCGGCGAGGCCGGTGACGAGTGAGGCGGCGGTGAAGAGGGCCAGTCCGGCGAGCAGGGCGCGCCGAGCGCCGAGGGCGTCCGCGAGCCGGCCACCGAGGAGCATCAGTCCGCCGAAGCAGAGGGTGTAGGAGGTGACGACCCAGGTCAGCGCGGTGCGGCCGAGGGCCAGGTCGGCAGCCATGTCGGGCAGGGCCACGTTCACCACGGTGACGTCCAGGATCAGCATGAACTGGGCCGTGCAGACCAGCGCCAGGGCGGCCCAGCGGCGTGGGTGGGGAGCCGGGTGGGTGTGCTCCGGAGCGCGCGACGCACCGGCTGTGGAGTGGGTCATGACGGGTCCTTGAGGCGAGATGAGGCGGCGAGACTTCCCGAACCGAAGCGAACTGAACTGTACTGTCTGGTTCAGATGAACTCAACTGTTCAGTTCAGCTGCCTGTTAGGCTCTGCCTGTGAGCGTGGAAGGTGTGAAACAGCCCCCGAGCGGTCCCCGTGCCGAGCTCAAGCGGCAGGCCATCGTCCGGGCGGCCCGCGAGCTGTTCCTCCGGGAGGGGTTCGGCGTCGGGATGGACGCCATCGCCGCGGAGGCCGGAGTGTCCAAGGTGACCGTCTACAACCACTTCGGCAGCAAGGAAGCCCTCTTCACCGCCGTCATCACGGGCGCCCTGGACGAGCCTCTCGCCGGGGACGCGTCCGCAGCGCTCGAACACCTGGCGGAGGCGGAGGACCTGCGGGAAGCCCTCCTCGAGGCGGCCCGCAGCTGGGTGCGCTCGGTCCGCACCAACGACGACGTCGTCGCCCTGCGCAACCTCGTGGCCGCCGAGGCACACCGATTCCCCGAGCTGGGCCGGGCCTGGCGGCACCACGGACCCGAGGGGCACCACCCCGCCGTGGCCGCCGCGCTGCGCACCCTCACCGACCAGGGCCGACTGGTCATCCCCGACCTGGAGACGGCCATCATCCAGCTCTACGCGCTGCTGGTCTTCCCCCACATGGTCTTCGGCTCCTACGCCACCCACATCGACGACGACCTCACCGACCGCCTCATCACCAGCGGCGTCGACATGTTCCTGGGCCACTACGGCCCACAGCCGGCGTGACATCCGGCCGCAACGCGCGCGGGTTCGCGGTTCTGGGCCGCGACCCGGCCGGCCGCGGGGTCGGCAGGACGAGGAGGGCGAAGGAGCGAGGGCGGTGAGCGTCAGTGACGGT
The DNA here is from genome assembly GCF_044455165.1 of Streptomyces sp. NPDC051315. Taxonomy (NCBI): domain Bacteria; kingdom Bacillati; phylum Actinomycetota; class Actinomycetes; order Kitasatosporales; family Streptomycetaceae; genus Streptomyces; species Streptomyces sp. NPDC051315. Next base: position 82,494 of record NZ_JBITEN010000002.1, read on the forward strand.
GAGCGTCACCTCCTGCCCGTCAGCGCCCGCCCGTCGCCCCTGACGGAAGCGGGGCGAGCACCGAACAGTGCTCGCCCCTGAAGGAGTGGACGACGGCCGTACGCCGACCGGCCGGCCATCGGGGTGGGCCGCTTCGGTCCGTCCTGCCCGCTGGTCCTGGCCCTGCCGTACGGGAGCCTGCGGACGGCCGGTGCCGTGCGGCCGTCCGGGCCGGTGCCTTACTTGCTGTGCGCGATCTGGATCAAGTTGCCGCAGGTGTCGTCCAGAACCGCGGTGGTGACCGGGCCCATCTCCAGCGGCTCCTGGGTGAAGTGCACGCCCAGCCCGCGCAGCCGGTCGAACTCCGCCTGTACGTCGTCCACGGCGAAGGAGGCGGCCGGGATGCCGTCCTGGACCAGCGCCGTCTTGTACGGCAGCACCGCGGGATGGCCGGACGGCTCGAGCAGCAGTTCGGTCCCGTCGGGATCCTCCGGCGAGACCACGGTCAGCCACCGGTCCGCGCCCATCGGGATGTCGTGCTTCTTCACGAAGCCCAGCACGTCGGTGTAGAAGCGCAGGGCCTTCTCCTGGTCGTCGACGAAGACGTTGGTGAGGTGGATCTTCATGGGGCGCCCTCCGGCGCATCGGGCTTGAGCCACCGGGTGACGATGCGCTCAAGCGGTTCTGTGGTGAGGTCGTGGAACTTGTAGCGGCCCTGGCGCCGGGTCCGGACCAGGCCCGCGGCCTCCAGCACGGCGAGGTGCTGGCTGATCGCCTGGCGGGACGAGCCCAGACCGTGCTTGGTCGTGAGCCGCGCGCAGATCTCGAAGAGGGTCTGACCGTTCCGCTCCGTCAGCTCGTCGAGGATCTTTCTGCGGGTCGGGTCGGCCAGGGCCTTGAAGACGTCGTCCGGCACAGCCCCACCATAGGCAAGTAGACACTTGCCTATCAAGTCCGGGCACGCCCCTGTCAGCCGTTCGGCCCACCCGGCACATCCGCGACAGCACCACCTGACGGAATACCCCCCGGGGGTATATGGTTGGTGTGGTCGGGAGGGCGGAAGTCCTCTCCGACGGCAGACCCACGCATGTGAACATCCCGAGGGAGCACCCATGACCACCCAGACCAACGCCGGATCCTGCTGCTCCTCCGACGGCTCCTGCGGCTCGGGCACCCCGGCCGCCGTCCAGGGCGTCGGCGTCACCACCGTCTACAAGGTCTCCGGCATGACCTGCGGCCACTGCGAAGGCGCGGTCTCGCAGGAGATTTCCGCCCTGGACGGTGTCACCGACGTCAAGGCCGTCGCCAGGACCGGCGAAGTCACCGTCACCTCCGCCGCCCCGCTCGACGAGGAGGCCGTCCGCGCCGCCGTCGACGAGGCCGGCTACGAACTCGTCGGCCGGGCCTGAACAACCCGGCCCGGGGCATGCGCCCCGGGTCGAGCACCGCGCATTCCCTCCCGCGCCGGGACGCGGCGCCCCGCTGATACGGACGCCCTGCGTCCCGGCCTCCCCCAGGAGACACGCATGACCAGTACGGCTCCCGAGAGGACGACCTCCGGGACGGATCCCGCGCCCGCCTCCCAGGTGGAGCTCTCCATCGGCGGCATGACGTGCGCCTCGTGCGCCGCCCGCATCGAGAAGAAGCTCAACCGGATGGACGGCGTCACGGCGACCGTCAACTTCGCCACCGAGAAGGCGAAGATCTCGTACCCGGACGGCACAGAAGTCGCCGACCTCATCGCCACCGTCGAGAAGACCGGCTACACCGCCGAGGAGCCGCCGCCACCGGCCGCCCGGGAGAAGACCGCCGCCGAGACCCCGGCGGCCGTGGACCACGAGCTGCTCACCCTGCGGCAGCGGCTGCTCGTGTCGGTGGCCCTGTCCGTACCCACCGTCCTGATGGCCATGGTCCCGGCCCTGCAGTTCGACAACTGGCAGTGGCTGTCGCTGACGCTGGCGGCTCCGGTCGTCGTCTGGGGCGCCCTCCCCTTCCACAGGGCCGCCGTGACCAACGCGCGCCACGGTGCCGCGACCATGGACACGCTGGTGTCCCTCGGCACCCTCGCCGCGCTCGGCTGGTCGCTGTGGGCGCTGTTCTTCGGGCACGCCGGTATGCCTGGCATGCGGCACGGCTTCGAGTTCACCGTCTCCCGCACGGACGGCTCCTCCGCCGTCTACCTGGAGGCCGCGGCCGGCGTGACCGCGTTCATCCTCGCCGGGCGGTACCTGGAGGCGAGGTCCAAGCGCAAGGCGGGCGCGGCACTGCGGGCGCTGCTGGAACTGGGCGCGAGGGACGTCTCCGTGCTGCGCGACGGCAAGGAGGTCCGCATCCCCGTCGGCGAGTTGGCCGTGGGCGACCGGTTCGTCGTACGGCCCGGGGAGAAGATCGCCACCGACGGCACCGTGGTCGAGGGCACGAGCGCGGTGGACGCCTCCATGCTGACCGGCGAGTCCGTGCCGGTCGACGTGACCGTCGCGGACGCCGTCACCGGCGCCACGGTCAACGCCGGCGGCCGGCTCGTCGTCGAGGCCACCCGGGTCGGCGCCGACACGCAGCTCGCCCGTATGGCGAAGCTCGTCGAGGACGCCCAGAACGGCAAGGCCCGGGTGCAGCGCCTCGCGGACCGGATCTCCGCCGTGTTCGTCCCCGTCGTGCTGATCATCGCCGTCGCCACCCTCGGCGGCTGGCTCGGCGCCACCGGAGACGCCACCGCGGCGTTCACCGCCGCTGTCGCCGTCCTGATCATCGCCTGCCCCTGCGCGCTGGGCCTCGCCACCCCGACCGCGCTGATGGTCGGCACCGGCCGTGGGGCGCAGCTCGGCATCCTCATCAAGGGCCCCGAGGTCCTGGAGTCGACCCGCCGCGTCGACACCGTCGTCCTGGACAAGACCGGAACCGTCACCACGGGCCGGATGACCCTCCAGGACGTGTACGTCGCCGAGGGCGTCGACGAGGGGGAACTGCTGCGGCTGGCGGGCTCGCTGGAGCACGCCTCCGAGCACCCGATCGCCCGCGCCATCGCCGCCGGGGCGATCGAGCGGGTCGGCACTCTGCCCGTGCCGGAGAACTTCGAGAACGTCGCCGGGCTCGGCGTCCAGGGCGTCGTCGACGGCCACGCCGTCCTCGTCGGACGCGAGAAGCTCCTGGACGAGTGGGTCGTCGCACTGCCCCGGGAACTGGCCGAGGCCAAGGCCGCGGCGCAGGCCGAGGGACGGACGGCGGTCGCCGTCGCCTGGGACGGCGCGGCCCGAGGTGTCCTCACCGTGGCCGACGCCGTCAAGGACACCAGCGCCGAGGCCGTGGCCGAACTGCGCCGGCTGGGTCTGAGGCCCGTCCTGCTGACCGGCGACAACCGGCCCGTCGCCGAGGCCGTGGCACGGACGGTCGGGATCGACGAGGTCATCGCCGAGGTGCTGCCGCAGGACAAGGTGGATGTCGTCAGGCGACTGCGGGCCGAGGGCCGTACGGTCGCCATGGTCGGCGACGGCGTCAACGACGCGGCGGCCCTGGCCACCGCCGACCTGGGCCTGGCCATGGGCACCGGCACGGACGCCGCCATCGAGGCCGGGGACCTCACGCTCGTCCGCGGCGACCTGCGGGTGGCGGCCGACGCGATCCGCCTCTCCCGCAGGACGCTGTCCACCATCAAGGGCAACCTCTTCTGGGCCTTCGGCTACAACGTCGCCGCCCTGCCCCTGGCCGCGGCCGGCATGCTCAACCCGATGATCGCGGGCGCCGCGATGGCGTTCTCCTCGGTGTTCGTCGTGACGAACAGCCTGCGCCTGCGGTCCTTCACGTAGACGCGCCGCCAGCGGGTCGATCACCGGTGCCCTGCCGACACGGCGGGGCACCGGTCCTGTGCGCGGGGCATCCCCGGCAGCACCGCCCCAGGCGTGCGGGACGCCGGTACGGCGGCGTGGACCCGGCGTCGGCCGCGGCCGGACAGGGGTGCGTGTCCCGGCGGCTCAGTGCGTCCGGGCCCTGCGTGCGACACCCGCCACCGCGCCGGCCAGCAGCGTGACGGTGGTCAGCCGACGCATCGCGGTACGACGCCGTCCGCCCCACCCGCCGTGAGCGGCGCCCTCCCCGGGTGCCGGCACGTGCAGGTTGCCGTGACCGGCCGGAGCGGTTTCCTTGCGGGACAGATGCGTCCGGTCCACCTGCCGGGCCATCGTCCGCTCCGCCATGCCGGGCATGACCCTGGACTCGAACACCATGGAACGGCCCATCGGTCCCACCACGACCTCGCGCCGGGGGACGCGCACGAGGTCCACGATGGCGTGGGCCACCCGCTCGGGACTGTAGACCGGAGGCATGGCCAGGGGCTTGCGCCCCGTGTAGTTCGCGGCATGCTCGAACAGCGGCGTGTCGATCGTGGCGGGCAGCACCGTGCACACGTGGATGTGCTTCGCCTCGTCGAGCAGCAGTTCCTGGCGCAGGCTCGCGCTCAGCGCACGGACGGCGTACTTCGACATGCCGTACGCGTGGGTGTACGGCTGGCTGACGACGCCCACGATGGAGGAGACGTTCACCAGCGTGCCCCGGCCCTGCTCGCGCATCACCCGGAGGGCGGCGCGGGCGCCGTGCACGTAACCCATGACGTTGACGTCCAGCACCCGGCGGAAGTCGTCGAGGGGCACCGACTGGAACGGTCCGAAGACGGTCACGGCCGCGGCGTTCACCCAGACGTCGATGCGGCCGAAGCGCTCCTGCGCGCGCCGGGCCAGGTCGTCGACGGCTCCGACGTCCGTCACGTCCGTCGGCACGGCCAGGGCCACCGCGCCACGGTGCCGTTCGCACTCCTGCCGTACCGCCTCCAGCGCTTCCTCCCGCCGCGCGGCCAGGACCACGGCGCATCCTTTGCGGGCGAAGGCCAGGGCGGTGGCCCGCCCGATGCCACTGGACGCCCCGGTGATCACGACCACCGAATCACGCACTCGCATTGACGACCCTTCCGATGCACTTTGTCCGATATATCACTTAATCACCGGACAGGAGCCTTCGCTGGTCGGCGAGTGCGCTCGGGGGTCCTCGCCCACGTCGCCGAGGGCGACGGCCGGCAGGCGAACGCGTCGCACGCGCTGCGCCGGGTGCCGTCCGCGACCGTGTGTGCGGGCGAAGACCTCCCGGCGAGTGCCTCAGTCGTCGGTCGGTTCGTAGTCGAACCAGTCGAAGTGCACGGAGCCGCCCGAGGCGAACATGCCGATGACCCGGCCGGTGAAGCCGCCCGCGACCTCCGTGGACAGGTACTTGCCGTCGAGCGAGGCGAGTCGGACGAAGGTGCCGTCCGGTTCCTCCACGCCGATCGAGACGGTGTCGGGTCCGGTGCGGGCGTCGCGCACGTCCTGTACGGCCGCCACCTCGATGCGGAGCACCACGGGCCCCTCGGGTGTCGGCCGGGACGCCACGACCGAGTCCAGCGGGCCGACGCGGGCACGGACGCGCACCTCGCCGGACGCCGCCTCGATGGCGTAATGGTGCTGCTCGTCCAGGCGGACGGCGAGGCCACCGCGCCCCTGTGCCGGGTCGATCAGGGCGCGGACCCGGCAGGACAGATGCTGCTGCCTGCGGCCGACGAAGGTCACGTCGGTCTCGTCGAGCGATCCGCCCCGCGCCCGCAGGGTCAGCCAGCCCGGCCGTTCCTTGGTCGTGCAGTCCTCCGGGGGGCGGCGACGCGGCGAGACCCAGCGCGGACCCGGCTCGCCGAGGTCGAAGTCGTCGCGGTGCGACTCGGCCGCGCCCGGCTGGAGCGGCCAAGGGGGTGCGGCCATGACGGGCGACAGTTCGCCGACGACCGGCCATCCGTCGACCCAGTCGACCGGCACCAGGAACGTCTCCCGGCCGAGTACGTGCCAGCCGGGGGTGCCGCCGCGTGGCCGTACGCCGAGCAGCACCATCCACCACGAGCCGTCGGGCCCCTGCACCAGGTCCGCGTGTCCGGTGTTCTGGATGGGGTGGTCGGTGCCGCGGTGGGTCAGGACCGGGTTGTCCGGGCACGGCTCGAACGGGCCCTCGGGGGTGCGGCCGCGGGCGATCGAGACGCCGTGACACCGCTCGGTGCCGCCCTCGGCGATGAGCAGGTACCAGTAGTCGCCGATGTGGTAAAGGTGCGGCGCCTCGGGAGCCTTGGCACCAGGCGTGCCGGACCAGAGGCGCCTCGGCTCACCCAGCGTCTCTCCGGTGTACGGATCGATGCGGACCTGGCTGACTCCCGCGACGGTGCACCAGCAGGTGCCGTCGTCGTCCCAGGCCAGATCCGGGTCGATGCCGTGCACCCCGGGCAGCCGGATCGGGTCGGACCAGGGGCCGGCCGGATCGGTGGCGGTGAAGAGCAGATTGCCGTCGCCACTCACGTTCGTGACGATCAGCCAGAAGCGGCCGTCGTGGTGGCGCAGTGTGGGCGCGTAGATCCCACCCGAGGACGGTGCGTCAGGCGGCAGGCGCAGTTGACTCGGCCGGTCGAGCGCGTTGCCTATCTGCGTCCAGTGCACCAGGTCCCGGCTGTGGAAGACGGGCACGCCGGGGAAGTACTCGAAGCTGGAGCACGCGAGGTAGTAGTCCTCGCCCGCCCGGCAGACGCTCGGGTCGGGGTAGAAGCCCGGAATCACAGGATTGCTGACGGTACTGCCGGTCTCGGGAACGCTCGGCACCCTCATCGAGTCCTCTCACTGGGTTGACCACACTGCGCCGGAGACGTCGGCTGATCGTCCCTCTGCCCGTCAGCCGCGTGGTCCGCCGAGGTCGCCTTCCCGAGCGTCGAATCGCGCTCGCGCCCGGCGGGGCCTGGTGCGAAAGCCGGTTGAGCAGCGTCATGCGGGTGTGCACGGGCCATTCTGGCATCTCGCACCCGGCAGACCTGTGGCGTGGGACACATCGTCAGTCGATCTCTCCGCCGTGCACAGAGGGAGTTTCTCCGTCACCGCCGCGCCGAGGACCCGGGCGCCGCCCGCGGGCGGCCGTCCCGGTACGGCGAAGCCCTCGGCGTCGGCAGGGCGACCGTCCTCGTCCAGAGAGTGGGACGCCTCTTGTGGAGGGCAGCGGCTGCTGTAGAAATAGGCCCCATGACTCACGAGCCCCTGGTGCGACGCCTGGTCATCGACCTGTGCCGACGCCCGGCTGCGTGTTGTCGCTGATCCGGCGTTCCTGACGCTCCCCTCCCGCCGTCCGGTCGTGTCACCCGGCGGGCCCGGTCCCCCTTGCACCCCGTAACGCGGTGCCTTCTGCCCGTGGTTCAGCTCCGCTGACCCCGGCTGCGCTCATGTCCCGGTGTTCCGGCGCCCATGGAGGCTGCCCCCGTGTCCACGCCACCCCGTCTGTCAGACGCTGATCCCGTCCCCGTCCCCACTGGCCCTCCCCTGCCCGGCAAACCGCCCGTCCGGCGTCGCCGGCCCGCGCGGGGTGCGGGGGCGAGCCTGCGCCGGGCCGCGTTGCCGCTCGGTTCCCTTCTGCTGTTCCTCGCGGTGTGGCAACTGCTGGCGGCGAGCGCGACGTGGAGCGAGACACTGGTTCCCCCGCCGGGCAGGGTGTGGGACGCGTTCATCACCGTGTCCACGACGCACGACGGCGTACGGGGCTACAACGGCACCTACCTCATCGAGCACCTGGGCATCAGCCTGCGGCGCATCGCGATCGGCGCCGGTATCGGCATCGCCCTCGGCGTGGTCCTCGGTCTGGTCATGGGTACCGTCGGCCCGCTGCGCTCGCTGTTCGAACCCTGGATCACCTTCCTGCGGACGCTGCCGCCGCTGGCGTACTTCTCGTTGCTCATCATCTGGCTGGGCATCGACGAGGAGCCGAAGGTGACCCTGTTGGCCGTGGCCGCCTTCCCGCCGGTGGCGGTGTCCACCACGACGGCCGTCACGGCCGTACCGAAGAGCCTGGTCGAGGCGGCCCGGGCGCTCGGCGCGTCCCGGTGGGACACCGTCAAGGACGTCGTCGTGCCGTCCGCCCTGCCGGAGACCCTCACCGGCATCCGGCTGGCCGTGGGCGTGGCCTATTCCTCCCTCGTCGCCGCCGAGTTGGTCAACGGGCTGCCCGGTGTCGGCGGCATGGTCAAGGACGCCGCCAACTACAACAACACCCCCGTGGTGCTCGTCGGCATCATCGCCATCGGCATCTCCGGCCTGGTCATCGACGGTCTGCTGCTGCGGCTGGAACGCGCCGCCGTGCCCTGGCGCGGACGCGCCTGACTTCCCCTCTCCGCCGCACCTCCCCCGCACAGAAACGGTCCCACCATGTCTCGCACCACTCCTCAAGGCCCGTCCCGCCGTCTCCTGCTCGCCGGTGCCCTGGCCGCCGTCTCCGCCGCCGTCACGGGCTGCTCCTCGGACAGTGAGGCATCGACGTCCGGGGGCTCCAAGCGGCTCCGCATCGGCTACTTCGCCTTCCCCAGCGGCGATCTGATCGTGAAGAACGGAAGACTGCTGGAGAAGGCCCTGCCCGACTACACGATCACGTGGATCAAGTTCGACTCCGGCGCCAGTGTCAACCAGGCTTTCATCGGCAAGTCCCTCGACATCGCCGCCCTGGGGTCGAGCCCCTTCGCCCGTGGGGTGTCGGGAGCCTCGCCGATCCCGTACAAGGTCGCGTGGATCCTCGACGTCGCCGGGGAGAACGAGGCCCTCGTGGCCCGCGAGGGGACCGGCATAGCCGACGTCGCCGGGCTCGAGGGCAAGAAGATCGCCACCCCGTTCGCCTCCACCTCGCACTACAGTCTGCTGGCGGCGCTGGAGACGGCCGGTCTCGAACCGTCCGACGTCCAGCTCATCGACCTCCAGCCGCAACCCATCCTCGCCGCCTGGCAACGGGGTGACATCGACGCCGCCTACGTCTGGCTGCCGACCCTGGACGAGTTGCGGAAGACCGGCACCCAGCTCACCAGCAGCAAGGAGATCGGCGCGGCGGGCAAGCCGACCCTGGACCTGGCCGTGGTGTCGGACGACCTGATCGCCGAGGACCCGCGGGCGATCGACGCCTGGCGCAAGGCCGAGGCGGAGGCGCTGCGTCTGATCGCGTCCGACCCCGACGGCTCGGTGAAGGCCGTCGCGGCCGAACTCGGCATCAGCACCGCGGACGCCAGGGCTCAGCTCTCACAAGGGGTGTTCCTCACCCCGGAACAGGTGACCTCCGCCGACTGGCTGGGCACCGACGGCAGCCCGGGCAAGCTGCTGTCCTACGTCACCGACACCGGTCGGTTCCTGGCCGGCCAGAAGCAGATCGACTCCGCGCCGTCCGAGGACGTCGTCCGCGAGGCGTTCCATCTCCAGGGGCTGCCCGATGTCCTCAAGTGAGACCAGTGCCCAGGGAGTCGGCGTCTCGCCTGCCGGCGGTTCGGTACTCCTCGACCATGTCACCCACCGGTACGGGCGGGGCGACGAGGCCGTCACCGCCGTCGGGCCGGTCGACCTGACCGTCCGGGCAGGTGAGTTCCTCGTCCTGGCGGGCGCCTCCGGCTGCGGCAAGAGCACGCTGCTGCGGCTGATCGCCGGGTTCGAACGACCCACCCACGGCTCGGTGCTGGTCTCCGGCGCCGAGCCGAGGCCGGGTGAGGCGGCCGGTGTGGTGTTCCAGTCGCCTCGGCTGTTCCCGTGGCGGACCGTGCGGGGCAACATCGACCTGGCGCTGCGGTACGCGGGTGCCGACCGCGCCCGATGGCCCGAACGCCGGGCGGAGTTGCTGGCGCGGGTCGGTCTCGAGGGCACGGAGAAGCGGCGCGTCTGGGAGATCTCCGGTGGTCAGCAGCAGCGTGTCGCCATCGCCCGCGCCCTGGCCGCCGAGAACCCGCTCCTGCTGCTCGACGAACCGTTCGCGGCGCTGGACGCGCTGACCCGGGAACGGCTCCAGGAGGACGTGCGCCGGGTGACCGCCCAGACCGGACGGACCGCGGTCTTCGTGACCCACTCGGCGGACGAGGCGGTGTTCCTCGGCTCCCGCATCGTGGTGCTGACCAAGGGCCCGGGAACCGTGGCCCTCGACCTGCCCATCACCCTGCCGCGCGGTGACGTCGACGCCGAGGAACTGCGGGAGTCCCGCGCGTTCCACGAGCTGCGCGCGCAGGTCTCCCACGCCGTCAAGGCCGCCGCGGCCTGACCCCCGTACCGGGTGCCAAGGAAAGGACACACAGATGAGCATCCTCAGCGACCGACCCGCAGCGGCGACACGGCTGCCGGTCACCGAACTCGGCCCGCACTTCGGCGCCGAGATCCACGGCGTCGACCTCGGACGCCTCGACGACGACCAGGTCACCGCGATCCGGGAAGCGCTTGTCAGGTACAAGGTGCTCTTCGTGCGCGGGCAGCAGGGTCTCGACGACGCCGCGCAGATCGAGTTCGGCCGACGCCTGGGCGAGGTCACCGTCGGACACCCGGTCCACGACTCCGGTGACGTGGCCCCCGAGGTGTACGCCCTGGACAGTCAGGACAACGGGTTCTCCGACGTCTGGCACACCGACGTGACGTTCGTGCGGCGGCCGCCGGCGATCTCCGTTCTGCGGGCCGTGGTGCTGCCGCCCAACGGCGGCGACACGAACTGGGCCGACAGCCAGCTCGCCTACGAGTCGCTTTCTCCGGGCCTGCGGGCCCTGATCGACCCGCTCACCGCGGTGCACGACGGCAACCGCGCGTTCGGGTACTACCTGGCGCAGCGCCGGAAGGGCCGCGGAAACCTCTGGGAGGGCGAGGTGTTCACCGACCTGACGCCGGTGGAGCACCCGGTGGTGCGTGTGCACCCCGAGAGCGGCCGCAGGGGCCTGTTCGTGAACCCCGGCTTCACCTCGCACATCGTCGGTGTCTCGGAGTACGAGAGCCGGGGCATCCTCGACATCCTGTACGCCCACCTCACCAAGCCCGAACACGTCGTACGTCATCGCTGGCAGCCCGGTGACGTCGCCTTGTGGGACAACCGCAGCACGGCCCACTACGCCAACCGCGACTACGGCGACCGGCACCGCGTCATGCACCGCATCACGCTGCGTGGGGACACGCCCGTGGGACCCACGGGCTGAACCGTGCCGACCCGGTCGGCGGCGTTCACCGCCCTCGGCGTGGACGCCGTCGTCCAGGGATCGGGCAGCCGGGCCGCCGCGTGGAGCGCGTCGGGGCATCCCGGCCGCCGTCCGGCCCGGGACCCCGTGGCGTACCCCTCGCGCATCCGACCGGCGCCTGCGGCCGCCTCGGCCCCGACCGCCGCCGGCGCGGGCGCCCCTCGTGACCGCCGTCAGACGACGGTCACCGGATGCCGCACCACCGCGTCGAAGAGATAGCCCTGCGTGTTGGGCACGGCGACCTCCGGCTGGCTGCGGCCGACCGTGTCGGTGGCGCGGGCCAGGAGGTGCGTGAGGCCCGGTGTCTGCGGCTTCCAGGTGACGGACCAGCGGGTCCAGGTGTCGGCGCGGGGCCGGTCGTGCAGACGGGCCGGCCGCCAGCTCGCCCCGCCGTCGGTGCTGACGTCGACCCGCGCGATCCCTCCCGCGCCCGACCAGGACCGGCCGTGCAGCACATGGCCCTCCCCCACCGGGAACGTGCCGCCGCTCGGCAGCTCGAAGGCGCTCTTGACCGTCTGCCGGGTCAGCGGGGCGCTGCCCTCCTCCGGGTGGGCGGGGCCGAACAGCCGGTAGAAGGTCGTGTTCCAGGGTGAGAACAGCGGCTGCGCGGACACCTCGATGTCACCGACCCACTTGATCGACGCGATCCCCACCCACGAGGGCACCACCACCCGCACCGGATACCCGTGGTCGTGCGGCAGCGGCTCGCCGTTCATCTCGTAGGCGAGCAGCACATCGTCCAGTGCCTTGGCCGACGGCAGGGGCCGGCGCACCCGGCCGAGACTCTCACCGCCGCTGACGTACTCGGCGTCCAGGCCTCGCGGCTGGACGTCCACCGCGTACGGAGACAGCCCGGCCCTGCGCAGTACGTCGGCCAGGCGCACCCCGCGCCAGCGGGCGACACCCACCGCGCCCAGGGTCCACGGGGTGCCGGTGACCGTTTCGCCCTGCTGCCCCGTGTAGTGGCTGCGGCCGTTTCCGGCGCATTCGACGAACGCGGTCCGGGTGACCGCGGGCAGGGCGCGCAGGTCGTCGTACCCGAACTCCACGGGTCTGTCCTCGCCGGGCGCGCCCCGCAGTCCGCTGCCCCACAGCCGCAGCCGCCAGTCGGCGGCGTCCAGGACGGGCGTCACTGTGTGGTTGCGGACGAAGAACAGTTCATTGGGGGTGTGATGGCCCGTTCCGCGCAGCGCCTCCCAGCGGGTCTCGGCGTTGGTGCCGCGCTGGATGAACCACTCGGGCGGCAACGGTTTGACGATCGGCGAGCCGGCCGCTCGAGCCCGGCGCGGTGCGGGGAGCGCGGTCGTGGCCGCCGTGGCAGCGAGCAGGGTGAGCAGACGGCGTCGGCTGACCCCGTCCGCCCTGGCGTCCCCGGCGAGCCACTGGCGCAGCCTGCGGCGGTCGTAGGAGGTCTCGTCGAGGCGGCTCGCGGGACGGGGCGGGGGCACAGCGGATGCGGGCATGACGGGTCCTCGTCGTCAGTGTGGAGGCGGGACGTGGCAGGGAAGGGGGTACAGCGCGGGCAGGCGGGCGGGACGTCCACCGGTCGGGCTGCGGTTCGACGGGAGGAGTCGGTGAGGGTGTTGACGTGGGAGCGAGGAAGGCGCGGGGGCGGCCGCTGAACGAGCCTTGCCGGACAGGTCGGTCGGCGTCCGAGGCGTGCGCCCGGGGCAGACTCGGGAGGGGGCAGGAGCGAGGTCGCGAGCCGTCGAACGGCGGTCAGCGACAGTTCTGGTCGAACTGGTCGGCGCGGCGGCTCACCCAGAACGGGTCGAGCAGCACCGTGTGCGCCTGGCCAGTGAACTCCATGACCGGATCAAAGCACACACCCGCGGGTGCGTCCACCGCACCTCCCGCCCTCCGAGACCAGCACGTCCTGCACGCTGGTGCGCGCCGACCGGGTGTGGTTGTCTGGCTCCATGACCGTGCTCGTGACCCGCCGCCACGTTGACTACGTGCGTGTCACCACCACGCGTTGTCCGTCCGTGAGCTGACGCCCCGCTCCGGTCTCCGACCAGCCTTCTTCGTACCGCGCCGCACTGACCGCTGCCCTCGTCCGGGCGCGGTCCCCAGCCCGCGGTTCCTTCGCGCATCCCCGTCTCCGCACCCGCGGGCCTCTCCGCCCTCCGCACAAGGGAGCAGCACCATGAGCCAGCCGATCGACTCCCTCACCGCCGGCCACACCCCCGAGGACGAACCCACCGGACCCGACACCTCGGCCTGGTCCTTCGAGACCAAGCAGATCCACGCCGGCGCCGCACCCGACCCGGCGACCGGGGCGCGGGCGACGCCGATCTGCCAGACGTCCTCGTTCGTCTTCCGGGACACCCAGCACGCCTCCGACCTGTTCTCCCTCGCCGAGCCCGGCAACATCTACACCCGTATCCACAATCCCACCCAGGATGTCTTCGAGCAGCGGGTCGCGGCGCTGGAAGGCGGGGTCGCCGCGGTGGCACTGGCCTCCGGACAGGCCGCGGAGACCCTCGCCGTCCTGACCCTGGCGAGGGCCGGTGACCACATCGTCTCCAGCACGTCCCTCTACGGCGGCACGTACAACCTGTTCCGCCACACCCTGCCCAGGTTCGGGATCGAGGTGTCCTTCGTCGACGACCCGGACGACGTCGAGGCCTGGAAAGCCGCGATCCGGCCCCGCACCAAGGCACTGTTCGCCGAGGCGCTCGGCAATCCGCGTGGCAACGTGCTCGACGTACGGGCGGTCGCGGACGTCGCGCACGAGGCGGGCCTGCCGCTGATCGTGGACAACACCGTGCCCACGCCGTACCTGTTGCGGCCCATCGAGCACGGGGCCGACATCGTCGTCCACTCGGCGACCAAGTTCCTCGGTGGCCACGGCACCACCATCGCGGGCGTCGTCGTCGACGGCGGCACCTTCGACTTCGGCGCGCACGCCGACCGGTTCCCCGACTTCGACGAACCCGACCCGAGCTACCACGGCCTGCGGTACTGGCCTGCACTCGGCCCGGGAGCGTTCGCCGTCAAGCTGCGGGTGCAGTTGCTGCGCGATCTCGGCCCCGCCCTTTCGCCGCACTCCGCGTTCCTGCTCCTTCAGGGTGTGGAGACGCTCAGCCTGCGCGTCGAACGGCACTCCGCGAACGCCCAGGCGCTGGCCGAATGGCTGGAGCAGCGCGACGAGGTCGCCGCCGTCCACTACCCGGGACTGCGGTCCAACCGCTGGTACGAGGCAGGGCGACGGTATCTGCCGCGCGGCGCCGGCGCGGTCCTGGCCTTCGAACTGCGGGACGGCGTCGAGGCGGGCAAGCGGTTCGTGGACGCCGTCGAGCTGTTCAGCCATCTCGCCAACATCGGAGACGTCCGCAGCCTCATCATCCACCCGGCGTCCACCACCCACAGCCAGCTCGACGAGGCGCAGCTGGCGGCCACCGGCACCTCCCCCGGCCTGGTGCGCCTTTCGGTCGGCATCGAGAACCTCGCCGACCTCAAGGCCGACCTGGAGGCAGGGTTCCGCGCGGCGAAGGGCGCGTCCTGAACACCGTACTGATGCCCTCGGAGGTCCCCTTCCCGCCGGCCTCCGGGGCCTGGCGGGAGGGGGACCCGCCAGGACGCCGGCGCTGGCACCTCCGGGAGAAGCCGCTTCCGCTGGAGGCAGGCGGCGAACTTCCCGGTGTGCGACTGGCGTTCGAGACGTGGGGGCAGCTCGCGGCGGACCGCTCCAATGCCGTGCTCGTGCTGCACGCCCTCACCGGGGACAGCCACGTGGTCGGTGCCGCCGAGCCCGGCCACCCGACGCCCGGCTGGTGGAACGGGCTGATCGGCCCCGGTCTGGCCCTGGACACGGATCGCTGGTTCGTCGTGACGCCGAACGTCCTCGGCGGCTGCCAGGGAAGCACCGGCCCCTCATCCGTGCGCCCCGACGGCCGCCACTGGGGCGGTGACTTCCCCTACCTGACACAGCGTGACCAGGTGTCGGCCGAGGTCGACCTGGCCGACGCACTGGGCATCGACCGCTGGGCGCTGGTGGTCGGCGGCTCGATGGGCGGCATGCGCGCACTGGAATGGGCCGTGTCGTACCCCCAGCGCACCGACGCGCTCCTGTTGCTCGCCACCGCAGCCGCGGCGAGCGCGGAGCAGATCGCCTGGGCCACCGTCCAGTCGCACGCCATCCGTTCCGACCCCCACTGGCGCGGCGGCCACTACCACCACACCGGGCAGGGACCGCATGCCGGACTCGGCCTGGCCCGACGACTCGCCCACGTCACCTACCGCAGCGAGCCGGAACTCCACGTCCGCTTCGGCCGCTCACCGCAGGGCACGGAAGACCCGTGGTCGGGTGGGCGTTACCAGGTCGAGTCGTACCTCGACCATCACGCCGCCAAACTGGTGCGCCGCTTCGACGCGGGCAGCTATGTCGTGCTGTCCGAGGCCATGAACGGTCATGACATCGGCCGGGGTCGCGGTGGGGTGCGCGCCGCCCTGAGCCGGGTGACCGCCAGGACCCTGATCGCCGGAGTCGACTCCGACCGCCTCTACCCGCTGTCCCAGCAAGCCGAGTTGGCGGCGCACATCGCCCCGGCGGACGGCCTCCGGGTCATCGAGTCCCCCTACGGCCACGACGGCTTCCTCATCGAGGTGCAGCAGGTCGCCGCGCTGGTGGACGAACTCGTTCCCTGATCCGCCCAGGATCCGCCCGGGAGGCAGCGCCGCCGCTGTCCCCCTCCCCCGGCACCACGAGCACAGCCGTGGCCGTCCACCCCCGGTCCTCGTCGAGCGCCGGCCGCCCGGTGTCCCAAGCGGCCCGGCTGGTGGGCGGGCAGCTCCAGGCGGGTGACCGCACCGCGAGGCCGTGGCCCGCCGTTCACCACTCACGCGCGTGCCCGCACCGCGAGACCATGGCCCCGCCGCTCACGACCGTGGGCGGCGGGCCGGTGCCTCAGCCGTCCGCCGACCCCGCCAGCTCGCCGAGCAGCTTCCAGGTACGACGTCGGTCCGCCTCGCCACCCAGGTCCGTCGCGGTGAACACCACCTCCGTCGCCCCGCCCTCGCGGTAGCGCCGCACCTCGGCGGCGACCGTCTCCTCGTCACCGATCACGGCCAGGTCGGCGGCCCGCCTGCCGCCGGAGAGGCCGATGACCCGCTGGTACGAGGGGAACTGCTCATAGAACGCGAGCGCCTCGGTCGCGGCGTCCCGCACCGCCTCGACGTCAGCGGTGACCACTCCGGGGACGAAGGCCACGATCCGCGGTGCCGGTCGGCCCGCCGCCTCGGCCGCGGCGGTCACTGCCGGGACGATGTGCTCGGCGAGGGCGCGCGGGCCGGCCAGCAGCGGGAGGACTCCGTCCGCGAGTTCGCCGGACACGCGCAGTGCCTGTGGCCCCATCGCGGCCACCAGCAGCGGCACCTGGGGTTCGGCGCCGGGCACCACCGCCGGCAGCGGCGTGGTGGCGGTCAGCAGCTCTCCGCGGAAGTCGGCGCTGCCCGTTTCCAGCAGCTGCCGCAGGGCGGTGAGGAACTCCCGGAGCAGGGCGATGGGACGCTCGTACGGGATGCCGAAGCCCGCCTCGGTCAACTGCTGGGTGCCGAGCGCGAGTCCGAGGTGGTAGCGACCGGCGGTGGCCGCCTGGGCGGTCTGGGCCTGGCTGTTGACCAGCAGGGGGTGGCGGCCGAAGACCGGGAGCGCGGCGGTTCCCACCTGCAGCCCGGGCACCTCACGGCCCACGATCGCGGCCAGCAGGGGGGAGTCGTACCCGAAAGTCTGACCGAACCATGTCGAGTGCAGCCCGGCCTCCCGGGCCTCGCCGGCGAGCCGCACCCACTGATCGATCGTGGTCTGGTGCGCGTTCGAACTGAGCGTTACCCCGATTGTCATGATTGGGCCAACCGCCCCGCACGTGAACGGCATTCCCGCTCGCTCATGACAAGTTCATGGCGGCCGTGTGACGAAGCCTTCGACGGGGGCCACCGCCTCGCCTCTCACATGCACGTCAGGGATCAGCGTGCGCCGACCGGTACGGCCGGGAAGCGCCGGCGCGCCCCCACTGCCGGTCCTGACGCCTCGTCAATGACTGTGTCGAAGGCCGCCTCACCGCCTCCCGTACGGCGTGCCGGTCCACGCCGAACTCGGCGGCCAGTTCCCGTTCGGCTGTCAGGGGTGTGCCGGCACCCAGCGTCCCGCTCAGGATGCGGTCCCGGAGCAGTGTGAACAGCTGGTCCGAGACCGCCTCACGCCGATGCGCTGCACCGTCATCAGCGCACAGCCGAACCGTTCCCGACGCACTGGTCAACTCGTGGCACCGGATGGCCCTCCCGAGTCGGCGGCAGCGCAAGCGCTCTGCCGCACCACACGGTTCGAGCCGTCCCGGCGGGTGGCGGTCCCCCGGGACGGACCCGTCACTCAGGTGGTCAGGGCGCCCACGGCGCCGCGAGAACCCAACTGCTGTCGGCCGTGAGGGTCTGCGGGCGGTTGTGACCGTCCCCACCACCACCGGAGGCGATGTGTACACCTGGGACGCGTGGTGGCGGAGGCAGGAGCCCGGGATGCCGATCGACTCGAAGGCGAGCCCTGTGCCGCCGAGGCCGGGCCGGGGGCAGAAGGTGGCGTCCTGGCGGAGCGGTGGCCGAGTCGTCGTCGGGTGAGTTGCGCACCCGGCTGTCGGCGTGGCGCGGGAACTGGCCGGGGTAGTTCACCGACTCGAAGGAGTAGCAGGAGGAGTCGGCGAGTCCGCGCCGCACGGTGTACGTGGCGTCCTGCTTGAGCAGGCTGCTGCTGCCGGCGTCGACGACCTCCGTGTAGGCCAGGCTGTCGGCGTGCCGCAGGTACCGGTCGGTGTGGCCCCGGGTGGTGACCCGCAGCGACCGACGCCGGTCGGTGGGCAGGACGACGGAACTGCGCCACGCGCCGGCTCACCGGTGTTCCAGGTCGCGTCGGCGGCGAAGGAGGTGGCGGTGTCCCAGGCGTTCGGGCCACCGCCGCGGGCGAGGTACATGCCCTCGGCGTAGGGGCGCAGGTAGTGGCCGGGGTGGTTGAGCGACTCGAACGACGCGCCGCCCGTGGCCAGGCCGGGCCGGCTGCACCAGGTCGCGTCGGCGGCGAGAGAGCCGCCGGTGTCCGGGTCGATGCACACCCGGCTGTCGGCGTGGCGCAGGCAGTGGCCGGGGAAGTTGACCGACTCGAACGAGTAACGCCGCGGGTCCGCCAGTCCGGTGACGGTGCGGAAGAAGGCGTCCTGGCGGGCGCCGTCGTCCGGGGCGGTGCTCAGGACGTCGGTAGGTGCCGCGGAGTTGGCGTGCCGCAGGTAGCGGTGGGGGTGGTCAGCGGCGGTGTCTTGGGCGTGACGGCGGCGGTGGCGGTGCCGGTGAGACCGGTGAGGAGAAAACCTCCGGCCGGCACGCACAGCACCGCCACGCAGGCGATGATGCGTCGCATCGAACTCCTGCAGGGCAGGACGGCGCACGGAGTCCGGCGCGCCGCGCGGCCGACGGCTCTGGCAGCGTGCGGGAGTCCGTGCTGAGTCGGGTGAGCGGCGCGCACGCGAAGGAAGGCCCGCGCCCCGGCTCGAACACGGGCCGCGCGGGCCGAGGTGCGGGGAACGTAGCACGGGACACGTATCAACGGAAACACTCAGGAAGGCCAACTGCCCACTGTTTCATGCCACTTGATCGACCGTCTGGAAGCCCTCTTCCGCTGCGGCACCCCGCACGATCCGCACCGGCTCCCGCGCGGACGGGAATCACAGCGGCACGCCCCTTGGGGCAGCGCTTCCGCCGGCAGCGGACCAGGCGAGCGCTGCGCGGGGTCTGGACAGCCGCCGAACGGCATGCTGTCATTCCGCTGTCACCGCATTTCCAACGTTGAAAGAACCGCTGACCGATACCCGCAGCGGTGTTCCGCCGTGCCTGCGGGCCTCCGGGCGGAGCACGGCTCCGTGGCGACGGCGTTCAGGTGAACGCCCGGGCCAACAGGCGCCCCACCGGCACTCTCACCTGCTGCCGCCTGCCGACCGGTCCAAGCCCTCTGTGCGAGGAAAGGTTCGATGACAAGACGACACAACCGCCCACGAGCCAGAGTCTGGGCACTGCTGACAGCGGCAGCCCTGGTGCTGCCCACGACCGGCCTGACGAGCACCGCGTCGGCCGCCGAGACGGCCGGCACCGCTTCGGCGTTCGCGGCCGCCACGGACGCCGTCGAGGTGCACGGCCTGAAGGGCGAGTACTTCAGCATGTCGGCGCCGGGCGCGCGGGACTTCGCGAAGCTCGGTGGCACCGTGCTCGATCCGCAGGTCGACTTCTCCAGCCTGACCGGCACGTTCCAGGAGCTGGCCGGGCAGTCGGAGCACACGACCGCCCGGTGGACCGGTCGGATCGAGGCCCCGGCCACCGGGGACTACACGTTCCACGCCATCGGCGACAACGGCTTCCGGCTGTTCATCGACGGCGAGCCGGTCATCGACCACTGGGTGCCGGACTGGGACAAGGAGCAGACCAGCGAGCCCGTCAGGCTGACCGCCGGCGAGACGTACGACTTCCGCCTGGAGATGTTCCAGGACACCGGCGGCGCCAACATGAAGCTGCGCTGGTCGACGCCGACGGTGCCCAAGCAGCCGGTGCCCATGACGGCGTTCACCCCGCCGGCCGGCTTCGAGGTCTACCCGGTGGAACCGTCCGTCGCCGAGGACGGACGGCGGCTGCGGGCCCGGTTCGAGGACGCGGTCGGCGGCTACCGGCAGCTCGCGGACCACCTGAAGATCGAGGCCGACTCGGTGGCCATGCCGGTCAAGGGTGTCGCCGTCGACCCGCGCGACCCCGACTCCCTGCTCGTCACGCTCACGGAGCCGGTCCAGAAGGGTCAGCAGGTCCGGGTCGCCTACGACGGCGAGGGAGGTCTGACGGCCGGCGGCGAGACCGTGCCGAAGATCGTCCGCTACGCGCACAACGCCTCCACCCACCGGCTGACCACCGAGTGGGGCGACGAGCTCGACGAGAGGAACCCGCTGCCGGAGTACCCGCGCCCGCAGCAGGTCCGGTCCCGGTGGAAGAACCTCAACGGGCCCTGGCAGTTCGGCGCCGCCGAGGCGGGCGAGCAGCCGGTCTTCGGCAAGGACCTCGACGAGAGGATCATCGTGCCGTTCCCGGTCGAGTCGCAGCTGTCCGGGCTGGAACGGCACGAGGACCACATGTTCTACCGCAGGCTCGTCGACGTGCCGAAGAGCTGGAAGGTCGGCAGGAGCGGCACGGGCAACCGGCTGAAGCTCAACTTCGGCGCCGTCGACTACCAGGCCCGCGTCTGGGTCAACGGCGAGAAGGTCGCCGAGCACACCGGCGGCTACACCGGCTTCAGCGCCGACATCACCGACGCGCTCAAGGCCAAGGGGCCGCAGGAGATCGTCGTCGCGGTCACCGACACCGGCGGCGCCGACCAGCCGAAGGGCAAGCAGACCCCCAACCCGGGCGGCATCTTCTACACCCAGTCCTCCGGCATATGGCAGACGGTGTGGATGGAACCCGTCGCCGAGGCGTCCATCGACGACATCGTCACCACGCCCGACGTCGACACCGGCAGCCTGGCGGTGACCGTCCGGTCCGACCACGCCTCCGCCAAGGCCCGCGTCGAGGCCGTCGCCCGCGACAAGCGCGGCAGGGTCGTCGGCCGGGTCAGCGGACCGGCCAACGAACAGCTGCGCCTGCCCGTGGCGGAGCAGCACCTGTGGAGCCCGGACGACCCCTATCTCTACGACCTCGACGTCAAGCTGACCGACGGCAGGTCGACCGACAAGGTCGGCAGCTACTTCGGCATGCGGGAGATCGGGATCGAGAAGGTCGGCGGGTACCGCAAGCTGGTGCTCAACGGGAAGCCGGTCTTCTCTCTCGCCACGCTGGACCAGGGCTTCTGGCCCGACGGCCTGTACACCGCGCCGAGCGACGAAGCCCTCGCCTTCGACCTGAAGGCCCACAAGGAGCTGGGCTTCAACGCCGTCCGCAAGCACATCAAGGTGGAGCCCGCGCGGTGGTTCTACCACGCGGACCGGCTCGGTCTGCTGGTCTGGCAGGACTTCGTCTCCGGCGACCTGCTAACCGAGAAGGGCCGCAAGGCCTTCGTCGACCAGGGCAGGGAGATGATGCGGCAGCATCACGACTCGCCCTCCGTGATCGGCTGGATCGCCTTCAACGAGGGCTGGGGCGAGTGGGACCGCGAGGAGAGCGGCCGCATCGCCGAGTCCGTCAAGGCCGCCGACCCGTCCCGGGTCGTCAACGCCCACAGCGGGGTCAACTGCTGCAACTCCAAGGGCGACTCCGGCAAGGGCGACATCATCGACCACCACGACTACGGCAACGACGACCCGCCGTTCCCCGACCACCGCGCCGCCATGGACGGCGAGCACGGCGGCTTCACCCTGCCCACCCCGGGCCACGTGTGGCCGGGCGCCCCGACGGTGATCTACAGCGGCGTCGCCGACAAGGAGGCACTGACCCGCAAGTACGTCGAGAACACCGAGACGTACTACCTCGACCAGGCCGCCAACGAGCTGTCCGGTTCGGTGTACACGCAGATCTCCGACCTGGAGAACGAACTGAACGGTCTCTACACGTACGACCGCCGGGAGATCAAGGTCGACCCGGCCCGGGTCCGTGAGATCAACCGCCGGGTCATCGCGGCCGGCGCCGCCGCCGGCGAGCGGCAGGAGCTGAAGGGCGGCGGGCACTGGGCCCTCGACGAGGGCACGGGCACCACCGCGAAGGACGACGGCCCGAACGACAGGCCCCTGAAGCTCTCCGAGGGCACCACCTGGACGACCGGGGTCCGCGGCAGCGCGCTGAAGTTCGACGGCCGGGGCCAGTACGCCGAGACCGACGGCCCCGTGCTCGACACCACCGGCAGTTACTCGGTCTCCGCCTGGGTGACGCTCGACTCGCTCCCCGGCAACTACGCCACCGCGGTCAGCCAGGACGGCAGACGTCAGGCCAGCCCCTTCTACCTGCAGTACGGTCAGGGCGCCTTCGCCTTCAGCACACCCGACGGACAGCGTGCCCGGCTGGCGACCACTCCCGAACGAGGCCGCTGGTACCACCTCGTCGGTGTGCGCGACGGCTCGAGCAACGAGATCAAGCTGTACGTCGACGGCGAACCGGCGGCGACCGCGACCGCCGGCCCGAACTACGTCGGCTCCGGTCCCCTCGCCGTCGGCCGTGCCCAGTGGGGCGGCGCGGACACCGACTTCTGGAACGGCGCGGTCGACCAGGTCCACGCCTACGACAAGGCGCTCACCGCCGAGGAGGTGAGCGCGCTCCACACGCGGGAGAAGCCGTAGCTCCGGCGCCGCACGACGGTCCCGGCGGGTGTCACTCGGCACACCCACCGGGACCCTTCCGTGTCCCGCCCGAGCGGCCTCCCGCCCGGGCACCGCCCGTCAGGACGCGCACCCCGTCGAGAAACCCCGCGCGGTCAGTCCCCGGCAGAACGCCGTACGGGGGTCGGTGTGCCGGGAGAGCCTGCCCTCGGCGAACCAGGTCGGGTTGGGCGGGAGGTCGGAGGTTCCGTCGGCGATGCCGTCCCAGCCGTACCGGAAGTCGAGGCCGATGGGGGCGTTACGGCACTGCCGTGCGGCGGTGCCGTAGTTGCGCGGCGGGGTTCCGTTGCAGAGGTGGCCGCCGGTGTCCACCGCCGCGGTGCGTGGAGTCGGTGACAAAGACCTTCCGTGTCGTCATGTCGTCGACGTGCACCTCGTCCAGGACCGCCTTGGCGGTCGGGCCGATGCCCGCGTCGTAGCGGAGCAGCCGTCCCGGCGGACCGACGGCCAGGTCATCCGGACCGTCGGTCCGGCGTCACTCCCGCCCGAGTCCGGCGTCACGTCGGCGTCCTGGGTGACGTCGGGGAGGCCCGTGTCGAGCAGCGCCTCGGCGCCGAGGTTGTGCTCCACCCGGTTTCGCCCGTCGCGCACCGACCAGGACCCGCAGTGGGTCTTCGCCCGCCCCCCGTCGCCGCCCGGTGTCCGCCGTCCGGGCCGGGGACGGGGGGACGGCGTGCACGCGCTCGACGCCTCTTGGCTCCCGCGGCCGGGGCTCTCCGGACGCCGTGTACGGGGAACGGCCGGCCCGGTGGGCCGGGACGCGGCCGGTCGTTCGGTGCCGGACGACCGGCAGCCGGGCGTGAGAGAGGCACGGCTGCCGCGTCCGGGGCTTTCACATCAGCTGCCGTCTGCGGCCCAGCCAGGTCTGGGCGATGACCACGAGGGCCAGGAAGGCGCCGCTGACGACCAGTTGGTAGGAGGAGTCGAGCGAGCCGATCTGGTTGATGACGTTCTGGATCACCTTCAGGAGCAGGACGCCGACGAGCGAGCCGCTGACGTAGCCGAGGCCGCCGGTGAGCAGGGTGCCGCCGATGACGACGGCGGAGATGGCGTCCAGCTCCATGCCGTTGCCGAGGATGGTGACGCCGGAGGCCAGCCAGGCCGCGTTCAGGGCGCCGGCCAGGCCGGCGAGCAGGCCGGACAGCGTGTAGACGAGGATCTTCGTGCGGGCCACGGGCGCGCCCATCAGGGCCGCCGCGTCCTCGTTGCCGCCGACCGCGTACACGTGCTGCCCGAACCGTGTCCGGCGCAGCACCACGGCTCCCGCGACGAACAGGCCCAGCGTGATCCACACCGGGTTGCCGATCCCCAGGGTGCTGCCCTGGCCCAGTTCGGCGAGGAAGGAGCCCTTGCCGATCAGATACGTCTCGGCGCCCTCGTCCGTCAGGGCCAGCATCAGGCCGCGCGCACCCAGCATGGCGGCCAGTGTGACGATGAAGGGAGCCAGCCTCGAGCGGGCGATCAGCAGTCCGTTGACGACACCGATGAGCCCGCAGACGGCGACCGGCAGCAGCAGGGCCGCCAGGGTGCCGTGGCGGGACCCCCAGGCGGCCAGGACACCGCCGAGGGCGAACAGGGAGCCGACCGACAGGTCGATGCCGCCGGTGATGATGACGAAGGTCATGCCGAGGGCGACGATGGCGAGGAACGCCGAACTGGTCGCCATGTTCGAGATGTTGTCACCGGTGGCGAACGAGTCGAAGCTGAACGAGGCGACGAGCGAGACGATCACCAGCACCGCCAGTGCGCCGTGCTGCTGGACCAGGGCGCTCAGGCGCTCGGAACGCGCGGAGCCCACCGGCTCGGAGTCGCCCGTCGGTTCGTTGCTCGCGGTGGTCACGGGTGCGTCCGTCTGGGTGGCGGTCATCGCTTCCCCCGTCCCCGCGCCGCGTAGACCGCGGCGACGATCACTATGGCCTGGGCGATCTGGGTCCACGAGGGCGGCAGATCGTGCTTGATGAGGGTGGCGGTGAGCAGCTGGATGAGGACCGCGCCCGCCACGGTGCCGGCGATGTTGACCCGGCCGCCGGTCAGCGGTGTCCCGCCCACGACGACGGCGGTGATGGCGGACAGCTCCATCAGGTTGCCGAGCGAGGTCGGGTCGCTGGCCTGGAGCCGGGCGGTGGCCAGGACGCCCGCCACGGCGGCGAGCAGCGCGCAGGCGACGTACACCAGGATCAGGACCCGGCGCACGGGCAGGCCGGCGAGTTGGGCCGCCGGGCGGCTGTCGCCGATGGCGAGGAGCCGGCGTCCGAACGTGGTGCGGCGGACGACGAACGCGACCAGCAGCGCGAGCGCGGTGGCGATCAGGATCAGGTAGGGAACGCCGAGGAGGTCTCCGGAGCCGAGGGAGGCCAGCGCGGGGTTGCGCAGGTCCTCCAGCTGGGGCAGCAGCACCAGGGCGAGACCGCGGCCGCCGACCATGAGGGCCAGGGTGGCGACGATGGGCTGGACCCCGACGAACGCGACCAGTGCGCCGTTGGCCAGCCCCACGGCGGCGGCGAACAGGGCCACCACCAGCAGAGCGGGTAAGAGCCCGTAGCCGAGGTAGAGGGCGGTGACGGAGGCCGCCAGCGCCATCACGGCACCGACCGACAGGTCGACGCCCTCGGTGCCGATGACCAGCGCCATGCCGAGCGCGACGATGATCACCGGGGCGACCTGGACGGCCTGGGTCCGGAAGTTCTCGGCGGACAGGAAGTGCGGTGTAATGACGATGTTGACGACGGCGAGCAGGGCGACGCCCGCGTAGACGCCGTAGGTCTGCAGCCACTGCAGGACGCGGGTCCTGTCCAGCGGTGCGGTGCGGAGGGTCGCTTCAGCCATCGGTGGCCTCCTCCTTCACGGCGTCCGGCGCCGGGGCGTCCCCGGCGATGGTCCGCATCAGCTTGTCCTCGGTGACGTCGTCGCCGGTCAGTTCGCCGACGACCGCCCCGTCCTTCAGTACGACCACGCGGTCGGACCCTTCGATCAGTTCCTCCAGGTCGGAGGAGATGAGCAGGACGCCCAGTCCGTCCGCGGCCAGTTCGTCCACGAGTCTCTGCACCTCGGCCTTGGCGCCCACATCGATGCCGCGGGTGGGCTCGTCGAGGAGCAGCACCTTGGGGTTCATCGCGAGCCAGCGGGCGAGGAGCACCTTCTGCTGGTTGCCGCCGGACAGTTCACCGACCTTCTGGTGCGGCGAGGACGCCTTGATGCGCAGCCTCTCCATGAAGGTGTCCACGATGCGGTCCACTCGGGCCTCGGACACGAGGCCGAAGCGGGAGAGGCGGGGCAGGGCGGCCAGCGCGATGTTCTCGCGGACCGAGAGTCCGGGGACGATGCCCTCGCTCTTGCGGTCCTCCGGCAGCAGGCTGACGCCGGCCCGGATGGCACCGGACGTGGAGCCGCCGCGCAACGGGGCTCCGGCTACCACGATGCTGCCGGAACGGATCGGCAGCGCGCCGGAGATGGCCTTCGCCGTCTCGGTGCGCCCGGAGCCGAGCAGCCCGCCGAGCCCGACGACCTCGCCCGGCCGGACGCTCAGGGAGACGCCGTGCAGCTTGTGCGGGACGGTGAGGTCCGTGGCCTCCAGCACCGGCTGGGCGGCGGCCGCGCGGTGGTCGCCGGTGAACTTGGTCAGGCCCTCCTCGCGGACCTCGCCCAGTTTACGGCCGAGCATCGTGGCGACCAGGTCGAGGCGGGGCAGGTCGGCCAGTCGGCCGTGGTGCACGCGGCGCCCGTCCCGCAGCACGGTGACGGTCTCGCACACGGCGTACAGCTCGTCCAGGCGGTGGCTGACGTAGACCACGGCGACGCCCTGGTCGCGCAGGCGGCGGATCACCGAGAACAGGGTCTCCACCTCGCGCGGTTCGAGGGAGGAGGTCGGTTCGTCCATGATGACGATCCGCGCGTCCGTCGCGACCGCGCGGGCGAGGGCCACCATCTGCTGGGCGCCGACGCCGAGGGTGCGCAGCGGCTGCCGGACGTCCACCCGGACGCCGAAGGTGCGCAGTGTCTCCTCGGCCTCCCGGTTCATGCGGCCGAAGTCCAGCAGGCCGAGCCGGTTGCGGGGCTCGCGTCCGAGGAAGAGGTTGCGGGCCACGCTCAGCAGCGGGATGAGGTTGACCTCTTGGTAGATGGTGGAGATGCCGGCCTTCTGGGCCTCCAGCGGTGTGCCGAAGGAGACCTTCCGGCCCTGGAACGTGATGTCGCCTGCGTCCGGCCGGTACACGCCGGTCAGCACCTTGATGAGCGTGGACTTGCCGGCGCCGTTCTCACCGATGAGGGCGTGCACCTCACCGGCGTGCAGGGTGAGGTGCACGCCGTCCAGGGCGCGGACACCGGGGAAGGTCTTGCGGAGTCCGCGGACGGCGAGGACCTCGGCGGGGGGTGCCACCTGTGCCTCCAGGTAGAGCGGGAAGAGGATGAGTGACGAAGGCGCCCCGGAGGGCCCGGTCGCCGCCGGGCCCTCCGGGGGAGGATCAGTAGGCCTTGCCGATGTCCTGCTTGGCGTTGTCGGCGTCGTAGGCGCTGTCCTGGATGATGATGTCCTGGGGGACTTCCCCGCCCTTGGTGAAGGTGTCCAGCGTCTGGAACGCCAGCGGTCCGAAGCGCGGGTTGGACTCGATGACGCCGCTGATCCAGCCGTCGACGAGGCCCTGGACGGCGTTGCGGGTGCCGTCGACCGTGATGATCTCGATGTCGCCGGGCTTCTTGCCGGCGCCCTTGAGCGCGGCCACCGCGCCCAGGCCCATCTCGTCGTTCTCCGCGTAGATGCCCTTGATGCCGGGCTTGGACTGGATCAGCTGCTCGGTGACCTGCTGGCCCTTCTCGCGGGCGAAGTCACCGGTCTGCTCGAAGACGACCTTCAGGTCCGGGGCCTTCTCGGCGATCCGCTCCTTGAAGCCCTCGGTGCGCTCGGTGGTGACGTTGTTCCCGGCCGCACCGAGCAGGATGGCGACCTCGCCCCTGCCTCCCGTCGCCGCGATCATCTGGTCGGCGGCGCGCCGGCCCTGCTCGACGAAGTCCGAGGCGATGAAGGAGACGTAGTCCTTGCAGGGCTCCGCGTTGATCTTGCGGTCGATCGTGATGATCGGGACCTTCTTGGCGGCGGCGGCCTGCAGCACCGGGTCCCAGCCGTCGGAGTTGAGCGGGGCGATGACCAGCAGGTCGGCGCCCTTGGCGAGCAGGTCCTGCACGTCGCTGATCTGCTTGGAGAACTGCGACTGGGCGTTGGCCGTCAGCAGCTTGACACCCCGCTTCTCGGCCTCGTCCTTGATGGATCGCGTCTCGGCGATGCGGAACGGGTTGGCCTCCTTCTCCGACTGGGAGAAGCCGACAGTCGCGTTCTTCAGGTCGATCTTCTCGGCGCCGTAGGCGTCGATGGTGCAGCCCTTGCTGCCGGGCTTCGGCGTGACGACCTTCTGCTCGGTGTCGGCCGCGGCCGTCGAGGACTGCTGCTTGTCGGAGGCGTCGTCCTCCGACTTGGTGCAGGCGGTGGCGGTCAGGGCCACCGCGGCGGCCAGGGCCACGACCACGGGACGGGCGAGAAGGTGAGGACGGTGAACGGTGCGATGCATGGTGACCCCGATCCTTGTGACGCTGAAAGGGAACTGGGGAGCTGGAAGAAGAACGAGGACGGTGCTTCTCCCCCGGCGCAGGACGTTGTCCGGTCCGTCGCAAGCAGGTTTTTACATCGTTGGAAGAAGGCTGTAAACCCCCCATGCGCCATGTGCGGACGGGGGCACGGACGCCGTGAACGGGCCAAGTCCCGGTCGACCCGCCGGGAATCCACGGGCGGCGACATGCCGTGCTTCGACCTCGAGCACCCGCTGAGCAGGCACTTCACTGAAACGCATACGTTCCGGGCAGGCCTCCTCCGAAGCCATTCCCCGCCCCCGCCAACTCCCTTGTCACGTAACCGACATGTGACCTCGCCCCGCACCCCTGAGCACCCGCGTCCCCCGCCGGCAGCGTGGACGACACCACCTCGCGAGGCGCCGCTTGAGCCCTGCCTCCCGCCGGAAACCGCACCTCCACCGAGGCACCAATCGCCTGACGGCGTTTCGGGTGTGCCGACTGCGGCCCACCGGTGCGGACTTGCCATCGCATCCTTTACGGCCGGATCCTGCCCGCATGCGTGCGCGGCCCGCCCCTGCGGACGTCCGACCCGCCTGGCACGGCCCCGTGCGGCGGCCCTACGACCACGACCTGGAGGTCAACCGCAGTCGTCGAGGCGTCCGTTCTCCCTGATCTACCTCAACGCCCCGCGCATGGAACCGCGAGGCCGTGGTGGGCGCGCGAGGACGCCGAGGTCTTGGGCGGGCCGCTGCGCCGGTCCGTCTCCCGGTCGCGCGATCGGGTGCGTCAGGAACGGCTGATGCCCACGCTCGTCGCGGGCGTCAGCGAGATGATCGTCGGCCGGCAGGAGCGCGGCTGACGGACGACCCCGACGCGCTGATCGGGCGTCTGACGGGGATCGCCGCTGCGCTGTCGTCCGGAGCGCGCTGACCGCGCACTGCTCGAAGGCACGCGTCGTCACAGCCGCAGACGGCCCGCCCGGTCGGTCCGCTCACCGCTTTCCCGGGCTGGGTCAACCGTTCGCGCCGTCGTTCGCCGCGCGGCGTCCCAGCGTGCTCTCCCGCTCGACGAGCCGGTAGTCCGCCCATACGCGCCGGGGATCGGAAGCCTTCCCGCTGAGCCGGGCGAGCACCGACTCCACCGCGAGGCGGCCGATGGCCTCCTTGTCCGGTGAGACGGACGTGAGGGTCACCGCGCCGAACCGTCCCTCGACCACGTCGTCGAAGCCGACGACGGCAATGTCCTCGGGAACCCGCAGCCCTCTTTCGTGCAGCACGCGCATCGCCCCGATGGCCATGGGGTCGTTGTAGGTGAACACGGCGTCGGGGCGCCGTCCGGCCTCCAGGAGGCGGGTCATGGCCGCCGCGCCGTCCGCGTGCCCCCAGCCGTCGGTGGAGGCGACGAGACCGTCGTCGGCCGGCAGCCCGGCCGCGGTCAGTTCCTCGCGCCAGCCGCGGACGCGTAGCTGTGCCGGCTCGCTGCGACCGCGCCGGGCACCGATGAACGCCACCTCCCGACGCCCCAGACCGATCAGGTGCCGGACGGCGGCACGGGCGGCGGCGACGTTGTCGATGGCGATGTGGTCGTACGGCAGGTCGTACTCCCGTTCCCCGAGCAGGACCAGCGGCACGTTCTCGGTCCGGTCGCGCAGGTCGTCGGTCTCCAGCTCGATGGGGCTGAGGATGAGCCCGTCGATGACGCGGGCCCGGAAGCCCTGGCTGACCAGGATCTCCTGTTCACGCCGTCCGCCGGTGTGGTCCAGCAGCACGATGTAGTCGTGCTCGGCGGCCGCGTCGACGACGGCGGCCGCGAGTTCCGCGAAGTAGGGGTTGCCGAGTTCGGGCAGGGCGAGCGCGATGATGCCCGTGCGCCCCTTGCGCAGGTGGCGGGCGGCCAGGTTGGGCCGGTAGCCGAGCGCGTCGATGGACCGCTGGACGCGTTCCCGCATGGCGGGGGTGACGTGCTGGTAGTTGTTCACCACGTTGGAAACGGTCTTGATGGAGACCCCCGCGTGCGCGGCGACATCCTTGAGGCTGACCCGCACGTCCATCCCCCTCTGAGCGGCCCGACCCGGGTGTCGGTGCGGGTCCGTTACCGTCACCGTGAGCCGTGCGCCGAGCCCTTGTGCGCTGATTTTTACAACGTTATACATCCGGCAACGCCGTGCTGACAAGGCGGTGGTCCCCGCACTCCCGCCCCCTTCCGCCGACGTTCGTCCGACCGAACAAAGACCAGGTCCGGAGCGACCGCGACATGAGGAAGAGTGTTGTGCACGAGTCCGTCCCCGGTCTACGGACGTGACGCGCCACCGCGCCACGGCGATGGCGTGCGCGCCGGCGTCCGACACCACCCGGAGGAACGGCACGAGCAGCCCCCTCCCTGCCGACCCGGTCGTGGCAGCCGCGCTCGACGGAGACCCGCGCGCACATCCGCGGAGGGCAGCCCGCGACAGGGCAGGCCATGCGCCGGATCCCACCGGCGCCGTGATCCGCCGACTGTCCACCGGCACGTCCGCGACCATGCACCCGTGAAAGCCGTGCACCCGCCCCGTCGGCTGCCCCGCACACCGGACACGGTGCCGGCTCGTCCTCGGTCCGGGCCGACCCCCGGACGGCCTCACCCTCGTCCGCCACTCCTCCGTGAAGAGGGCCTGCCCCGGAACGGCCCGGCCGGTTTTCCGGGGCCCGGCCACCCGCTCGGCGCGGGTGCCGTCAGGCCCCTTCCACCGACTGCCCGCACGCCTCCGGTGGAAGGCGCGCCGGATCAGGCGGACTCGCGTACGACCAGTTCCGGTTCGAAGACGAGGGTGCGAGGTTCGGTACGGGTGCCCTGTACCTGCTCGCCCAGCATCCTGGCCATGGCCGCCGCCATGTCCTCCACCGGCTGGCGCACGGTGGTCAACGGCGGGCGGCACGTCACGGCGACGCTCGAGTCGTCGAACCCGACGACGGCGACGTCCTCCGGTATGCGCCTGCCCAGTTCCCGCAGGACGTGGCAGGCGCCCTGGGCCATCAGGTCGTTGGCCGCGAACACGCCGTCCACCGCGGGGTGGTCCTGCAGCAGCGTTGCCATGGCCGTCGCCCCGCTGTCGAGGGTGAAGGTGCCCTCGGCAGTCGGGGGGCTGTCCTGCCCGGCACGAGCCAGGGCGTCGCGGAATCCGGCGATGCGTTCCCGGCCGGCTCGGAGATCGAGCGGAGGGCTGATCGCCGCGATCCGGCGGCAGCCGCGAGCCAGGAGATGCTCTCCGGCCAGGCGCCCCCCCTCGTAGTGGTCCAGATCGACGCAACTGACCGTTGTCGCCCGGGCGGGACGCGCGAACAGCACCGTGGGGACGCGGGCGGAGAGGAGCATGTCCGGCAGAGGGTCGTCCGGTTGCACGGAGACCACCAGCGCGCCGTCCGCACTGCCCTGCCGCACGTAGTCGACCACCTGCTCCCTGGCCACGTCCGACTCGGCGAACAGCAGCACCGGTTGCATCGTGCGTGCCCGGAGATACCGAACGACGCCGTTGAAGACGCGACCGAAGAACGGGTCGGCGAACACGCGGCCGGCGAAGGCGTCGCCCGCGCCGGAGACGATGAGGGCCACCGTTCCGGTGCGTCGGGTGACCAACGCCCTCGCTGCGCGGTTCGGCGTGTAGCCCGTCCGTTCGATCGCGCTGCGGACCAGGTCCTGGATGCTGGGATCGACGTTGCGCACGCCGTTCACGACCCGCGACACGGTGGCGCGGGAGACCCCCGCCTCCCGCGCGACATCCTCCAGCGTCGGGGCCTGCCTGTGCATAGGGGGAACTCTAACGCCGGCCCCTCTCGCGGGCACAGGGCGGCAGACCGTCCGGGCTCGACCTCGTAGCCGCCTCGGTGTCTCGGGCGGAGAGGACCGCCGTGCGCTCGGGCTGCTGCTCGTCGCCGAGCAGGTCGGTGGCCACGTCGTAGCCGCGCCGGGCCGGGTGCCGGGCGAGGACCGCGTACGGCGCCCGGTGACGAGCGAGGCCCTCAGGGCGGACAGTGATGTGCCCACCCGGGAGGGCGGGGTGGAGAGTGTCGCGCTCGTAGGGAGAAGCACAGCGCCGAACCGGCCGCCCGCGGGCCCGGCCAATGCGTGATCGCTCGCTGCGGCCAAGGGCCTCCGGCGGCCCCGAGGTGACGGGCGGCGGGCCGCCGGCCACCCGCTGCCCGTCACCTTCGTGAGGCGCCTGCCGGCGCACGCGTGTCCGTCGGCGGGAGTCTCTGCGGCCCTCCGGGCCGCGGGTCAGTCCTGGACCTGCCGGTGGGCGCGGATGATGTCCGCGTAGCGGCGGCCGCTCGACTTGATGGTGCGTGCCTGTGTCGCGTAGTCGACGTGGACGAGTCCGAAGCGCTTGTCGTAGCCGTAGGCCCACTCGAAGTTGTCGAGCAGGGACCAGGCGTAGTAGCCGGCGAGCGGGGCGCCCTTGCGCACGGCGCGGGCGCAGGCGCTCACGTGCTGTTCCAGGTAGCGGCCCCGCTCGGGGTCGTCGACGGTGCCGTCGGGGCCGACGGTGTCGGGGAAGGCGGAGCCGTTCTCGGTGACGTACAGCCGGCGGACACCGTAGTCGTCGGTCAGCCGCATCAGGAACGACTCCAGACCGTCGGCGTCGATCTGCCAGTCCATGCCGGTGCGGGGCACGTCGGGCAGGCGGATCTCACGGGCGTACGGGACGGGGCCGGCCGGGTCGTCGGCGACGGTGACCGGGAAGTAGTAGTTGAGGCCGTGCCAGTCGAGCGGGACGGCCATCGTCTCCAGGTCGCCCGGGCGCTCCGGCAGTTCGACGCCGTAGAGCTCGCGCATGTCGGCGGGGAAGCCGCGGCCGTAGACCGGGTCGAGCCACCAGCGGTTGGTGTGGCCGTCCATGCGGGTGGCCGCCGCGACGTCCTCCGGCCGGGTGGAGGCGGCGTCCACGGTCGAGTGGTTGGTCACGAGCCCGACCTGGGCTCCCGGCACCGCCGCGCGGATCGCCTGGGTGGCCAGTCCGTGGCCGAGGAGCAGATGGTAGGAGGCCTGCACGGCGGCGGTCAGGTCGGTGAGGCCGGGGGCCATCCTGCCCTCGAGGTGGCCGATCCACCCGGAGCACAACGGTTCGTTCAGGGTTGCCCAGCGGGTGACCCGGTCGCCCAGTCGCCCGGCGACGGCGGAGGTGTAGGCGGCGAGGTGCTCGGCCGTTTCGCGGTTGGTCCAGCCGCCACGGTCCTGGAGGGCCTGCGGGAGATCCCAGTGGTAGAGGGTGATGTTGGGCGTGATGCCCGCGTCGAGGAGGCCGTCGACGAGGCGGTCGTAGAAGTCGAGGCCGGCCGCGTTGACGGGCCCGTCGCCGCCGGGGACGACGCGGGGCCAGGCGATGGACATCCGGTAGGCGTCGGTGCCCAGTTCCTTCATGAGGGCGATGTCCTCGGGCCACCGGTGGTAGTGGTCGCAGGCCTCGTCGCCGTGGTCGTCGTTGTCGATCTTTCCCGGCATGTGGGAGAAGGTGTCCCAGATCGACGGGCCCCGGCCGTCCTCGGTGACGGCACCCTCGATCTGGTAGGCGGATGTGGCCGTACCCCACGCGAAGTCGGGGGGAAAGGCGGCGAGGTCTATCGAATCGGACACTGAGGGTGCCTCTCTGGCGTGATCGAAAGGGGTGAGGTGAGGGAAGGGACGCGGCTGCTACTTGACGGCGCCGGCGGTCAGTCCGGTGACGAGGTAGCGCTGGAGGAGCAGGAAGCCGGCGACCACGGGCAGGCTCACGACCAGGGAGGCGGCCATGATCTGGTTCCAGTAGACGTCGTTCTGGGTGGAGTAGCCCTGGAGCCCGACGGCGAGGGTGCGGGTGGTGTCGTTGGTCATGACGGAGGCGAACAGGACCTCGCCCCACGCGGTCATGAAGGCGTAGACCGCGACCGCCACGATGCCCGGGACCGCGGCGGGCACGATGACTCTGAAGAGGGCGCCGAGCGGCCCGCAGCCGTCCACCTTGGCCGCCTCGTCCAAATCGCGGGGCACCGAGTCGAAGTACCCGATCAGCATCCAGATGGAGAAGGGCAGGGAGAAGGTGAGGTAGGTGAGGATCAGGCCGCCGCGGGACCCGAAGAGGGCGATGCCGGTGGCGTTGCCGATGTTGACGTAGATGAGGAACAGCGGCAGCAGGAAGAGGATGCCGGGGAACATCTGCGTCGAGAGCACCGTGACCGTGAAGACCCGCTTGCCGCAGAAGGAGTAGCGGCTGACCGCGTAGGCCGCGAACACGGCGATGGTGACGGAGCAGACGGTCGCCGCCCCGGCCACGATCAGGGAGTTCACGAAGTAGTCGGCCAGCGGAACGGTTTCCCAGATGTCGAAGTACGGGCGGACGGTGAGGCCCGAGGGGATCCACTGGAACGTGCCGGACACGTCCTGGAGCGGCTTGAGCGAGCTGGAGACCATGACGTACACCGGCAGCAGTACGAACCCGGCGAGGAGCGTCAGGAAGATCCGCCGGCTCCACAGGAAGGATTGCGGGGCGGCCATCGGGGAGCGAACCTGACGCCGGGACTGACTAGGCATCGGTGGCCTTCCTTCCTCGGGAGGTGAGCAGGAGGTAGGCGCCTGTCACCACGAGCAGGAACAGCAGCAGAAGGACCGACATGGCGGAGCCGGTGCCGAAGTTCCAGGTCTGGAACGAGGACTGGTAGATGTGCAGGGAGATGAGGTCCGCGGACTCCGGTGCCGCCTCGCCGAAGAGGACGAAGGGGGTGTTGAAGTCGTTGAAGGTCCACAGGAACAGCACCAGGACGAGCACCTGGTTGACCGGGCGCAACGACGGCAGGGTGATGCGGCGGATCTGCTGCCAGATCCCGGCTCCGTCGAGGGCCGCGGCTTCGTAGACCTCCCGGGGGATGTTCTGCAGTCCGGCCATGATGATCAGGAAGGCGAAGGGCCAGCCCTTCCATACGGAGACGACGAGCAGTGCGACGAAGCTGTTGTCGCCGATCAACCAGAACGGCGGGCTGCCGGTGAGGCCCAGTTGGTCGTGCAGGACGTGGTTGATCAGTCCGTTGTCGCGCTGGAACATGAACGCCCAGGTGATGACGGCGGCGTAGACGGGCAGCGCGTACGGGACGAGGAAGAGCGTGCGCAGGAAGCCACGGCCGCGGAAGCTCTCCTGCATGAAGATGGCGGCGGCCGCCCCGAGCAGCCAGCACAGCCCGACCGAGAACAGGGTGAACAGGCAGGTGGTGACGAAGGACTTCAGCAGTGCCTCGCCGACGGGGGCGCTGAAGTCGACCGCGAGGGAGTAGTTGTCGAACCCGGCCCAGGGAGCGGTGCTCCAGTCCCGGATGTAGAACTGGGTGAGCTCCCTGAAGCTGACGACGACGCCGATCACCATCGGCACCAGGTGGACCAGGAGTTCGAGCAGGAGCGCGGGGAGCAGCAGGAGGTACGGCAGGCCGATGCGACGCAGCCGCCCGGAGCGGCGCCTGCGCGGCGCTCCGGGGGAGTTCCCACGAGCCTTCCGCTCGCCTGTGCCAGGGGAAGCGGTGAGGGTGGTCATGGAGGTGTCCGTACTCACTTCTTGGGCATCTGCTGCTGGGCCTTCTCGAGCTTGGCCCGCACCGACTCGGTGGTCACCGGCCGCCCTGCGGCGGCGTCGGCGAAGAGCTCCTTGACGGCGGTGCCGACGACGGTCTCGAACTGGGACTCCTCGGGGACCTGAGGGAGCGCCGTGGCGCTGGTCGCCAGGGTCTCGCGCAGGACGGCGAGTGCCGGGGTGTTGAAGGCCGGATCCTGTTGGGCGGTCTTGACCGGCGGGATGGAGCCGTAGGCCTTGTTGAGGACGACCTGCTCTTCGTCACTGGTCATGAACTTGACGAACTTCTTGGCGCCGTCGATGTTCTTGGTGTTCTTGAGGACGGCCAGGTTGATGCCGGCGACCATGGAGTTGGTGGCAGTGCCCGGGCCGGGCTTGCCGGACTGCACCGGGGCGGGAGCCACTCCCCACTCGTCCTCCTTCATGCCCTGGGACTTGAAGGTGGCCGACGCGGTCTGCCACAGCACCATGCCGGTCTTGTCCCTGGCGAAGTCGCTCAGGGACTGGTTCTGGGCGTACTCGGCGTTGCCCGGGGCGACGATCTTGTGCTGGGCCATCAGGTCGACGTACTGCTTGACCGCGGCGACCGCGCCGTCGGAGGTGAAGTCCGGCTCGCCGTCGGGGGTGAAGAAGTCGGCGTCGTGCTGTTTGCCGAGGACGAACACCTGGTGGATGTTGTTGGACAGGTTGGAGCCCTCGGCGCCGATGCCGTTCTTGCCCTTGGCGGTGAGCTTCTTGCCGGCGGCGACCAGCTCGTCCCAGGTGGCCGGCGGCTCGGCTATCCCGGCCTCGGCGAACAGCTTCTTGTTGTAGTAGAGCGCGTAGGCCATGGAGTACAGCGGTACGGCGGTGGGGTCCTGGCCCTGGACGCCGGTGGAGCCGAGGGCGGACTCGACGAAGCGGTCCTTGCCGCCGATCGCCTCGAAGTTCTTCGCGTCCCAGGGCAGCAGGGCGCCGGTGGCCTGGAGCGAGGCGCTCCACGTGTTGCCGATGTTGAGGACGTCGGGGCCCTGGCCGGAGGTGGTGGCGGTGAGGATCCGGTTCAGCAGGTCGGACCAGGGCACGACCTCCAGCTTCACCTTGATGCCGGTCTGCTTCTCGAACTTGTCGAGCTCCGGCTGGAGGACCTTCTTGTCGACCTCGAGGTTGGCCCCCTGGTTCGAAGCCCAGTAGGTGAGCGTCTTCGGCTGCTCGTTGGAGCCCTCCGAGCCGGAAGAGCCCCCGCCGCAGGCGGCCGCGGTGAGAACGAGTGACAGGGTGACGACGCCGACGGCTGCGGCTCTGATTCTGCGCATGACTCCAGGGGCCCTTCCGGGGGAGGTGGACGGACTTCGCCTGCGGGGAGGGTGCACACGATGGACGTCCCGCGTTCGAGCCCTGCAGCACCCCGCCGCTTAATTTACGGTGTGAGTTAAACCTCAAGTGAAGGTCGCGTCAAGGCTTGGGTCCCATGTAAGTTGCGTGCAGGACATCGGAGACGAGGGGGCAGGGTGAAGATGCGCAGCGGCCGTACGGTGCGTGACCTGCGGCGCGAGAATCGCACGGCGGTCTTGCAACGTCTGTATTTCGACGGGCCTCTGAGTCGTTTCTCGCTCGGTCCGGTCACCGGGCTGAGCTCGGGCTCGGTGAGCAACGTGGTGTCCGAGCTGGTCGCCGAGGGCCTGGTCGAGGAGGCCGGCAGCGTGGACTCGGCCGGCGGCCGCCCCCGTACGCTCCTGCGCATCAGCGCACACAGCGGCTACATGATCGGCGTGGACGTCGGTGAGACGCGGGTGCGGATCGAGCTCTTCGACCTGGCGCTCACCGAACTCGCCCGGGTGGAGCGGCCGTTGGCGACCGAGAGTCTGCGGCGTGTGGACCGCTACGACGTCGGGGTCGTGGTCGGTCACCTCCGCGAAGGCATCCCCGAGGTCCTGAGCCAGGCCGGTATCCCGGCGGAGCGGCTGCTGGGTGTCGGTATCGGCGTGCCGGGCATCGTCGCCGGGAGCGCGGAGGACGGCGCCGTGGTGCACGGCCAGACCATCGGCTGGGACGCCGTCCCGCTGGAGCGGCTGCTGCGCGAGTCCCGGCTGCTGCCCGAGACCGTGCCGTACTACATCGACAACGGCGCCAAGACGCTCGGCCAGGCGGAGATGTGGTTCGGCGCCGGGCGAGGCGCCCAGAACGCGGTGGTGGTCCTCTTCGGCTCCGGTGTGGGCGCCTGCGTCGTCGCCGACGACATGCGGGCCGGCATGGCCCTGGAGTGGGGACATCTGACCGTACGGGTACGGGGCCGGCACTGCCGCTGCGGCGCGAGGGGCTGCCTGGAGGCGTACGCCGGCGCCGAAGCGCTCCTTCAACGGTGGGCGGAGGCGGGCGGTCGGCCACCGGCCGGCGCGGACGAGGAGACCGCGCTGACCGCGATGCTCGCTGCCGCGTACCCCGCCCCCGACGCCGAGGGAACGACCGCGCCGGCCGACGCGACAGCTCTGGCCGTCCTGGAGGAGACCGCCGAGTACCTCGGTGCCGGATTCTCCGACCTGATCAACCTGTTCCAGCCCGAACGCATTCTCGTGGGCGGCTGGGCGGGCCTCCAGCTCGGTCGGCGCTTCCTCGACACGGTGCGTACGTACACCGCGTCGTACTCGCTGAAGTACCCGGCGGCGCGCGTCCAGATCGACCTGGGCACCCTCGGACCGGACGCCGTCACCGTCGGAGCCGCGATCCTGCCACTCGCCGACTTCTTCGCCCGCGGTGGCCGCCGCACCGAGGCGGACCCGGAGCAGCAGAGCCCCGTGTGGCAGACCAGTTTGCGAGAGCGGGCGGCACAGTGAGGGGCCTCAGCCGGTGAGCGCCGGAGGCTCGACCGTCACCTCCCCTTCCCACCGCGGGTCCCCCGCCGACCTGCCCACCATGAGCCGGTACGGCCCGGGCTCCGTGGACCAGGCGCCTGCCTCCTGCGACCAGTGACGCAGGGCGCGGGCCACCACCTCCACCTCGGCGGACACCGTCCGGCCCGCCTCCGCCCGGACCGCCGCGTAGCCGGCGAACCAGCGTACGGGCCGCTCCGGCGGCCGACCCCGGCCGGGCCGCGTAGACCTGGACGACCTCCCGCCCGGCGCGGGTCCCCGTGTTGCGAAGGCGTACCCGCACGGTGAACGCGTCGCCCGTCGTGACCCTTGTCGGCGCGTCGACGGCTTCGTACTCCCAGGTGGTGTACCCGAGTCCGTGGCCGAACCAGAAGGCCGGTGCCCGGCCGGCCCGCAGCCAGGCCCGATGGCCGGTGAAGGCCCTCGGCGTAGTCGAGACGGCCCCCCGCGGGTCGCGTACGCGTCACGGGCGTGTCCGCGAGAGACGAGCCCCAGGTCGTGGGGAGCCGCCCGCCGGGCTCCTCCAGCCCGAACAGTACGTCGGCGAGCCCCGTGCCCGCCTCCTGTCCCGGGAACCACGCCAGCAGCACCGCGCCCACGTCCTGCCGCCACGGCAGCTCGACCGGACCGCCGCTTATGACGACG
Organism: Streptomyces sp. NPDC051315; assembly: GCF_044455165.1. Classification (NCBI taxonomy): domain Bacteria; kingdom Bacillati; phylum Actinomycetota; class Actinomycetes; order Kitasatosporales; family Streptomycetaceae; genus Streptomyces; species Streptomyces sp. NPDC051315. The sequence continues at coordinate 121,458 of NZ_JBITEN010000002.1, forward strand.
ACGACCGTGCGCGGATTGGCCGCGGCCACCGCTCGCACGAGGTCGTCCTGCTGGCCGCCGAGGGACAGATCACTGAGGTCGTATCCCTCCGTCTCGTCGTGCTCGGTGGTACCGACGACCACGATCGCGACGTCCGCCTCCCGGGCCGCCTCCGCCGCGGCCGCCGTCATGCTCTGCGCATCGGCCTCCGGCGGCGCCGCGGTGACCACGGTGGCCCGCCCGCAGCCGGGGACCAGCTCGCGCCGCGCCACCACGTGCACCGGCCGCTTCGAGGTCAGCGTCGCCCGTGCCCCCTGGACCGGCGGATTGACGTGGACGACCGCCGGGTCGTCCGTCTCGCGGGGGAACACGCCGTCCAGGATCGTGAGTCCGTCGACGGTGAGCGTCATCCGGCCGAATCCTGCGACGCCGAACGTCCACTCCCCCGTCCGCCGCGGCCGCAGCAGGGCGCTGATCTCCACCGTGTGGGCCCCCGGAGGCAGATCCGGTTCGAGCTGACGGCCGGAGAAGCGATGCTCCGCGCGCAGTTCCCGCCCCGACTCGTCCAGGACGCGCAGCAGCACGCCGGGGGCGCCGGACCTCGGGTCGCTGCACCGGTCGGTGTCGAGCGGGACCGATGCGAGGCTTGGGGGCGGCGGACCGGGGACATGCACCACCCGGGCGCGGCCGCGCAGCCGGGCCCGGATCCCGGCCAGCGGGGACACCACGTCGGAGGGAAAGACGCCGGCGCTGCCGCCGCCCTGCGTGCGGGGGGAGGCGGCATGCGCGCCGATGACCGCGACGGTGGAGAGCTCCGCCGGATCCAGCGGGAGCACCCCTCGGTTGCTGAGCAGGACGGAACCGGCCGCGGCCGCCCGACGCAGCAGCGCCCTGGTCTCCTGCGAGCGCCGCACCGGCACGCGGTGCGGGCGGTGCGGTGTGAAGGCGCCCACCCGGCCGGCGAGCCGGAGCAGTCGCCGCACCTTGGCGTCGACGGCCTCCTCCGGAACCCGTCCGCCTGTCCCACAGTTGCTCGGTCATGGCCCCTGCCGGTGGCCGCCGGGCAGGGCGGAGGGCCCGGCCGTCCCCGCGTGGGCGGGAACGTCCGGGCCCGGGCCCTACGGTCGGTCAGGGCAGTCGGTAGTCCGCGTTCAGGACCGCGCCCCGCTCCGGGTGGTACAGGTCGTAGCCGCGCGCGTCACACTGGAAGCCGCCCACGATGCAGTGGTCGACCAGCGCCTTGAGGGTGCGCTCCTCCCACGCGTTGAAGAAGTCGTAGTGGAAGGAGTAGCCGCGCCCTCCGGCCAGGCGGACCCGGCTCATGTCGCCGTTGACCGGGAAGGCCATCTTGAACTCGATCATCGGCACGGCGACCGGGTGGGAGGCCGGGCACATGTTGTCGTTGGTGCCGGGCTTGACGACCGGGTAGGCCATGTGGCTCTTGTGGTCGGGGGTGTCGAGGTACTTGCCGTCCCAGCAGCTGGGGGCCTGCATGCGGATGTTGAGCTGTACGTCGGGCCGGCTCGGGCAGTTCGCCGGGATGTCGACGTTGAAGAAGCTGTCGCCGCATTCCCAGCCCTCGACGAAGCCGCGGTGGCGGCGGAACTCGTCGGCGCTCTGCATCGGATCACCCACGACGAACCGCAGCCCCTTGGGGAACGGCCGCACGCTGGTGTAGTCGGTGACACCGGCCTTGTAGTAGATGACCTGCGGGCCCACCGGGAGGATCTTCTTGTCCCCGTTGTACAGGGACGGCATCCAGTACGCGGAGCCGTCGGCGGGTGCGAGACACCTGGTGTCGCCGCCGTACAGCGAGTCGGTGGTGCTGTGCGCGTCGGTCGAGGTGTTGCCCATGAAGGTGTGGTCGTGGGACCTGCCCGGCTGTCCCGGGTACACGATCGGGTCGTCCGGCGCGGTGTGCGTGACGGAGCAGTTGGCCTGGAACTCCTTGTGGTAGCGCGGCGGCGGAGTGTGCGTGGACGGTGTGACGCCGGTGACCTGAGGGACGGCCGGTATGTGACCGTCCCCGTCGGGGTCGTCGCCGGACGCCTGGGTCGACACGGCCGTCGCGTGCCCGGTGGGGCCGCCGGCCGGGGCGGGACTTCCCGGATCGGCCGCGGTGGCGACCGTGCCGAGACCGAGGACCGATGCGACGAGAGCGCTGCCGAGAAGGAGCGCGGGGAGTTGTTTCGAACGCCATCTCATGGAGGGCCTCCAGCCCATGGGTGGGGGATGGTGACCCGGCAGGGGGCTGAGCGCTGCCCCCTGCCGGGGGCCTGGCGTGGTGCGTCAGCTGTAGACGCCGAACTCGCGGAGCGAGCAGCCCCAGCCCGTCCCCCTGGCCGTCAGGTGGAGACGGACGTGCCGTGCGGTCGCCGCGACGTCGATGGTGTCGATGTCACCGTTGCCGGTCGTCGTGGAGTGGACCGTGCGCCAGGTGCCTGCGTCGTCGGACACCTGGACCTCGTAGGACTTCGCGTAGGCCGGGTCCCACACCAGCTGGAGCTTGCGGATCGCGGTGGGGGCGCCGAGGTCGACGCGGATCCACTGCGGGTCGCTCCAGTCGCTCGCCCAGCGGGTGTCGGCCCTGCCGTCCGTGGCCTTGGCCGGCTCGCAGGGACAGTCGCCGTACGACGCCTGGAAGGAGGAGGTGGTGGTCGGCTTGTTCAGCGCCACGTCGGTACCGGTGACCGGCGGGGCGACGACCTTGACCGACTTGGTCTCGATGCCGGCGTTCCCGCGTCCGTCCTCGGCCTGGAGGTACACCTTCCAGACACCCAGCTTCTCGGGTGCGGTGACGGCGAAGGTGCCGTCGCCGGTGGCGCGCCAGCGGGCCTCGACGAGTCGCTTGTCGCCGCTCGCGTAGTTGCCGCTGAGCAAGACCTTGTACGTGATCGGGTCGCCGTCGGGATCGCGGACGTCGGCGCGCACGCTGAACTCGCCGCCCGCGGAGGCCGCGGTGGCGGGGCTGACGGCCATGTTCGTGATGACGGGGGGCGTGTTGTCGCCGCCGGCCGCCCCGGTGTAGGCCCTCTTGACGGCGTGGTACGACAGCCTCTTCAGACCGTCGGGCACGAGGTTGAACCAGACTCCGCCGAAGTCGTGCTCGATGCCGTAGTGGAAGAGGGTGGCGCCCAGCGCGACGCCCCGGTGGCCGGTGACGCAGTTCCACGCCTGGGTGTATCCGTCCGCCTTCTGCGCGTCGGTCGGCTCGTCGGGGACGCCGTTGGCGTCGTCGGGCACCTCCCACTCACCGGCGGGCCCGCCCTCGGTGATGATGTAGGGCTTGGTGTAGCCGCCCGCCTCCCAGTCCTGCTGCACATCGCAGATGTCGCCGTAGCTGTTCATCGCGTACAGGTCGAGGTCGGGTGCGTTGCGCTTGTAGTACGGCCAGGCGCCGGTCCAGGCGTCGGTCGAGGTGACCGGGTGGTCCGGGTCGATCGAGTGGATCTTCTTGGCGACGTCGTTGACGAAAGAGGTGTAGGCGTTGCGCTGGGCCTCGAGTTCGGTGCCGCTGTAACAGTTCTGCAGACCGAGCACCGATTCGTTGCCGACGTTCCACATCAGCGTGGCCGGGTGCGACTTGTAGGTCTCCACCCACTTCGCGAACTCGGTCAGCATGGTGTTCCTGTACGTCGAGTCGGTCACGTAGTTCACGCAGCCGCCGCTGCCCGGGCCGCCGCCCGGCTGGAGCCAGAAGCCGTTGATCACGCGGATGCCGTTGGCCGCCGCCGAGTCCAGCAGCGGCTTGGTGCCGCCGTCGGTGCCCCAGGTGCGGATCGTGTTGACGCCCATCGACTTCACGTCCGGCATGTACCGGGGTGCGTCGGCGATGGCCGGGCCCCAGGTCAGTCCCTTGACGGTGTACGGCTGGCCGCCGACGGTGAGCTGCCAGTTCCCCTGGGAGCCCGTCACCCGGACCGCGCCCGTGGGGGGCGGCGGAGTGTCGTCCGTGTTCCCGTAGACCTGGAACTCCCAGAGGGAGTAGCCGTAGCCCCCGGAGCGTTCCGTCCCCAGCATCCGCACGTAGCGGCCGGAGCCCGTCAGGGCGAGGTCGTCCGTGCCGCCGTCGCCGCCGGTCACGGTCCTCAGCGTCCGCCAGTCGGTGCCGTTGTCGGACGCCTGGATCTGGTAGCTCCGGCCGTACGCGGCTTCCCACGTCAGGACGGCGCGACCGAGGTTCGCGCGGCGGCCGAGATCGACCTGGAGCCACTGCGGGTCGCTCCACTGGCTGGACCAGCGGGTGCCGGTGAGATTGCCGTCGACGGCCGCCGACGCGGCGTAGGCGTCACCCTCGTGCGACGAGGAGGTGGCGGGTCTGCCCTGCGACAGCAGGGTGTCGGCCGCCTGGGCGGGCGGGGCGGCGAGGGTGAGGGATGACGCCACCAGCGCGCCGAGAGCCGGCACGGAGAGGCCGGCGCGGCGGCGGGTCGGGACGGGTGGGGAGGGGAGGCTGGACACATCTGCTCCTGGCAGGTCGGGGTGCCGGGTGGGGAGCGCTCACCAGGGGGATCCCCGGTCCCCGTTCGCCGCGTGGCGGCGGCGTGCCGCCCGGTGGGAAACGGCACGGTCGCATGGGGGGCGTTACGGGGGTGCGGCCCCGGGCGCCGGTTCAGGCACCGGGCCATGAGGCCCCTCCGGGCCGGGGCGCGGGGGTGTCACCCGGACCGGAGGGGAGTCGGTGCCGGCCCACTTGCCGGATCGGCCGGCGGCCGGCGGACGCTGTGTCAGGGGAAGGACACGAGGGTGGACGGCACGGTCGAGGTTCCCGCGGGGACCGTGGACGCTCCGGTGTCGTTGATGACGTGGTTGTAGTGGCCCATGCCGCCGAGGGACACCACCAGCAGGCTGTGGAACTTCACGCCCGGCTTGACCGGGGTCTTGAAGCCGTGGTGCTGGCGGATCGACGGGTCCACGTTGTAGTTGCAGTAGCTGCCCAGGCCCCACGCCTCATGGGTGTCGACGGAGTCGTCGACCCGGTAGGCGGCGTAGCCCTGGGTGGAGCCGTTCTGGATGGCCGCCTGGTTGGGCGCGTCGTACGCCTTCTCGTTCTGGTAGAAGATCGTGCGGCCGCGCTCGCCGTACCACTCGACGTCGTACTTGTTGAAGTGCTCGACGAACAGGCCGGTGGCCAGGACGTCGTCACCGTTGACGCGGACGCCGTAGTCGGCGCGGTTGGTCTCCCAGCCGACGCCCTCGCCGTGGTCGGCGCGCCACACCCAGGTGTGGTCGATGATCGTGTCATCGCTGTTGACGACCACGCTGGTGGTCGCCTTGCCCGCGCCCGCGCCGCCGATCCGGATGTAGACGTCCTGGACGGTGGTGGGGTTGGCCGCGTGGTCGGCGGAGGCTCCCTGCCGGCCGACCTCCAGCAGCGTCGGGGAGTTGACGGGGCCGGCGTCGATGAGGAACCCGGCCAGCCGCACGCCGTCGACATCGGCGACCTTCATCGCGGTCACCCCGTTGTCGGGGATGATCGTGGCCAGGCCGAGGCCCAGGACGATGGTGTTCGCCCGGTCGACGTTGATGGTCTGGTCGACGTGGTAGACGCCGGGCGTGAACAGCAGGTGCAGGCCCTGGGCGAGTGCCTGGTTGATGGTTGCGGCGGTGGCGCCGGGCTTGACGACGTAGAACCGGCTCAGGGGGATCGACTCGCCCTGCGGGGTGCCGCTCGCCCAGGTGGTGCCGCGGGCGTCGGTGCGCTTGGCGGGCGCGAAGACCTTGTACTCGTTGCCGTCCAGGTAGAGGAAGGGCTTCTCGCGGGAGACGGGGGTGGTGTTCAGGGTCGTGTAGCGGGGCTCGGGGAAGCTGTTCGCCGGGGCACCCTCGACACCGGAGAAGACCTGGTTCCACACGGAGTTGGACCAGCCGCCGATGGCACTGTCCCGGGTGTACCACTGCTGCTGCGAGTAGTTGCCGACCTGACCGTCGATCTTCGAGTCGGCGATGTAGCCGCCGCTGGCCCAGCCGTAGCCGTTCGGCGCGAGGTTCAGCCCACCCTTGACGTGCATACGACGGAACGACGCGGCCTGGGAGACCGCCCATCGGTTGGTCCCGTTCACCGGGTTCAGCGCCAGGTTCTCGGCCGCCCGCCAGAAGTTCTGCGTGGCGTTGCCGTTGAACCAGCCCGCGTCGACCGTCACGTCACCGTTGATGGTCGTGTCGTCGGGCTTCAGGCCGAGGCCCGCGATCTGGGTGTAGAAACCGATCTGCGCGTTGAGGTTGTTGTACGTGCCCGGCTTGAACAGGAACGCGTGTCGGCCGCTGCCGAACTGCGCCGACTCCTGCTGGCGGAACACCTCGTCCAGCTTGGCCTGGATACCCGGCGTCGACGGGTCGAAGACGTGCACGTTCGGGCCGAGGTCTCCTCCGCCGGGCAGCTGCGGACCTCCGGTGCCGCTCTCGCCGTACACCTTGAACTCCCAGAGCGAGTAGCCGTACTGGGTGCCGCGGGCAGTGCCGTACATCCGTATGTAACGGGCGTCGCCCGCCACGGCGATGGTGTCCGTGCCGCCGTCGCCGGTGGCGGTCTGGTAGGCCGTCGACCAGTCGGAGCCGTTGGTGGAGAGCTCGATGCGGTACCCCTTGCCGTACGCCGCCTCCCAGTCCAGGACGACCTGGCTCACCCTGGTGGTCGCGCCGAGATCGACGCGGATCCACTGCGGGTCGGAGTGGGCACTGGACCAGCGGGTGCCGGCGTTGCCGTCGACGGCGTCGGCGGCCGGGGTGCCGCCGTGCTCCTGGCTGGAGGCGGTGACCGGCTTGCCCTGGGAGAGCAGTACGGACGCGGCCTCGGCCTCCTGGGCGGGCGCGAAGGTGAGGAGGGTGGCGGCGAGAGCGGTGACCACCGCGCCGACGACACCTCGGCGCACGGATCTGCGGGGTGGTGGGGGCGCGGCTGACGGTATGCCAACTACGGGCATGTGGGGGCTCCTTGGAAACGAGAACGACACGAGAGAGCGCTCTCCGGAACCTTGCCTGTAACGAGACAGGGCGGTCAAGGATCTGTCATCACTTATCTTTCATCTTTCATTAAGTGGCGGCTGACCGCCGTCCAGCGGTCGGCCACACCCCTGCCGATGGCGCATCACTGCGGGTGGCGCACGACCAGCAGGGCTTCGACGTCCCCTTCGGGCGCCTGGTACAGGTGCGGGACGTCAGCGGCCCAACTGCCGTGCATACCCGGGCCGATCAGGGCAGGGTCGGTGAGTCCACCGACGCGCGCGGTGCCGGTGAGGACGATGATGTGCTCCGTCGTGCCGGGGGAATGCGCGGCGGACTCCTGCGCCGTTCCGGAGCGGATGCGCACCCGGTAGGTCTCCGTGACGGAGGTGTCCACCTCGAAGCGCTCCATGAGGACGGCGTCGACGGCGTGACCGGAGATTCTGGCCGGAGACGCGAGGTCGTGCAGGGCGGTGCTCAGAGGCACCTTGAGCGCTGTTGTCAGAGCGTAGAGCGTTTCCAGAGTGGGGTTGCGTCGACCGCTCTCCAGTTCGGAGAGCGTCCCCTTGCCGATCTTGGACCTGCGTGCCAGTTCGGACAGCGACATCCCCCGCGCCTCGCGCAACTCCCGCAAACGCAAGCCGACACTGGCGGCCAGATCCATGGTGTGCCCTTCTCTTCTCCGAAGGCCGGTCGAGCCGGTTGATTGGGTTGATCCGAGCCTCCGAGGGATCTATCGTTCCACATACAGAACGTTCCATATACGGAACGCACGGTGGTGCGGCGCTCTACGAAGGAGTTACATGGCACCCCAGGACGGCACGTCCTTACCCGTTCGCAGCATGGAGGTGGCCCGCATCCTCGCCGAGGCCGGCATCGGGGGCCGGGTGCGCGCGCTGACGGAGTCGACGCGTACCGCCGCCGAGGCCGCCGAGGCCCTGGGGTGCGATGTGGGCGCCATCGCCAACAGCCTCGTGTTCATCTCCGACGATGAGCCCGTACTGGTTCTGACCAGCGGCCGGCACAAGGTGGACACCACGGCACTGGCTGCCCGGTGGGGACGTGGCAAGCTCCGGCGCGCCACCCCGGAACAGGTACGCCAGGCCACCGGGCAGGCGATCGGGGGCGTGGCTCCCGTCGGCCACCTCCGGGCGCTTCCTACCGTGGTCGACGTGGCCCTGACCGATTACCCCCGGCTCTGGGCTGCCGCCGGGACTCCCCGCACGGTCTTCCCCACCACCGCCGATGAACTCCTCCGCCTCACGGGCGGACTCCTGCTCCCCGTCGGGCCGTGACCGCAGACTCCGTCGGCCCCGGGACCGATCTGACCGGGCAGGTGGCTCTGGTCACCGGGGGCTCGACCGGTCTCGGCCGGGCGATCGCGCTGGGTCTGGCGTCCGCCGGAGCCGCGGTGGTGGTGGCCGGGCGACGGCTGGAGGCGTGCACGCGGACAGCAGCGGACATAGCCGCCCGGACCGGCGGTATCGCTGCGGGTGTGTCCTGCGACGTGACCGACGAGGATGCGGTCCACTATCTCGCCCAGGACATCGTCAACCGGTACGGCCGCCTGGACGTGCTCGTCACCAGCGCCGGAATCTAGGCCCGAGGCGCCCTCGGCGCGCTCGACGCCACCACGCTGCGGCGCTGCCTGGACGTCAACGTCGTCGGAACCTTCCTCCCCTGCCAGGCTGTGGTGCCCGTGATGCGGCAGGCCGGGTACGGCCGCATCGTCACCCTGGCCAGCGCTCTGGGACTGGTCGGTGCCGCGGGCCGGGCGGGTTACGCAGCCAGCAAGGGCGCGGTGGTCCAACTCACCCGCAGCCTCGGCGCCGAACTCGCGGGCACCGGCATCTGTGTCAACGCGCTGGCTCCCGGTCCCTTTCGCACACCGCTGAACGACGGCGTGGAAGAGGACCCTCATGTCCGGGACTTCCTCGACCACCAAGTCCCCATGGGCCGCTGGGCCGAGCCCGACGAACTCGTGGGCGCCGCACTCTTGCTGGCCAGCCCAGCGGCGTCCTACCTCACGGGCGCGGTACTGCCGGTCGACGGTGGCTGGACCGCCCACTGACAGCCACCTGCTGTGCCGGTGTGCCGGGTGCCGCCGCCCCAGAGCGGCGGCACCCGGTCCTGCTCCCCTCGGCCGGCCCGCGTCGGCGCGTCCGTCAGGGCAGGGTCCATTTCTGGTTGGGTCCGGTGTGGCAGGTCCACAGATGGACCGGGGTTCCGTCGTTCCAGGTGCCGCCGGACGCGTCCAGGCACTTGCCGGACTGCGGATTGCGGACCGTGCCGTCGGGCTGCGGCGCCCACTTCTGCGCGCCGGTACCGTTGCACGTCCACAACTGGATCCGCGTACCGTCCGCGCTGCCTCCGCCCGACACGTCCAGGCACTTGCCCAGCGCCCTCAGCGTGCCGTCACCAAAGACCGTCCACGTCTGCGCGCCGCTGCCGCTGCAGGTCCACATCTGCACCTTCGTGCCGTCGGCCGTCTGAGAGCCGTCGACATCCAGGCACTTGCCGTTGACCCCCTTGACCTCACCGGAGCGGGGGCCGGGCACCTGGCCTCCGCCCTGCTTGATGCGGATGTCGCGGAAGGACACGTCGTCGCCGTCGCCGTGGTTCTGGATGCCGATGTGGCCCTGGCGCAGGCTCCGCGCCGGGTCGGTGTTGGTGAAGTCGTTGATCTTACGGCCGTTGAGGAAGATCTCCAGCCGTTCGCCGGTGACGCGGAGTTCGTAGGTGTTCCACTCCCCCGGTGGATTGAGCACGGCGTCGCGGGTGGCGATGTCGGCGGACCGGAAGCCGTAGACGGCGCCGGTGGTGCGCTCGGGTGAGTCGGTCGCGTCGATCTGGATCTCGTAACCGTTGTCGACCGCGGACCAGGGGTCGTCGGAGGCGGGGAAGCCGATGAAGACCCCGGAGTTGTCGTCCCCGGCCGCCTTCCAGTCGAGTTTGAGGGAGTAGTCGCCGGTGAACTCCTTGGCGGAGTACCAGAGCATGCCCAGCCCGCCCACGGAGGTGAGGGTGCCGTCCGCGAGGGTGAAGTTCCCCGGACCGGCCTGTTTCCAGCCGGTGGTGGACGAGCCGTCGAACAGGGCCGTGTAGCCGGTCTCGGGGCGGCAGTCGGCGTCGGTCGTCCCGGCGGCCCAGCGGATGCCGCCGAGGAGGTGCCGGCGGAAGGCGGGCTCGGTGTACGACTCGTCGGTGTGGCCGCCGCCGGTGTAGAAGGCCCGGCCGCCCTGGTAGTCCTTGCACCAGGCGATCGGGTGGTCGCCGGACATGTTCCCGCCCGAGTAGCTGGACTCGTCGAGTGAGGCCAGGACGTGGGCGGTGGTGCGCGGGTTGGTGCGGTAGTTGTACCACTCGTCGGTGCGCTGCCAGGTGCTGCCCAGGTGGGCGGTGGCGTCGTGCGCCCGGTCCTCCACGTTGACGGCGGCGGCCTGGATGACGGGGTGCGAGTGGAAGAGGGCCCCGGCGAGCCCTTCGTAGAAGGGCCAGTCGTACTCGGTGTCGGCGGCGGCGTGGATGCCGACGTATCCGCCGCCGCCCTGGATGTACTGCTCGAAGGCGGTCTGCTGGGCGGCGTCCAGCACGTCACCCGTCGTCGACAGGAAGACGACCGCCTTGTACTGGGCGAGGTTGCCGGTCGTGAAGGCCCGGGCGTCCTCGGTGGCGTCGACGGTGAAGTTGTTCGCCGTGCCCAGGTCGCGCAGGGCGGTGATGCCGTCGTCGATCGAGGAGTGGCGGAAACCGGCAGTCTTGGAGAAGACGAGGATCTTGTACGCCGGGTCGGCCGCCGCCCTCGCTTCCGCGGGGGCGGACTGGCTCACCGCCGCGGGTGCGGGCAGGGCCGCGGCCTGCGGGGCCAGGCAGAGCGCGGCGCCGGCGAACAGGCCGAGGGCCGCTTTCAGGTACGTGCGCATGACGGTCGCCTCCTTTCTACGGCAGGGTCCATTTCTGGTTGGGTCCGGTGTGGCAGGTCCACAGGTGGACCGGGGTTCCGTCGTTCCAGGTGCCGCCGGACGCGTCCAGGCACTTGGCGGACTGCGGGTTGCGGACGGTGCCGTCGGACTGCGCCGCCCACTTCTGCGCGCCCGTGCCGTTGCACGTCCACAACTGGATCTTCGTACCGTCGGCGCTGCCTCCGTCGGAGACGTCCAGGCACTTGCCCAGCGCCCGCAGCGTGCCGTCGCCCGAGACCGTCCACGTCTGGGCACCGGACCCGTTGCACGTCCACAGCTGCACCTTCGCACCGTCGGCGGTGTCGGCGCCGTCCACGTCCAGACACTTGGCGTTGACCCCCTTCACCGCACCTGAGCGCGTGCCGCCCCCGGAGACGGTGAAGGAGAACTCGTCCACGTCGAACAGCGAGCCACTGCCGCCCTTGAAGACGAGGTACAGCGACGTCGCCCCGGCCGGTTGGTCGCCGAGTGCGGCCGTCACGTCCTGGAAGGTCTCCCAGCCGCCGGTCACCGGCACGGTCGCCGTGCCGAGCAGGGTGCCGGCCGGGGATCCGGCGCGTACCTCGATGGTGCCGCCGGCGCCCGCGGAGGAGACCCGGGCGGTGAAGCGCGTCGCGTTGTCGAGGGCGTACGGCGTGAAGGAGATCCAGTCGCCGTTCTCGATGTGGCCGACGGTCTTCCCGCCGTGCGCGGGGCCGTGGGCGACGACCTGGACGCCGGCCGAGGTGCCGTAGTGCTCGGCCTGCCGGTGGGTGGGCTGGGTGATGTGCTGGTCGTGCGCGGTCAGCGCGGGCTGGCCGTTCGCGCCCTTGTCGGTGTACTCGGCGTCGATGACGCCGAAGATGTTGGCGTTGGGGTCGTGCTCGCCGTCCGCCAGGGTCCGGAGCGTGCCGGTGCAGCCGGTGGCCGAGGTCTGCGGGTGGCCGTGGCTGTCATGTCCGACGATGAAGGTGACCTTCACCTTGGAGCAGTCGATCGTGCCGTCCTCGGGGTCGGTGACCGTCACCTGGAAGGGGATCGCGGCGCCGAAGTCGTGGATCCGTCCGTCCACGGGCAGGTCGAGTTTCACCGTGGGGGCGGTGTTGCCGACCGTGATCCGCACCGAGGCCGTCGCGGATCTGCCGGTACTGTCCGTGACCTTGAGGGTGGCCGTGTACTGGCCGTCGGCGGTGTAGGTGTGGGAGGGGTTGGCGGCGGCGGAGGTCGCGCCGTCGCCGAAGGTCCAGGCGTGGCTGATGGCGTCGCCGTCCGGGTCGGAGCTGCCGGCCGAGGAGAACGAGACGGTCAGGGGCGCTTTGCCGGAGGTGACGTTCGCCTTGGCCTGCGCGATCGGGGCGCGGCCGCCGGTGACGTGCTCGATGCGGTACAGGGCGGAGTTCTCGTCGCCGCTGAAGTAGCCGGTGCCGTAGTCGAGGACGTACAGGGCGCCGTCCGGGCCGAAGGCCATGTCCATCACCTGGGTGCCGGACCAGGGGAAGGGGTTGACGGACTGCACGGTGCCGTCGGCGCCGGACTCGATGCGTTTGATCCAGCGGCGGCCGAACTCGCCGGCGAAGTAGTCGCCGTCGTACTCCTGCGGGAACTTCACCTCGGAGGTGGAGGCGGCGTCGTAGCGGTAGACCGGGCCGCCCATCGGGGACTCCGAGCCACCGCCGAACTCCGGTACCGATGCCCCGTCGTAGGGAATCCAGGCCGACTGGGCGGGAGGCAGATCGGTCAGGCCGGTGTTGTGCGGTGAGTTGTTCTTCGGGGCCGCGCAGTTGAACGTGGCTCCCGAGGCGCCGGTGGCGAAGTTGTGGTCGACGTAGGCGTCGTTGTGGCCGGTGCAGTACGGCCATCCGTAGTTGCCCGCCTTGGTGACGCGGTTGAACTCCACCTGCCCGGCGGGCCCGCGCGAGGGGCTGGCGGTGCCGGCGTCGGGGCCGTAGTCGCCGAGGTGGACGACTCCCGTGGCCTTGTCGACGCTCATCCGGAAGGGGTTGCGGAAGCCCATCGCGTAGATCTCGGGGCGGGTCTTCGCGGTACCGGGCGGGAAGAGGTTGCCGCTCGGGATGGAATACGACCCGTCGGCGTTGACCTTGATGCGCAGCACCTTGCCGCGCAGGTCGTTGGTGTTGCCCGAGGAACGCTGCGCGTCGTAGGCCGGGTTGCGGGAGGCGCGCTCGTCGATCGGGGTGAAGCCGTCCGAGGCGAACGGGTTGGTGTCGTCGCCGGTGGACAGATACAGGTTCCCGGCCGCGTCGAAGTCGATGTCGCCGCCGACGTGGCAGCACAGGCCGCGGGAGGCGGGCACGTCGAGGATCTTCCTCTCGCCGGCCAGGTCCAGCGTGCCGTCGGTCCTCAGGACGAACCGGGACAGCCGGTTGACCCCGTCGAAGGGAGCGAAGTCTGCGGCGGTGCCGTCGGCCGGGGCGTCACCGTCCGGCGTGCTCAGCTTGGGCGCGTAGTAGAGGTAGACGTACCGGTTGGACGAGAAGCCGGGATCCACGGCGATGCCTTGCAGGCCCTCCTCGTCGTGGCTGTAGACGTCCAGTTTGCCCGCGACGCTGGTGGCCCCCGCCGCGTTCGTCAGCCGGACGGTGCCGTCCCGCGAGGTGTGCAGGACCGACCGGTCCGGCAGCACCGCCAGCGTCATGGGCTCCCCCGTCTCGGCCACGCCCTTGGCGAGCGTGACCTGCTGGAACTCCTCGGCCGCGGCCGGTTCCGCGGCTTCGTGGTCCAGGCCCTGGTGGTGGGCGGAGGCCGGGGACATGGGCAGCAGACAGCCGACGGCGCAGGCCGCGGCGGTCAGTAGGTCACGGACACGACTGTGTCTGAGCGGTTTCATGCGCACAGAGGTCTCCCATGAGTGGGGTGGGATGACGACAGCCTCTTCGGACTGCCACGAGGTGCACAGGCGCGCGCCGTCGCGCCGTCGACCGGTTGCGCTCCAAGACCCGGCCAGTGCAAGGAAGTTAGCGGTCTTTGTCGAACTGCGTAACCCGCTTCGCACAAGATCGCGGCACTTTTTCCACCCGGGGGACAAAGTGGCGACCGGGCGCGTCCCACCGCCTGGCCCACGTCCCCACAGGACACGGCCCGGGCCGCGATGCGGCCGAAGGAGACCACCGGGAGCGATGGGACAGATCCGCGTCACGGCACACACGCGGAGCGGATCCGCGCGGCGGCGGCTGTCAGCGGGCCGGCTTGGAGATCAACGGACCGAAAGGTGCGCGGTGCCGCGAGTTGATGACCCATCAGGTGCGAATCAGATGTTTTCTCAAGGTGAACGTAAACCCTTGACACCTCTCCCCGGCAGCAGCAGGCTCCCCCTCCAGAGAGCGCTCCCTCTCGCCCCACCCCGTCGCTTCGAGGAGCCGCCGTGAGTCCGATGCGCCGCCGTCTGGGCCTGCTCATAGCCCTCGCGGTCACCCTGCTGTCGCTCGCCGGCATACCGGGCCCCCCGCCCGCCCACGCCGCCGACCCTCCGCTCTCCCAGGGCAGACCGGTGACGGTCTCGTCCACGGAGAACCCGTTCGCCGGCGCCAACGCCGTGGACGGCGATCCCGGCACGCGCTGGTCCAGCGCCTTCGCCGACCCTCAGTGGATCCAGGTCGACCTGGGTGGTACCGCCAGGATCAGCGAGGTCGCCCTGAACTGGGAAGCCGCCTACGCCAAGGCGTTCCAGGTCCAGGTGTCCGCCGACGCCCGCACCTGGTCCACGGTCCACGAGACGGCCACGGGCACCGGCGGAACTCAGCGGCTGACCGTCTCGGGAACCGGCCGGTACGTCCGCGTGTACGGCACCCAGCGGGCCACCCCGTACGGCTACTCCCTGTGGGAGTTCCAGGTGTACGGCGCCAAGGACACCGGCGGCGACCCGGATCCCGCCCCCGGCGGGAGGCTCCTGTCCTACGGCAGGGCCGGCGCGGCGTCCAGCTCGCAGGACGACGGTCACTGCCGGGAGTGCGCCCCGGCCCGCGCCTTCGACCGCGACCCCGCCACCCGCTGGGCGACCAGCCCCACGAACGGCTGGACCGATCCCGGCTGGATCTCCGTCGACCTGGGCGCGACGGCGCAGATCAGCAAGGTGGTGCTGCAGTGGGACCCGGCCTACGCCAAGGCGTTCCAGATCCAGGTCTCACCCGACAACACGAACTGGACCCCGGTCTACTCGACCACGGCCGGCACCGGGTTCAGGCAGACCCTGGCCGTGTCCGGCACCGGCCGGTACGTCCGCGTGTACGGCACCCAGCGGGCCACCCCGTACGGCTACTCCCTGTGGGAGTTCCAGGTGTACGGCACCGGCGGAGACCCGATCACCCCGCCTCCGCTGCCGTCCGACCCCGCCGACCCGCCCCGCATCGTCTGGCAGGACGAGTTCGACTCCCCGGCGGGTACCAAACCCGACCCGGCCAAATGGTCCGCGGACCCCGGCACCGGCCCCAACAACGAGCTGGAGTACTACACCCACCACGACAACGTGAGCATGGACGGCGCGGGTCACCTCGTCATAGAGGCACGCAAGCAGGCCACCCCCGGCACCTCGTGCCCGACCGACCCGCTCACCGGGAGCGGCACCTGCCAGTACACCTCCGCCCGGATCAACACCGGCAACAGGTTCGAGTTCACGTACGGCCGGGTCGAAGCGCGGATCAAGGTGCCCAAGGGCAACGGCCTGTGGCCCGCCTTCTGGATGATGGGCGCCGACTTCCTCGACGGCCGTCCGTGGCCGTACAACGGCGAGATCGACATCATGGAGATCCTCGGCAAGGACGTGAGGACCTCGTACTCGACCGTCCACGCGCCGGCGTACAACGGCGGCGGGGGGATCGGAGCCCCCTACAAGCTTCCGGGGGACGTCGACTACTCGGACGACTTCCACGTGTGGGCCGCCCACTGGGACAGCAAGGGCATCGTCTACAGCCTCGACGGCCGGACCGTCCTCACGCTCGACAAGGCCCAGATCGAGCAGACTCGCGGTCCGTGGGTCTTCGACCACCCCTTCTACCTGATCCTCAACCTCGCCGTCGGCGGCGACTGGCCCGGACCGCCCGACGCCTCGACCCCGTTCCCGGCGAAGATGCTGGTGGACTACGTGCGGGTCTACCAGTGACACGTCATGGGTGACCGTCACCGGAGGAACCTCGGCGGCCGTCACCGGCCGACCCTGAACCACGTGGCCGGGATCACCGATCCCGGCCACTCCGTGTCTGCCTCGAGAGCCGCGTGCGTCGGCGGGCCCCAGCCGGGTTGTCGTCATCGAAGAGGGCGCAGGCACACCTCGCACCGCCACGTCTGCCCTGCCGCACCTGACCCCACGTACGTGCCGAGCCCACCTGTGAGACGGCTCCGACGGCTGACGGCCAGCACGCGTCGCCGCGGCGGTCGTCACGAGCCGACAGCTGTGGGCTGACGCGGCCTGCGACGGAAGGGTGCTGCCAGGCGCTCTGCTCGCAGTCCCCTCGCCACGGCCACCATCACGGCGGCGTCCAGATCCGGCTGCGCAGATCCCTTCCGCGCAGCACCTGCACCCGCCACGGCTCGATGCGCAACACGTGGTATTCCGGGTCCGTCGGTCCGCTGCGCCAGTAGCCGCGGGGGTCGTAGCCGACCCCGGACGGGCTGCCCTTGCGGTAGAGCTCCCACGCGTGGCGTTTGGCCGGCTCGTCCTCGACCCACCTGGAGACGCTGTCGATGAACACGGCGTTCTGCCGTGGATTCCAGTAGGAGTAGCTGGTGTGCGGATTGTTCGCCAGGTGCGCCGACTTCACCGGCGTCTTGTAGGTGGCGAGCCAGCCGACGGGGCGGCCGTCGACCACCTCCCAGACGGGGAGGAGTATGCGCGCCCGGGGGCGGCCCTTCTTGTCGACGGTGATCATGGTCGCGTATGCGATGTCGCTGATGTACTGGAAGAACTCGCTCTCCACCTCGGAGAAGGAGCGCGCTTTCAGCGCCATGGCGCCACCTCCGTCCCTGCGGGGACCATCACGCTGCCCCTGCCGTCTTGGCGCTTTCGGCGGCGGCCCGCGGGGCGTCGCCATCCGTCGTACGGGGGTGACCGCGGAGGCCGAACGCGCTGATGAGCGCGGCGAGGGCGGTCGCGACGAGCGGGACGAGCAGGGCGGCGTGGTAGCCGCCGAGCAGGGCCTTGGGGGATCCGCCGTCGGCGGTGGCCGCGACGTTGACGGCGGTGACGGTGGACAGGCCGAGGGCGGCGCCGAACTGGAAGGAGGTGTAGAGGAGGCCTCCCGCGAGCCCCTGCTCCCCCTCGTCGACGCCCTCGGTGGCGACGATGGTGAGCGGGCCGTAGGCGAGGGAGAACGCCAGGCCGAGGGTGATGAAGCTGGGGAACATCGCCGCATACGTCCAGTCGTCGCCGACCGGCAGGAACAGGGCGTACGACAGCACAGCCAGCACCAGGCCGGCGAAGACGACCCGGGCGTTGCCGAAGCGGTTGACGAGTTTGGGGGTGAGGGTGGGTGAGAGCGCGGCGTCGATGCCGATCACCAGGAGCGCGAGGCTGGTCTGGACCGTGGACCAGCCGCGCAGCTCCCGCAGATACAGCACGGCGATGAACTGGAAGCCGAAGAAGCCGCCGGAGAACAGCAGCGCGGCGAGGTTGGCGCGCACCAGGGAGCCGCTGCGGAAGATCCCCAGCCGCACGAGCGGGGCGGCCGCCCGGCGTTCGGTCAGTACGAAGACGGTCAGGAGCGCGAAGCTCGCGGCGAGGGTGCCCAGCGTCTGGCTCACAGCGGTGTGGGCGGCGCGTTCGACGGTCAGGACGAGGAGCACGATCGCGCCGGTCACGGTGAGCGCCCCGAGCAGATCGACACGCTGCCCGGCGTGGTCGGGCCGCTCGGACTGGGGGATGAGTGCGAGGGCGGCGACCAGGATGAGGAACGCCAGGACCACGGGGGCGAAGAACACCCAGCGCCAGTCGGCCGAGGTCAGCAGCCCTCCGACGACCAGGCCGACGGAGAACCCTCCGGCCGCGGTGCCGGCGTAGACCAGGAGGGCCCTGTCACGCTGCGGCCCCTCCGGAAAGCCGGTCGTGATGATGGACAGCCCGGCCGGAGTCATGAACGCGGCGGCGACCCCCGTCACAAAGCGGGCGACGATGAGCGTCGGTCCATCGTCGGCGAAGCCGCCCAGGCCGGAGAAGAGCAGGAAGACGGTGAGCCAGAACAGGAACATCCGTCGGCGGCCGAAGAGGTCCGCCGCTCTTCCGCCCAGCAGCATGAACCCGCCGTAACCCACGACGTACGCGCTCATCACCCACTGCAGCTCACCGGTGGACAGCCCCAGGTCGGCACGGATCGACGGCAGGGCCACATTGAGCATCGCCACATCGATGCCTTCCAGGAAGATCGCTCCGCACAGGACGAAGAGCACTCCCCGGGCGCGCCCGTTCAGGCGGGCGACGCCGGGCTCCGGCGGTGGTGACATGGACGACGTGGACACAGGACGGCTCCTTCGAGCAAAAGGGAAGGGGAGAGAAGAGAGAACGAAGACGTCGCAGGCGGTTACCGAACCGTCTGTCAGTTCCCTCTTGTTACCGCCTCGATCCTGGTGCACCCTGAACGACCATGGAAGAAGGCACTTCGAAGTCACCGAGTCACTGCACGGGAACCGATGACGACCAAGCCCGCCAGTGGGACACCCGAGAGGGCTGCGAGGTCCGTCAGATCCTCGACCGCGTGGCCGACAAGTGGTCGCTGCTCGTCATCGCCCTGCTCGACCGCCGCATCCTGCGCTTCACCGAACTGCGGCGCGAGATCGACGGAATCAGCCAGCGCATGCTGACGGTGACACTGCGCCAGCTGGAGCGCGACGGGCTGGTGCACCGCACGGTGCACCCGGTCGTCCCGCCGCGCGTGGACTACCGGCTCACCCCGATGGGCGCGACGCTGCACGACACCATCCGAGCGCTGGTCACCTGGACCGAGGACCACCAGGACGAGATCGCCGCCGCGCGCGCCGAGTACGACCAGCGCGAGGCCGAGACGCGGAGCGCGCAGATGGCGACGGACGGGGTCTGAGCCGGGCCCGCCGGCCCTCGCAGCCGCCCGTCGTCGCCGTACGGTCAGCCCTCGACGCCGCACCGCCATCCTCCGCCGACATGCTTGGGGCAGCCGGGATGCGGCCGCGAAGTGCAGCAGGCGCCGACGGCTTCCCGGTCGGCATCCCGCAGCCCGTGGGCACATGGCCGGCGACACACCACGAGCGCCGGCGTACGCATCACCGGCGCGACGGGGGAACGACGTGAAGCGCGCGCGTCTCACCCGCTCGGGGGCGCGCACGGTGCCCCTCGGGCGCGCCGGTCCAACCGGACGGCGCCGGGGTCCGCGACGAACGGCTCACGGACGAAGCCTGACGGGCCCGGAGCAAGCGTCCTGATCAGGACGCTTGCTCCGGGCCCGTCGAGGAGGCGATGTCCGGCAGCATGACCCGGTCCCGCTCCCGCCATTCGCTCAGCGCCGAACCAGCACGGGAGTCAGCACCGCACCTCGGAAGCGTGCCCCGACAGCGCACCCCGGACAGCCCCTCCTTCACAGCTCTGTCGAGGCCGCGAAGAAGCCCTTGCCGCTACCCATGGTGGGCGCGCGCACCCTCACCCCCGAAACTATGGTGTCCCACCACATACGCCTGTGACCTGCGCCTTCCTACGGTGTGGCGACACGCAAACGTCCCCGTCGAACGTCAGGAAGTGGTGTCGATGTCGTCGCCCGCGACCGCCCCGCCAGCCCCGTCCAACCTCAAGCGCATCGTCGCCGCCAGCCTCATCGGCACCACCATCGAGTGGTACGACTTCTTCCTCTACGGCTCCGCAGCCGCCCTCGTCTTCAACAAGCTGTTCTTCCCGGACTCCGACCCGCTCGTCGGCACGCTGCTGTCCTTCCTGACCTACGCCGTCGGGTTCGCCGCGCGGCCGATCGGCGCGCTCGTCTTCGGGCACTACGGGGACCGGCTCGGCCGCAAGAAGTTGCTGGTGCTGAGTCTGCTGCTGATGGGAGGGGCGACCTTCGCGATCGGGCTGCTGCCCACCCACGCCACCATCGGGACCGCCGCGCCGGTGCTGCTGACCCTGCTGCGTCTGGTGCAGGGCTTCGCGCTCGGTGGCGAGTGGGGCGGGGCCGTACTGCTGGTGTCCGAGCACGGCGACGCGCGGCGGCGGGGGTTCTGGGCCTCGTGGCCGCAGACCGGGGCCCCGGCGGGGCAGTTGCTCGCGACCGGTGTGCTGTCGCTGCTCACCGCCGTGCTGTCGGACTCGGCCTTCGGCAGCTGGGGCTGGCGGATCCCGTTCCTGCTCTCGGGTGTGCTGGTGATCGTCGGCCTGTGGATCCGGCTCTCCGTGGACGAGTCGCCCGTCTTCCGGCAGGCGCTGGCGCAGGCCGAGGCCCGCAAGGCGACGCAGGCGGCCACCGAGAAGCTGCCGCTCGTGGCCGTGCTGCGCCACCACTGGCGTGACGTGCTGGTCGCCATGGGCGCGCGGATGGCGGAGAACATCTCCTACTACGTGATCACCGCGTTCATCCTCGTGTACGCGACGACCTCGGCAGGCGTCTCCAAGCAGACCGCCCTCAACGCCGTACTGATCGCCTCCGCCGTGCACTTCGCCGTGATCCCGGCCTGGGGCGCGCTGTCGGACCGGATCGGGCGACGTCCCGTGTACCTGCTGGGCGCGGTCGGCGTGGGTCTGTGGATGTTCCCCTTCTTCGCGCTCGTCGACAAGGCAGGCTTCGGGAGCCTCGTCCTCGCCGTGACCGTCGGTCTGGTGCTGCACGGGGCGATGTACGCGCCCCAGGCCGCCTTCTTCTCCGAGATGTTCGCGACCCGGATGCGCTACTCCGGCGCCTCCATCGGCGCCCAGTTCGCCTCGGTCGCGGCGGGTGCGCCGGCGCCCCTCATCGCCACCGCGCTGCTGGCCGACTACGACAGCTCCACGCCGATCGCCCTGTACGTGATCGCCGCGTCCCTGCTCACGGTCGTCGCCGTGGGCGTGGCCAAGGAGACCCGCCACCGCGACCTGAGCGACATCGATCCCTCCGCCGACGCGGAGCGGGCGACGTCCCCGGCCGCTGACGCCCGCGTCGTCTGACCGGGTCGTCCGCACCGGCCCCCGTACGCCGACCGGCGCGTACGGGGGTCAGCTCGGTATCGGGGCCGCCAGCCGGTGCAGTCTCAGGGCGAGTTGGATCTCCAGGGCGCGGGCGGGACTGTGCCAGTCGCCGCCCAGGAGACGGCCGACGCGCTCCAGGCGCTGGGCCACCGTGTTGACGTGGACGTGGAGTTCGTCCTTGGTGCGGGCCGGGCTCATCCCGCAGGCGAAGTACGCCTCGAGGGTGCGCACCAGATCGGTGCCGCGCCGTTCGTCGTAGGCGACGACCTGGCCGATGGTGCGGTCCACGAAGCCCGCCACGTCCCGGTCCCCGGCCAGCAACAGCCCGAGGAAGCCGAAGTCCTCGGCGGCCGCTCCGTCGCCGGAGCGGCCCAGCAGCCGCAGGGCGTCCAGGCAGCGGCGGCCCTCCTCGTAGGCGGCGACCACCGCGTCCGGGCGGACGGTGAGGTCGCGGACGGGTGCGGAGGCGCCGACGGTGACGGCCTCGTGGACGGCGGTGCCGAGGTGGCGGGCCGTACGGCGGGCCACCTCAGTCGCGGTGTCGCCCGGTTCGAGCGGCAGCAGCAGGACGGTGCCGCCGTCGCGGGCGGCGGCCAGGCCGTGGCGGGTGGCGGCGAGGTGGGAGGCGGCGGACCACAGGCGCCGACGGGCGGCCGCCTCCTGGTCGGCGTCGGCCGCGGCGGCGTCCAGGCGCGCGGCGAGGACGACGTGGGTGGCGTCCAGGTCGGCGTGGAGCCGGGAGGCGCGCTCGCGCAGCAGGCGCGGGTCGCGGTCTCGGGCGTCGAGGAGGTCGTCCAGCAGCTCGCCGCGCACGCGCTGTTCGGCCTCCGCCGCGGAACGCCGGGCGAGCAGCAGCAGGGAGGTCACCATCGCGGCGCGTTCGAAGGTGCGCTGGTCGACGGGGTCGAGGTCGGGGTGGCCGCGCAGGACGAGGGCGCCGAGCAGTTCGCCGCCGGCGGCGACGGCGGCGATCCAGTCGTCCGCGTGCCGCACCGCGTGCCCTTCGGCGCGGGAGGTCTCCAGGGCACCGGCGGGTGCGGTGGCGGCTTCGGTGAACTCGACCGTTCCGTCGAGGACTTCGGAGACCGCGGCCGCCACGTCGTGGACCCCGCCGCCGCGCAGGACGAGTTCGGCGAGCCGGTCGTGGACGTCGGAGGCACGTTCGATGACCGCGCTGCGGTCCTGGATGATCTCGTGGGCGCGCTCCAGGCCGGCCAGGGCCGAGCGGGTCTCGGTGAGCAGGTTGGCGGTGTCGATGGCGGCCGCGGCCAGCGCGGCGAAGGAGCCGAGCAGCGCGATCTGCTCCCGCTCGAAGACCCGCGCGCGCCGGTCGGCGGCGAACAGCACCCCGATGACGTTCGCCCCCAGGGTCAGCGGGACGCCGAGGATGGCCACCAGGCCCTCGTCGTGGACGCCCGCGTCGATGGCCGCCGTGTGCCGGAAGCGGTCGTCGCGGAAGTAGTCGTCGGTGACGTACGGGCGGGCGGTCTGGGCGACCAGGCCGCCGAGCCCCTCCCCCATCCCGAGGCGCAACTGCTGGAAGCGGGCGGCGACCGAGCCCTCGGTGACCCTCATGTAGGTGTCGCCCCGGTCCGGGTCGTTCAGGCTGAGGTAGGCGACGTCCGTGCCGAGCAGCGAGCGGGCCCGCTGCACGATCGCCTGCAGGACGGCGTCCACGTCGCGCAGGCCCGCCAGGTCGTGGGCGGTCTCGAAAAGCGCCGACAGCTCGGCCTCCCGGCGTCGGCGGCCCTCCAGTTCCGAGCGCACCCGCAGCGCGAGCAGCTTGGCGCGTTCGAGCGCCGCGACCCGCTCGGCGGGGCGTCCCTCGGCCCGCGCGCGCAGCACCGGACGCTCGTACGCCTCGGCGGCCGCGCCCCGGGCGAGCAACTCGAGGTACGGCGTCTCGGCGCCGTCGTGAGCACCCGGGGTCGCCTCGACGCGCACGGGCGCCTCGGCATCGCTGACGGAGCGCTCGACGGGCTCCACGTGATCGCGGGACATGCTCACAGGATTCCTCATGACCGGGCCGGCCCGTCGGCCCTGTGGAAAACTCCGGATGCGCCGGGCGGCGGACCGCTCAGTGCGCGGTCCAGCCGCCGTCGAGGACGAGTGAGGTGCCGGTCACGAAGGACGCCTGCGGTCCGCACAGGTACGCGACGGCCTCGGCGACCTCCTCCGGCTCGATGAGCCGCTTGACGGCGCTGTCCCGCAGGAGCACCTCGGCCAGCACGCGTTCCTCGGGCAGGCCGTGTGCCCGCGCCTGGTCGGCGAGCTGTTTCTCCACCAGAGGGGTGCGCACATAGGCGGGGTTCACACAGTTGGAGGTCACGCCGTGCGGGGCGCCTTCGAGGGCGGCGGTCTTGGACAGGCCCTCCAGCCCGTGTTTGGCGGCCACGTACGCCGACTTGTAGGCCGAGGCGCGCAGCCCGTGGACGGAGGAGACGTTGACGATGCGGCCCCATCCCTGCCCGTACATGTGGGGCAGGGCGCCGCGGATGAGCCGGAACGGCGCCTCGAGCATCACGGTGAGCACCGTGTGGAAGACGTCGGGCGGGAACTCCTCGAGGGGCCGTACGAGTTGCAGCCCGGCGTTGTTGACGAGGACGTCGGTGCCCGCGGCGGCGTGTTCGGCGGCGTCGAGGTCCGTCAGGTCCAGGACGTGCGGCTCGACGGCGCCCGGCAGGCCGGCGGAGCTCTCGGCGAGCGCCTCCAGGCCCGGGGCGTCCCGGTCGACCGCCCGCACCTTGGCCCCGGCGGCCGCCAGCCGCAGCGCGCAGGCGCGGCCGATGCCGCCGGCGGCGCCGGTGACGAGGGCGGTGCGACCGCCGAGGTCGAACGAGGGGGCGTGGGGACCCGGGGCGGCGGGGGGCGTGGTCATGACTCGACCCTAGGCAGCGCCCGGCCTCCGCCCCATGTGGTCACACCCCACAGTTCATTCGAGGCTCGTGGTTTCGAACCACGTGGGTTCGTCGGACAGCGCCTGCTTGATGCGGAAGAGCTGCCGTTCGTGCATCACCGGCAGGGCGTCCACCTCGAACCAGCCGACCTCGACGGACTCGTCGTCGTTGACCCGTGCCTCGCCCCCGACGGCCCGGCAGCGGAAGGTGATGTCCATGAACTGGCACCGGTCGCCGTTCGGGTACTCGACCTGCCTGCCGGAGCGCACCATGACGACCCGCTCGGGCACGCAGTGCACGCCCGCCTCCTCGTACACCTCCCGCACGGCGCAGTCGGCGGGCTGCTCGCCCGGCTCCGGGATGGCCGTGATGACGGTCCACTGGTGGTTGTCCGCACGCTGTCCCAGCAGCACCCGGCCCTCGTCGTCGAAGACGACGGCGCTGACGCCGGGGAGCCAGAGCAGTTGGTGGCCCGCGGTGGCCCGGATCTCACGGATGAAGTCAGGAGTCGCCATGCCCCGACCCTAACCGGACCGGTCTTCCTCGCGCGGAGGCACGTGGAGGGGCACACGAAGAGGTACGCCCGGGCAGCAGAGGCGACCGGGCTCAGGTGCGCCGCGACGTCACTGTCTGAACAGCTGCCACGCCGTGAGGGCGAGCCTCGCCCGGATCAGACCGGTCGGCTCGGTCAGTTCGAAGCCCAGGGTCTTCGCGATCTGCTCCAGCCGGCGGGCGACGCTGCTGTGGTGCAGGTGGAGGAGTTCGGCGGCCCGGCGCAGGGAGCCGGTGGCGCAGTAGGTGTCCAGTGTCTCCAGGTCCTCCGGGTTGCCGGCGACCAGGGCGATCGCGGCGACGTCGGCGTTGTCCCGCGCAACGTCCGGTGGCACCAGGGCGAGCAGGGCCAGCGCGCCCAGGCCGTCGTAGTGGACGACCGGTTCGCGCGGCGTGGCGAAGCGCAGGGCGGTGCGGGCCTCCTGCCACGAACGGTCGGGACTCTCCGCGGCGCCGATGCCCGCGTGGACGCCCGCCGGGAACCGGGTCGGGTCCACGGTGGTGGCCAGGACGACGCCCACGTCGGCGAGCGGTGCCGCCTTCACCGGACGGGCCGGGCAGAGCAGGCCGGCGACCTGGTCGAGCGGGAGCGGTGAGCGGACGGCGACGACGCGGACCGGCAGGTCGGCGGCGAAACCCAGGAGCCGGAGGGCCCGGGCTCTGGCCGTCTCGTCGCTGTCGGGGCTGATGACGAGTTCGACGAGGGCGGGGTCGGCCATGGTGGTGCGGGCCGGCCCGTAGCGCTCGGCGACGGCCGCGGCGGCGATCGCGAGCCGGTCGAGGAGCACGTCGTCGAGGGAGCCGGGCGGGCCGGGGCGCTCCAGCCACACCTCGCCGATCTCCTCGTCGTCGAGGGTGATCGGCACCGTGGTGGACGCGGGTGACGGCGGGGTGGACGACGCCCGGCCGTCGGGCGAGACGCGGATCGCCTGCCCGGTGCCGTGGAGCCGGATGCCGGCCACGCACTCGGCCAGGCCCGCCGAGGCCCGCGCCAGCGCCGCGAGGTCCACCCGTCGGCGCATCAGCGCGTCGTAGAACGCGACGACACGGACCGCGCCCTGGACGTGCGAGTCCAGCTGCGACAGTCGTTCGGCCAGTGCCTCCATGGCAGCAGCATAGGCGCCGATCGGTGCGCGATCAGGGGGAGTTGCCCGACGGATGGCGGATGACCACCGGGGCCGGCGAGGGTGACGATGACCGGCATGGATCCCGAACTCGAAGCATTCACGACCCTGCTCCCCCGTGTCGACCTGTCCGACCCGGTCGCCTACCGCAGGATGTACGCCGAGCTGACCGCCGCCAGGCCGGCACCGGACATCTCGGGACTGGTCGTCGAGGACCGCACGGTGTCCGCCGATCCGGACGTGCGGGTACGGATCTACCGCCCCCACCAGGCGCAGGGTGCGGTCGTCTGGCTGCACGGCGGCGCCTGGGTCGTCGGTGACCTGGACACCGAAGAGCACTGGGCCGTCCCCATCGCGGAGCTCTCCGGCGCCGTGGTGATCAGCGTCGACTACCGCCTGGCACCCGAGCACCGCTTCCCGGCGGCCCTGGACGACGTCCACGCCGTGCTGACCTGGGCGCACGAGCACGCCGACGAGCTCGGCATCGACCCGGCCCGGATCGCGGTCGGAGGCCACAGCGCCGGCGGCAACCTCGCGGCCGCCGTGGCCCTGCGGGCCCGCGACCGGCAGGGGCCCCCGATCCGCTTCCAAGTGCTCAACGAGCCCATCCTCGACGACCGGCAGCAGACGTGGTCCGCGCGGAACTTCACCGACACGCCCTGGAACACGCGCGCCGTACGCGCCGCGGCGTTGGCGCACTACCTGGGCGACCAGCCCGCCACGCCGTACGCCGCGCCGGCGCGGGCCGACGACCTGTCCGGTCTCCCACCGGCCTACATCGCCACCGCGGAGTTCGATCCGAACCGCGACGAAGCCATCGACTACGCGCTGCGCCTGCTCCAGGCGGGCGTGTCGGTCGAGCTGCACCAGTGGCCCGGCACCTTCCACGGGTCGCTGGCGATCCAGTCCGCCGAGGTCTCGCAGCGGCAAGTCGCCGCGCTCTGTGCCGTACTGCGCCGTGCCCTCGCCGAGTGAGGTCGTGGCGGCCGACGACGGCCCGGACCGCGACGCCGTCGACGAAGAGAGGAGAGCGATGACCACCACCGGCTCCGCCCGCGTGCGGGAGCAGGTCGCACCACCGCCGCACGCCGCCGCCGCGGCACCCGGCATAAGACGGCTGCTGCGCCCGCATGCGCGGACCTTCGCGGCCGTCGTGATCCTTCAGGTGATCGGTGGGCTCGCGGGCCTGGCCCCGCTGCTGGCGGTCGTGGAACTGGGGCGCACCCTGCTCCAGCCCGGACCGGTCGACCGCGACCACGTCTGGACGGTCGTGATCGCGGGCGTGGCGGGCCTGTTCGTCCGTCTGGTGTTCTCGGCCGCGTCGTCCGGCATCGGCCACCTCCTCGACACCACGGTGCAGTTGGCGTTCCGCCGGCAACTGGCCGCCCAGCTGGGGCGCGTACCGATGGGCTGGCTCTCCCGGCGCCGGACCGGCGAACTGGCCAAGGTGGTCGGCGAGGACGTCAGCGCCGTCCATCCGTTCATCGCCCACACCCCCGGTGAGCTCGTCTCCGCCTTCGTGGTGCCGCTGGCGTCGCTGGTCTACCTCTTCACCATCGACTGGCGGCTCACGCTGATCACGCTGGCACCGGTGGTGCTGGCCGTGGCGTTGGTCCCCCTCATGATGACCCCGGCCCGGCTGCGCGAGCAGGAGGAGTTCGACGCGGCGATGGGCCGGATCTCGAGTGCGGTCGTCGAGTTCGTCCAGGGGATCTCGGTGGTCAAGGCGTTCGGCGGGTCCCGGCGCGCCCATCACCGGTTCCGCACGGCCGCGGACGACTTCGTCGACACCTTCGACCGGTGGGTGCACGGCATCTCCAGGATCGCCGCGGGGATGCAGCTCGTGCTGTCGCCGCCGTTCGTTCTGCTGGTCGTGCTCGTCGGCGGCGCGGCCCTCGTCACGGACGGCGAGATGGCCCCGGCCGACCTGCTGCCCTTCCTGCTGCTCGGCCTGGGCCTGACCGCTCCGGTGGCGGCCCTCGGGCACGGCTTCGACGACCTGCAGGCCGCGCGGCGCGCGGTCGGCCGGATCCGGGAGGTGCTGGAGGTGGAGCCGCTGCCGGAGCCAGCGCGGCCGGTCGCACCCCGAGGGCACCGCGTCGAGCTGCGTGACGTGCGCTTCGGATACGAAGCCGATCACGAGGTGCTGCGCGGGATCGACCTCGTCCTGGAGCCGGGGACGGTCACCGCGCTCGTCGGGCCGTCGGGAAGCGGGAAGTCGACGCTGGTCCAGCTGCTGCCGCGGTTCTTCGACCCCACCCACGGTTCGGTCCTGCTGGGCGGGGTCGACCTGCGCGAGCTGAGCGGCCGCGAGCTCTACCGGACGGTCTCCTTCGTCTTCCAGGACGTCCGGCTGCTGCGCGCGTCGGTCGCGGACAACATCGCGCTGGCGGTACCGCACGCCGGCCGCGAGGACGTGATCCGCGCGGCCCGGCTGGCGAACCTGCACGAGCGGATCCTCGAACTGCCCCGCGGGTACGACTCGGTGATCGGTGAGGACGCCGGCCTGTCCGGTGGCGAGGCACAGCGGATCGCGATCGCCCGCGCACTGCTCACCGACGCACCCGTTCTGGTGCTCGACGAGGCGACCGCCTTCGCGGACCCGCAGACCGAACGGGCGGTGCGCCGGGCCCTGACGACGTGGCAGGGCGACCGCACCCTCCTGGTCATCGCGCACCGCCTGGAGACGATCACCGACGCCGACACCGTCGTGATGCTGGAGAACGGCTCGATCGTCGAGCGCGGCAGGCCCGCCGACCTGCTCGCACGCGACGGAAGGTTCGCCGCGTTCCGGCGGTCCCATCGACTGGCAGTCGCCGACGACCCCGAGATCCACGGCGGCGTGACGCGAGGAGACGATGCCCGATGATCCGCGTGCTGCTGCGCGTGCTGGGAGACGAGCACGCCCGGCCACTACGGCGCACCGTGGCCCTGATGACGACGACCGCGGTGGCCGAGGGGCTGTCCTACGCGCTGCTGGTACCCGTGCTGCGGGCACTGTTCGGGGACACGCCCGAGGACGCCTGGCCCTGGCTGATCGCGTTCGCAAGCGCCTTCCTGGTCTACGCGGCGCTTCGCTACCTCAGTGACCTGTCCGGCTTCCACGTCGGCACGGCGCTGTTGCGCGGCCTGTACCACCGTCTCGGCGATCACCTGGCCCGACTGCCCATCGGCTGGTACAGCGCGGGCCGCCTCGGCGAGGTGTCCGTCCTGGCGAGTCGCGGCGTCCTGGAGGCGATGAGCGTCATCGCGCATCTGCTGGCGCCGTCCGTCTCCGCCTGCGTGACACCCCTGACGATCGTCGCCGTCATGCTGGTGTTCGACTGGCAGATGGGGCTGGCCGCCCTGGCCGCCGTACCGGTGGTGGCGGCGATCCAGGTCTGGACGGGACGCTCGACGGCCGCCGAGGACGCGCAGCGCGAGGAACGCGACCACGAGGCCACGGGGCGGGTCATCGAGTTCCTCCAGGCCCAGCCGGTGCTGCGCGCCGGCGGCCGGACCACCGAACGCTTCCGGCTGCTCGACGACGCGCTCCAGGAGATCCGGCGCGCCTCCCGTCGCGCCGCGCTGTCGGCGCTTCCCGCAGTGGTGGGCCTGACCCTCACGGTGCAGGCGATGTTCACCGCATTGCTGGTCCTCGGCGCCTACCTCGCGCTCGACGGGGACATCGGTGTGGCGGAGCTCCTGACGATCCTGGTGCTGGGCGCGCGCTGCGCCGATCCGCTGCTGTCGCTGACGGACCTCGCCGGCAGACTCCGCGGTGCGCGCTCCGTGCTGGTGCGGCTCGACACGGTCCTGCGCACCGAGCCGCTGCCGGAAGCCGCCGAACCCGTCCGGCCCGCACACCACGACCTGGAGTTCGACTCCGTCGTCTTCCGGCAGGGCGACCGCACGGTGATCGACAGCGCCTCGCTGCGCGTCCCCGAGGGACAGCGACTCGCCGTCGTCGGGCCGTCGGGGGCGGGCAAGAGCACCTTGCTGCACCTGCTCGCGCGCTTCTACGACGTGGACGCGGGCGCGGTACGCGTGGGAGGCGTGGACGTGCGCGCGATCGACCCGGAGGTGCTGATGGCGCGGATCGCCATCGTCTTCCAGAACGTCTACCTCTTCGACGGCACGATCGAGGAGAACGTACGTCTCGGCCGCCCCGACGCCACCGAGGCCGAGGTGCGGGCGGCGGCCGCCGCGGCCCGGCTGGACGAGGTGGTGGAGCGGCTGCCCGGCGGGTGGGGCACGCACGTCGGCGAGGGTGGCGCGCTGCTGTCGGGCGGTGAACGCCAGCGTGTCTCGATCGCCCGGGCACTGCTGAAGGACGCGCCCGTCGTGCTGCTGGACGAGGTGACCTCCGCACTGGACCCCGTGAACGAGGCGGCCGTCCACGAGGGCATCGAGCGCCTGATGGCGGGCCGGACGGTGGTGATGGTCGCCCACCGGATGCGGACCGTCCGACGTGCCGACCGCATCGTCTTCCTGGACGGCGGCCGGGTCGTGGAGGAGGGCACCCACGAGGAACTGCTGCGGCGTGGGGGCCGCTACGCCGACTTCTGGAGCATCTCGCGCACGCCGGTCCGGGGTGGTGGCTGATGCGGTCGGCCGCGGACTTCGTCCGTCCGGACAGCGGCGCGGGGCGCGGGGCCGGCTCGTCAGCCGGTACGTCCCGGCCAGGGAACGGCACCCGCACCCCCGCGGCCGTCAGGCCGCGGCTGCGGGCCCGGTCCGCCGATCAGGGCCTCACACCCGGCGTGCGCGCATCCCCGCGCCGATCGCCCAGCCCACACCGCCCGCGGCGACGAGCACCAGGGCGATCTCGGGAAGGATCCCGAGGCGCGTCGCGGGCGTCTCCGAGGAGCGCAGCGGCACCTCCTGGACCAGGGAGTCCGCGACGAACATGCCCGTCCTCCGGGTGATCCGTCCGTCCGGCATGATGATCGCGCTGACTCCGCTGGTCACCGGCACGGTGACGGTGCGGCTGTGCTCGACGGCGCGCACGCGGGACATGGCGAGCTGCTGGTAGGTCATCTCGCTGCGGTCGAAGGTGGCGTTGTTGCTGGGCACGGAGATCAGCTGGGCGCCGTGGGTGACGGTGTCGCGCACGGCCCAGTCGAAGGCCGCCTCGTAGCAGGTGGCGAGGCCGACCTCGGTGCCGTCGATGTCGAACACGCCCGGCTCGGTGCCCCGGCTGAAGTCCTGGTGGACCATCGAGGTCCAGTTCTCGTTGATGGCTCCGATGAACGAGCGCAGCGGGAGGTACTCGCCGAACGGCTGGACCTGCCGCTTGTCGTAGGTCTGGGTGGGGCCCTTGGTCGGGTCCCAGAGGATCTGCTCGTTGTAGAGCCTGCCGTCGCGCTCGACGACCCCGCCGACCGAGATGGGGGCCTTGATCGCCTCGGCGGCCTGATCGATGACGACGGCCGCGTCCGGGTTGGCGAAGGGGTCGATGTCGGAGGAGTTCTCGGGCCACAGCACGAAGTCGGGCCGGGGCACCTTGCCCGCCTCGACCTCGGCGGCCAGTCGCTCCGTCTCGCGCGCGTGGTAGTCGAGGACGGCCCGGCGCTGGGAGTTGAAGTCGAGGCCGAGGCGGGGGACGTTGCCCTGGATGGCGGCGACCGTCACGGTGCCGTCCTCCGCCTCGTCGCTCACCAGCGGCCGGGCGGCCACGGCCGCCACGACGGGGACGGCGACGCCGAGCAGGGCCAGGGCGGCGGCCGACCGCCGGATCTCCCGCGTGTGCCGCCGGTCCAGGCCCACGCGGACGACCTCGTACAGGCCGAAACCGCACAGGACGACCGCGAAGCCGAGCACGGGGGTGCCGCCCACCGCGGCGAGCGGGAGGAAGACACCGTCCGCCTGACCGAAGGCGATCTTGCCCCAGGGGAAGCCACGGAAGGGCACGCGCGCGCGTGCCGCCTCGCCGGCGATCCAGACCGCGGCCGCCCACACCGGCCAGGCCGGCAGCTTCGACACGGTGGCGACGCCGACGCCGACCAGCGCGACGAAGAGCGCCTCGATGGCCACGAGGGCGAGCCAGGGACCGGGGCCCACCTCGACGCCCGTCCACACCAGCAGCGGCAGCAGGAAGCCGAGACCGAAGAGGTAGCCGAGACCGAGCGCCGCCTTCCAGCCACGACCGCGCAGCACCCAGCCGAAGAGGGCGAAGGCCGGCAGGGCCAGCCACCACAGGGTGCGCGGCGGGAAGCTGACGTAGAGCAGTACTCCGGAGAGTGCCGCTGCGGCGGCCGGGAGGAGGCGCAGGAGCCGGGCGCCGGGAGACGGCGCGGTGGGGGGCTCCAGCTGGTCCTGCCGGTCCACGGAAGTTGCGGTGACGGTCACTCCGGGAGTGTACGGCGGGTGACCTTTTGGCCGACAGCACGGTCCGCGGGGCGGCCGCCCCGCATCCCGCGCATCCCGGTACGACGCATCCACAAACCGCCCAGCAGCCGTTACGGTGTGCCAGAGCTCCTGTCGCGCGGGGCGTCCGGGGCATGTCACGGTCGGGGGGCGACCGGATTCGGGGGGACGGCGTGGGGTCCACGGGGATGACGTCCGCGGCCGGTCAGGACGCGGACGGGGACAGACGAAACGTTTCTGACGCGGCGGGTGTCATGGTGCTCGGCACCTGCGCCACCTGGTCGCTGATCACCGCGGCCGCGCACGGCGGGCGCCCCGAGGGCGTCCTGCTCGCGGTGCTGGCCGTGGCCGCCGGCTACGCGGCGGGCCGGATCTGCGGAGCGCTGCTGCCCGTCGCCGCGCCCTGCGCGGCGGCGCTGGCCGGGCTCGCCCTGACCACGGCCCCGCCCCGGCTCGCACCCGGGCCGGAGATCGCCGCGCCGCTGGGCCAGGCGGGTGCCACGGCCGCGGTGCTGACCCTGTCGGCCGGTGCCGCGTGCTGCGCCGCCTGGGCCACGCCCGCGCCCGTCCTGCGGTTCGCCCTGCGCGGGCTGGCCGGTGGCATCGCGGTGGCCGGGGCGGCGCTGGGCTCGACGACGGCGGTGGTCACCTGCTGCGGCGTGCTGCTGTGCTCCCTGGCCGCCGGTCGCCTGCGGCACCGGGGCCCGGGCCTCGCGGGACTGGCCGCGGCGGCGGCCACCGTGACGGGCCTGGCCTGGGCGGTCGCCGCAGACGCCGGCGGGCTCGCCGTCTCCCTGGAGGACCGGCTGACCTCCCACCGGGTCGCGTTGTGGCGGGACGCCCTGCACCTGGCACACCACGACGTCGGGCTCGGCGTGGGCCCCGGACGCTTCGGGGAGCTGAGCGCGACGGCCGCGCGGTCGACGCTGTCCGACGGCAAGCCGCACTCCGCCCCGCTGCAGATGGCCGCGGAACAGGGGGTCGTCGGGGTGCTGCTCCTCGCGGCGGCCTTCTGCTGGGTGCTGTTCGCCCTGTGGCGTGCCGCGCGGCCGACGCCGGTCGTGCTCACGGCGGGTGCCGCGCTCACGGCGCTGGCCGCCGTCGCCGCGGTCGGCAACGCCCTGAGTTTCACCACCGTGTCCGTGGGCGCGGGTCTGCTGGCGGGCCTCGCCACGGCCCGCCCGCTCACCGTGGAGCCGACGGCGCCCGAGGTGCCCGCGGCGTTCGAGAGGCAGTCGCGCCCCGCGTGACGGCCGCCCGGGTCAGCGCGCCGCGCCGGGCGTGCCCCGCCGCAGCCGGTCCCTGATGACCTGTACGGCGGACTCGGCGTCGTCCACGGTGATGGTGAACGTGTGGCCGTCCCAGAGCCGCAGCACCACACCCTCACCTCGCCGGACGACGACGGCGGTGCCCTTCTCCGGCCGCCAGCGGTAACCCCAGCCGCCCCAGTGGCGCGGGGTGACGTGCGGTTCGAAGTCGGCTCCGGCGACGTGGGCCAGCGGGATGCGGCGGCGCGGCACACCGATGTGGCCGCAGCGGATCTCCAGGGACTCCCTGTCCAGCTTCAGGTCGACGTGGACGAAGGCGAGGGTGCCGAAGAGGACCAGCAGTCCGGCGGCGATGCAGCCGACGACGGACATGACGAGCGGCGCGGCACCGGACGTCCACGCGGAGTCGACCGCCAGTCGGATGCCGAGCGCCATGCAGGCGGCGCCGACGAGCGCGAGCAGCCACTGGAAGCGGTTGGTGGCGCGGCCGTGCCAGACGTCCGGGTGGGGGGCGTTGTCGGCCTGGGGCTGGTCGTCCCTCATGTTTATGAGACTACTCAGCTTTCGCTCCGCCGGTAGCGCGTCGCGGAGGGTGACTGCGCCGGCCGGACGACGGACGCGACCGGCGGGTCCGGCCGGCGGCCGGCGGTCACCGGGTGGGGCTGACCGCCTGGAGGAGCCGTCCTTCCGCGTAGGCGAGGGCGGGTGCCGGAAGCACGCCCTCCCGGCCGCTGAGCAGCACCGTCACGGTGCCCTTGACCGGGGCCTCGGGCTCCGGGCGGGCGCCGACGCGGCGCAGGGCCTGCGCGGCCACCGCACCGGCCGAGCCGTGCAGGACGAGCGGCGGGCGGCCGGGGCGCTGGACGGCGGCGCGGATGCGTTCGGCGACGAGTTCGTAATGGGTGCAGCCGAGGACGACGGTCGTCACGTCGTCGGGGGTCAGCGCGGCGGCCGCGGCGACGGCGGCGTCGATCGCCGCCTCGTCCGCGTGCTCCACGGCCTCGGCCAGGCCCCAGCAGGGCACCTCGGCGACGGTGACACCGTCGGCGAAGTCCTGGATGAGTCCGCGCTGGTAGGGGCTGCCGGTGGTGGCGGGTGTGGCCCAGATCGCGACCGGGCCGCCGCCGGCCGCGGCCGGCTTGATGGCGGGGACGGTGCCGATCACCGGGATGTCCGGCTCCAGGCGGGCGCGCAGCGTGGACAGGGCGTGCACGGTGGCCGTGTTGCAGCCGACGATGAGGGCGTCGGGGCGATGGGCGGCGGCGGCCTCGGCGACGGCCACCGCGCGCGCGGTGAGATCCTCGGGGGTGCGCGGCCCCCAGGGCATGCCGTCGGGGTCCAGGGACAGCACGAGATCGGCGTCGGGTCGCAGGCGCCGTACCGCGGCGGTGGCCGCCAGCAGCCCGATTCCGGAGTCCATGAGCGCGATCTTCACCCGGCAACCATAGACGATGTGCCCTCACCGCCCGGTCCGGTGGGGCAGACTGCGCGGGTGAGCGCCATCGCGTGGACCGCCGCCGTATCCCTCTCCGCCTGGCTGTGGCTGCTGCTCTGTCAGGGCTTCTTCTGGCGCACGGACGTCCGGCTGCCGCCGCGTCGCGAGCCCGCCGAGTGGCCGTCGGTGTGCGTCGTCGTCCCCGCGCGCGACGAGGCCGCGGTACTGCCGGCGAGTCTGCCGTCGCTGCTCGCGCAGGACTATCCGGGGCGGGCGGAGGTCTTCCTCGTCGACGACGGCAGTTCCGACGGCACCGGGGAACTGGCCGGCGAGCTCGCACGGCGGCACGGCGGACTGCCGCTGACCGTGGCCTCGCCGGGCGAACCGCCCGCGGGCTGGACGGGGAAGCTGTGGGCGGTGCGGCACGGGATCGGCCTGGCCCGCGCGCGTGACCCCGCGTACCTCCTGCTGACGGACGCCGACATCGCGCACGCGCCCGACAGCCTGCGCGAGCTGGTGGCGGCGGCCCGCACCGGGGGCTTCGACGTCGTCTCCCAGATGGCGCGGCTGCGGGTGGAGAGCCTGTGGGAGCGGCTGGTCGTGCCGGCCTTCGTCTACTTCTTCGCCCAGCTGTACCCGTTCCGCCGGATCGGCCGGCGCGGGGCGCGCACGGCGGCCGCGGCGGGCGGCTGTGTGCTGCTGCGTACGGAGACGGCCGGGCGGGCGCGGATCCCGGACGCCATCCGGCACGCCGTCATCGACGACGTGGCGCTCGCCCGGGCCGTGAAGGCGAGCGGCGGTCACGTCTGGCTGGGCCTGGCCGACGGTGTGGACAGCGTGCGCCCCTGTCCGCGGCTGCACGACCTGTGGCGGATGGTGTCGCGCAGCGCCTACGCGCAGCTGCGGCACAACCCGTTCTTGCTGACGGGCACGGTGCTGGGCCTGCTCCTGGTCTACGTGGTGCCGCCGCTCGCCCTCCTCGCCGGGCTCACCGTGGGCGACCCGGCCGCGTCGGCGATCGGCGGCGCCGCGTGGCTGGTGATGACGGGGACGTACGTCCCGATGCTCCGCTACTACCGCCAGCCGCCGTGGCTCGCTCCGCTGCTGCCGTTCACCGCGTTCCTCTATCTGCTGATGACGGTGGATTCCGCGGTGCAGCACCGCCGGGGGCGGGGTGCGGCCTGGAAGGGCCGCACCTACGCGCGCCCGGACGCGGTGGCCGACGAGGGCTGACTCCCGCGAGGGGCCTATTTGCGGCCCGGTGTCCAGTTCATGCCCCAGCCGTAGGCGTGGTCGACGGTCCGCTGCGGGCTGACGCCGCGCTCGGGCACGAGGTAGCGGGCCTCGCGCCGGACGACGAGGTCGCCGCCGGTGTTGGTGATCAGCGCGAGCGCGCACACCGTCGACGGGACGGTGCACTCGTCCAGGGAGAAGTCGACCGGGGCGCCGTGCTGGGGCCGGAGCGTCACCGTGGCGTGCAGGTCGGCGAAGGAGCGGGCGCCCTCGTAGATGGTCACGAAGACGAGGATGCGCCGGAAGTCGTTCCTGTGGTCGAGGTTGATGGTGAGGTTCTCACCGGCGGCCACGGCACCGGTGCGGTCATCGCCGTCGAGGTGGATGTACGGCGGCTGGTGCAGGGCGCCGAAGGCGTTGCCGAGCGACTGGACGACACCCTTGCGGCCGTCGGCCAGTTCGAACAGGGCGCACAGGTCGAGGTCGAGGTCGTTGTGGAGCGCGACGGCCCGGCCGCGCTTGCCGCCCCAGCCCGAGAACTGCTTGCGCACCTCCCAGTTGAGGTTCACGCGCATGGTGCCCGAGGTGCCGCCCTGCTTGGTCAGCGACACCGACGGGGCCGCCTTGGTGAGCGTCACCTTGGTCAGGCGGACCGGTGCGGTGGGCGGTGCCGGAGGCGGGGGCGGGGCCTGGTGGACGGGCGGGGGGACCGCGGCGGGCGTCGTCGGAGGCGGAGAGGGCGACGCGGCGGCCGGGGGCGCCGTGTGCCGCGGTTCGTCGACGGTGATGCCGAAGTCCGCGGCCAGGCCCTCCAGGCCGCTGTCGTAGCCCTGGCCGACGGCGCGGAACTTCCAGGCGCCCTGGCGGCGGTAGAACTCCCCCAGCACGAACGCCGTCTCGACCGTCGCGCCGGTGCTGTCGAACCGGGCGACCACGGTGTTTCGTGCCGCGTCCCGCACCTCGATGGAGAGGTCCGGCACCTGCCCGAACGCGCCGCCGTCGGCCGAGGCGGCGAGGACGACGGTCTCGATCCCGGGCTCCAGGCGCGCGAGGTCGACGAGAAGGGTGTCGCCGACCCGGCCTCCCACCTCCCGCTTGCCCTCGTGGCGGACAGCGCCGGAGGAGTGCGCCGGCTGGTTGTAGAAGACGAAGTCACCGTCGGAACGGACCTTTCCGCCGACGAGCAGCAGCGCGGAGGCGTCCGCGTCGGGCACGCCCGGCCCGGAACGCCAGCCGACCTCGACCCGTAGTGCCGTCGTGGGCACCGGAGCGTTGGATCCCTTCGGCATTGACATGTCCCGCCCCCATCACATGGCTCCGCGCCAGGCCGCGCCCCGGCGCGCATCGGGTTGTGTACCCGTCAACCTATGCGTCGGCACGGCGAACTCCCATCCGCGGCGCACGAACAAGCTGCCGAACCCCCAGTAACCCCTCCGGAACTCGGCCTTTACACGATCGATGCGAGGATTGCCGCCCCTTTTTCCCACGTTCGCTCGCATTGGGGATCCAGCGTCACCGCGGACACGGAAATCAACCCTCTTATCGGTCTCCCCAACCAGCACATCGTGGGCTTAACTTATGTGCCATGACCTCCCCCCGCTCCACCTATGGCGGCGGCTACTACTCCGCCTCCTTCCCGGACACCCCGATCTACGACTCGCTCGTCGCCGAGCGGGGTACCCCGCAGATCGCCCCGATCCGGGTCCCCGCCGAATACGCCACGCCGGGCAGCAGCCTGCCCGCGCTGCCGTCGGCCCTGCCCGCACTGCCGGCGGCCCCGTCCCAGCCCTCCTACGGCTACCCGCAGATGCAGCAGCCAGCCCCGCTGCAGCAGGCCCCTGCGGCCTACATCCCGCCGCAGGCCACCGCGCCGCGCGGCTACCCCGGTCCGCAGGCGCAGCAGCCGCGCCCGGCGGCCCCCGGCACGGGCTACGAGGCGATGCGCCCCGCGGCTCCCCGGCCCGCCGCTCCTCAGTACCAGGACCCGTACAACAACCAGCAGTACCGCGGCTACTGAGCCGACCCGGGGGTCGTCCGTGCCGCCTGGCAGGATGGCCCCATGGGGAATGCGCGGCTGCTGTCGATTCACGTTCATCCGGTCAAGGCGTTCCGGGGCCAGTCGCCCCGGGAGGCCCTCGTGGAGCCCTGGGGGCTGGCCGGAGACCGACGCTGGGCGCTGATCGACGACGGGGGAAAGGTCGTCACGCAACGCCAGCAGCCGCGCCTCGCACTGGCCGCCGCCGAGCTCCTGCCCGACGGCGGCCTCCGGCTGTCCGCGCCCGGACTCGAGCCGCTGACCGTGCGGGTGCCGGAGCCGGTCGGGACGGTCTCGCTGGAGATCTTCCGCGACAAGGTCGAGGGAGTCCTCGCCGACGAGGCCGCGCACGCCTGGTGCAGCGCCCACCTCGGCACCGACGTACGTCTGGTGCACATGG
The DNA here is from genome assembly GCF_044455165.1 of Streptomyces sp. NPDC051315. NCBI lineage: Bacteria > Bacillati > Actinomycetota > Actinomycetes > Kitasatosporales > Streptomycetaceae > Streptomyces > Streptomyces sp. NPDC051315. The sequence continues at coordinate 159,735 of NZ_JBITEN010000002.1, forward strand.
ACGACCCCGCGACGCGCCGCCCGGTCGACCCGGAGTACGCGCTGCCCGGCGAGACGGTCACCTTCGCCGACGGCTATCCGCTGCTGGTCACCACCACCGCGTCCCTCGACGCCCTCAACTCCCTGATCGCCCGGGGTGAGCACGCCGCGGAGGGTCCGCTGCCGATGAACCGCTTCCGGCCCAACGTGGTCGTGGCGGGCACCGAGCCGTGGGCCGAGGACGGCTGGTCGCGGCTGACGATCGGCGAGGTCGCCTTCCGCGTCGCCAAGACCTGCGGGCGGTGCGTGGTGACCACGACCGACCAGGCCACCGCCGGCCGCGGCAGGGAACCCCTGTACACCCTGGGCCGGCACCGCCGCCTCGACGGCAAGCTGGTCTTCGGACAGAACCTGGTTCCCCTGTCCCGCGGCACCGTCCGGGTGGGCGATCCGGTCACGGTCGTCGAGTAGTTCCGGCCTACTCCCGGGGACCCGCCGGATGCGGGAACCTCCGCTCGCCCCTTGGCCGTTTGCTCTTCCGGGACGTTCCCGAGGGTCCCGGTCGCGGGTGATCTGGCTCTCTCTTCGACCGGTTCCGGGCGTGAACGGCTCGACGGGGGGTTATCACGGAGCGGAAAGGGGGTGCGGGCCGGTGCGAACGATCGGCGGACTCTGGCGTTGGCGGCACAACCCGCTGCGCCGCACGACGGACCTGGTCGAGGCGTGGGTCGCCCTGTCGGCGCTGCTCCTGATCCTCGTCGTCGCGCCCGTCGCGGGCTCGCTCGTCGGCGCCGCCGCCCAGGACGCGTTGCAGCAGTCGGTCCGCGAACAGCGCGCGTCCCGCCACCACGTCACGGCCACCGTGGTGCGCAGGCTCGACGGTTCGCTGCTGGAGGCGGACCCCGAGAGCTCCTCCGGGCGCGACGCCCGCACCCGGGTGGTCGCCGACTGGACCGCCCCGGACGGCACCGCGCGCCACGGCACGGTCCTGGCGGGTCTCAAGGCGCCGCGGCCCGGCGACCACTTCCCGATATGGACGGACACCCACGGCCGTCTGGTGGCCCGCCCGCTCGACTCCGCCACGGCGACGACACACGCCGTACTCGCCGGGTTCGGCGCCGCCCTGTTCACCGCGGGCGTCGTCGAGGGCGGCCGCCGACTGATCGTCTGGCGCATGGTCCGCCGCCGGTACGCCCGTTGGGACCAGGCATGGGACCGTGCGGGCCCGGACTGGGGCCGTACGGGCACTGGCTGCTGACAGCGTCGCGTCTGTGGTCAACCCACCGCCCGCGCGCACGCTACGGTGGACCGGCCGAAGCATTTGGCATCAACCCGCGCGCGAGGGAGCCGCAGGGGTGCGCCGGTGACGAGAGCGCGAGCACGCCGAGGCCCGAGGAGGCTGAGCGCGGTCGCGGTCCCGACCCCGGTCGCGGCGCCCCACGGCGAACGAGCCATCAGCACGACCGAGGTGGGGGCACAGCAACGCCATGGCACAGGGCACGGTCCAGGTGACGCACACCGGCACATCGCGGTGGCGGCGCCGCACGGGTGAGTACGCATCGCTCGCCGCCGCCCTGGAGGCCGCGGCCGAGGGCGACGTCCTCACCATCGCCCCCGGCACCTACCGGGAGAACCTCGTCGTGCAGCGGGCCGTGACCCTGCGCGGGCCCGAGGGCTCGCCCGGTTCCGTACGCATCGCGCCCGTCGACGGGGTGCCGCTCACCGTGCGCGCCGCCGCGGTCGTCCAGGACCTGCACGTGGAGGGCCAGGACGCGGCCGCGCCCGCCGTGCTCGTCGAGGAGGGCACGCCGGAACTGCTCGACCTGCGGATCGTCACGCGGTCCTCGGCCGGCATCGAGGTACGCGGCGGTGCCCGCCCGACCGTCCGACGGTGCACCGTCGACAACCCGGCCGGCATCGGCATCGCCGTCGTCGACGGCGGCGGCGGTGTCTTCGAGGAGTGCGAGGTCCTCGCGGCCGGACAGGCGGGCGTCGCGGTGCGCGGGGGCGCCCACCCCCGTCTGGAGCGCTGCCGGGTGCACCACGCCTCGGGCACCGGACTGAGCGCGACCGGCGACAACTCGGCGCTGGAAGCGGTGGGCTGCGAGGTCTACGAGATCCGCGGCAGCGGCGTCCAGATCACCGCCCGGGCCACCGCGCACCTCATCGACTGCGACGTCCACCGCACCACCGCCGACGGCGTCACCCTCGACACCGACGCCGTCCTCACCCTGGCCGACTGCCGGATCCACGACATCCCGGAGAACGCGGTCGACCTGCGCTCCCGCTCCGTTCTGACGCTGACGCGGACGACGGTCCGTCAGTTCGGGCGCAACGGCCTGTCGGTGTGGGACCCCGGCACGCACGTGGACGCCAACCAGTGCGAGATCTCCGACAGCACCGGCGACTACCCGGCCGTCTGGGTCAGCGACGGCGCCACCATGGTGCTGGACTCCTGTCGGGTCCACGACGTGCCGGACGCGCTGTTCGTCCTCGACCGGGGCTCGCGCGCGGACGTCGTCGACAGCGACCTGTCCCAGGTGCGCAACACGGCCGTGTCGGTGAGCGACGGCGCGACCGCCCAACTCGACGACTGCCGCATCCGGGACGCGGCGACCGGCGCCTGGTTCCGCGACCACGGCAGCGGCGGCACCCTCAACAACTGCACCCTGGACGCCACCCAGACCGGCGTGATCGTCACCAAGGGCGCCGACCCCACCGTCGAGCGCTGCACGGTCGACTCCCCCGCCGAAGCCGGCTTCTACGTCTCCGCCGGGGGCCGCGGCACCTTCCTGAATTGCCGGGTGACGAACAGCGGCGGCTACGGCTTCCACGTGATAGACGGCTGCCGTACGACGCTGCGCAAGTGCCGCACCGAGCGCTGCGCGCGCGGTGGCTACGAGTTCGCGGACGGCGGCGCGGACGCGACGGCCGGGTCGGGTCCCGTGATCGAGGACTGCACGAGCGACGAGAGCGCGGGCCTGCGCACCTCGGCGGCGGCGCGGGAGACGGCCGTGCAGACGACACCGCCGGCGGCGGGGTTCTTCGGCGCGGTTCCCGAGCAGCGCACCGGCGTACCGGAGGGGGCGCCGTCGGCCACGGCCGAGAAGCCGGTGCGGACCTCGAAGGACGTCCTCGGTGAACTCGACACGCTGGTGGGCCTGGAGAGCGTCAAGCGCGAGGTGCGGGCGCTGACCGACATGATCGAGGTGGGCCGGCGCCGGCAGCAGGCGGGGCTGAAGGCGGCGTCCGTCAAGCGCCACCTGGTCTTCACCGGTTCCCCCGGCACCGGCAAGACGACGGTCGCGCGCCTGTACGGCGAGATCCTCGCCGCGCTGGACGTCCTGGAGAAGGGCCATCTCGTCGAGGTGTCCCGTGTCGACCTGGTCGGCGAGCACATCGGTTCCACCGCCATCCGCACCCAGGAGGCCTTCGAGCGGGCCCGGGGCGGTGTCCTGTTCATCGACGAGGCGTACGCCCTGTCGCCGGAGGACGCCGGGCGCGACTTCGGCAAGGAGGCCATCGACACGCTCGTGAAGCTGATGGAGGACCACCGGGACGCCGTCGTCGTGATCGTCGCCGGATACACCGCCGAGATGGAGCGGTTCCTGTCGGTGAACCCCGGTGTGGCGTCCCGGTTCTCCCGGACCATCACCTTCGGCGACTACGGCCCCGAGGAGCTGCTGCGGATCGTGGAGCAGCAGGCCGAGGAGCACGAGTACCGGCTGGCACCGGGCGCCGCCGAGGCGCTGCTGAAGTACTTCACGGAGATCCCCAAGGGCCCGGCCTTCGGCAACGGCCGTACCGCGCGCCAGACGTTCGAGGCGATGGTGGAGCGGCACGCGAGCCGGGTCGCGCAGGTCGCCGAGCCGAGCACGGACGACCTGACGCTGCTGTTCGCGGAGGACCTGCCGGAGCTGCCCTAGGTGTGCCGGCCCCGCGTGACCGGCCCCGCGGGGTCACCGCGCCCAGGGCCGGTCCGGCGGATCGTGCCGCGGGCGCGGTGCTTGCCACGCCCGTACGGGGTGGGTCACCGCCGGTCCCCCGCGCTCCGCTCCGCGGGTCGGGCCCGGCCGGGTGGGTCGCCGCCCTGCGCGGGGACCACGGAAGACAGCCGCACCAGTAACCGCTCGCGTTCCTCGGCGAACGCCGGGTCCGCCTGGTAGTCGGAGTGGCCCAGGACGGGCGCGGGCAGGGGGTGGTGGTCGGTACGGCCGTACTCGAGCGGGTCGGCGAGCGGCTCGCGGTCCACCTCGGGGCCGCAGGCGTCGCCGGACAGCCGGACCGGGCCGCCGATGGGGTCGGTGAGCCGGTAGAGGTTGCGCCAGCAGTCGACGTCCTCGTGCAGGGCGTTCAGCGCGGCCGGACCGAAGTGGGCCGGGAACCAACGGCCGTAGAGGCGCTCGATCGGTGAGCCGTAGGTGAGCAGCGCGACGCGGCCGCGGTCGGAGGCCCTCAGCTGCCAGGCCGCGGCGGCGGCGAGGACGCTGCCCTGGGAGTGGCCGGAGATCACCAGGCGGCCGCCGGTGGCGCGGGTCCAGGTGGCCACGCGCCAGGTCAGGTCGGGTACCGCGCGCTCGGCGTAGCAGGGCGGGGAGAACGGGTGGGCGGCGCGCGGCCAGAAGGTGCCGACGTCCCAGAGGATGCCGATGGTGCGCCGCGCGGAGGCGTCCTTGTAGGCGCGCCTGCCCCAGGTGACGAACAGTATGAAGCCGAGCCCGATGAGCCAGGAGCCGAGGGCGTGGCCGGTCTGGGCGGCGCCCTGGACGAAGGGGTGGGCTCCCTCGGCGGCCCCGGTGGGGGTGGTGCCCGTGACGAAGGCGCCGACCAGGGCGCCCGCGCCGAGGAGGAGGGTCGTGGTGGAGGTGACGGCGACGAGGAGCGGGGCGCGGTCGGTGAGGGTGGCCATCGCGCGGGCGCGGGCGATGCGCTGGGTGCGGGCGGCGTCGCCGGGATCGACGCCGTACTCACGGGCCACCGTCAGGCGCTCGGCCCGTGCCAGGAGCCAGGCGCCGCGGCCGAGCAGACCGACCATGACCAGCAGCACGATCAGCAGCACCGGGATCACGGACGCCTGCCAGGTCAGCAGCACCGGCGGACCGGGCAGGGAGGTGCCGGTGCCGTCCAGCCAGTCGGAGACGCGCTGGGAGACACCGCCGGACATCACACCGCCGAGCGCGCAGGCCAGCATCGCGACGGCGGGTCCGCCCAAGCCCCGCAGCGCGGCGCGTCCTTCCGGGTCGCGGGCGGAGCGGCGGTGGAGGACGGAGGCGACGACGGCCAGGGCGATCACCAGGGCGCCCTGTGTCAGGGCGATCCCGCCGAAGGTCAGGTCGCCCGGGAGCCGTCCGGCCGACTCCCAGCCGGGGCGCTGCCAGCCGGCGTACACCAGGGTGAGGGCGAGCAGGGCGAGGCAGGTCAGGGGCAGGTGTCGTACGAGGCGGGCGTCGAGTCGGCGGTCGAGGCGGTGTTCGCTGCGGCCCCGGCGGCACACCACCCAGACCGTGGCGAGCGCGCCGGCGGCCAGGGCGGTCTCCAGGAGCCAGCCGAGGGCGTCGAGGAGGGCGGGGCCGCCCGGTCGGCGGTCCTCGCGGGCGGCGGCCGTGCCGACCGCGGCGGCCACGGTGAGCAGGCCGGCCGCGGTGTGGGCCGCGCGCAGCCGGGCCACCAGGCGGCGCCCGTACCAGAAGCCGGGACGGCCCAGGGCGGTGTGGCCGAGCACGTCCTCCGGCTCGTGCCTGCCGTCCGGGGGCTCCTGGGACTCGTAGGCCCGCCAGGTGCGGTGGGAGAGGTACCACAGGAGGCCGGTGAGGGCGGCCGGGACCAGGGCCGCGAGGGCGAGGCGGCGGCCGGGCAGGGTCCACCAGCCGCCGTCCCTGACCGCGGGCGACAGGAAGCCCAGCCAGGAGTGCCGCCCGGCGCACGAGGGCGTGCCCGCGCACTGCCAGGCCGTCAGGTCGAGGGCGACCTCGCAGGCCGCGGCGACGAGCAGCACGGTCAGGGTCAGACCGGCGAGCCGCACCAACAGGCCGTAGAGACGGACGGTGCGGGTGCGTTCCCTCGCCGCGGGGCGCATCCAGTGGGCGAGGTTGACGACCATGAACGGCAGCAGCAGGAGCCACAGGGCGCGCGTGCCGTTGCCGGAGGTCAGGTTGCACCAGACGTAGGCCTCGGGGACCGGCCGGTCCCGGGGGCCGCCGACGGCGCTGGCGGTCCCGTCGGCGTGGTCGGCGTCCACGTCGTCGGCGCGGCGGAACACGGCGGCCGTGTCGTCGCCGGTGATCCGCACCGTGCGTGGATCGTTCAGCATCTTCTCGGGCGTGGTCCCGCCCACGCCGTGGACCAGCAGTTCCAGGGCGGCTCCGGCCGCCCGGCCGGTGACGGCACGTTCCTGCGCACGTTCCACTGTTCTCGCACTTCCCCCGTGACGCGCTGCCGAATATGTGTGTGTGCGTGCGGGCATCAGGATCTCCGCTCAGCGGCCCGCGCACACCCGTTGTCACCGAATCTCCCCCGATCCGTGTGCCGAACGGGACCGGCGGAGGTCCAGAACGTGACATGCACGCGTCGGGCAGGGGGTGGCGCGACCGGTACCGGCCCGTGCGAGGATGGGACGCCCACACCGGCCGACCGGCACAATGTCCTCGTCGTCGCAGGTGTGCGGGCGTGTCGGACGGAGTGGATCGGCTTGAGGCGAGAGGACCGGAGCGTACGTGAGTGAGAATCAGAACCTCCTCGCGGAGCAGCGCCGCGCCCTGATCCTGGACGAGGTCCGGCGTCGCGGCGGCGTCCGCGTCAACGAGCTGACCCGCAAGCTCGGCGTGTCGGACATGACGGTGCGGCGCGACCTCGACGCGCTGGCCCGGCAGGGTGTCCTGGAGAAGGTGCACGGCGGCGCGGTGCCGGTGGTGGAGGCGAGCACGCACGAGCCCGGCTTCGAGGCGAAGTCCGGCCTGGAGCTGACCGCCAAGGAGGACATCGCGCGAGCCGCGGCGGAGCTGGTCGCGCCGGGCAGCGCCATCGCGCTCTCGGGCGGTACGACGACGTACGCCCTGGCGCACCGGCTCGTCGACGTGCCGGATCTGACGGTGGTGACCAACTCGGTTCGCGTGGCCGACGTCTTCCACGTGGCGCAGCGCGCCTCCGGCCCACGGCAGGGCGCGGCCACGGTGGTGCTGACCGGCGGGGTGCGCACGCCGTCCGACTCGCTGGTGGGTCCGGTCGCCGACCAGGCCATCGCGGCGCTCCACTTCGACGTGCTGTTCCTCGGCGTGCACGGGATATCGGCGGAGGCCGGTCTGTCGACGCCGAACCTGGCGGAGGCCGAGACCAACCGGCGACTGGTGCAGTCGGCGCGCCGGGTCGTGGTGGTCGCCGACCACACCAAGTGGGGTGTGGTCGGACTCAGTTCCTTCGCGGCGCTGGACCAGGTCGACACGCTGGTGACGGACTCCGGTCTGGCCGCCGAGGCCCGCGCGGAGATCTCCGAGCATCTGCGGCGGCTGGTGGTCGCGGGCGAGCCCGACGAGGGTGCAGACATCTGACGGGGCGCCAGCTAGGGTGACGCACCCGTTTCCTCCGTGCTGAGGGGGTTGTGCGCATGGCTCGTCGGCTGCGACCCGAGGAGATCGGCTTCGTCGGGACCGCACCTGTGCGGCTGGTCTTCGCACGGGAGGTGTCCGCTCCCCCGGATCGCGTCTTCCGCGCCCTCGCCGAGGACGTCCCCGGCTGGGCCGCCTGGTTCCCCGCGGTGACGTCGGCGCGGGCGGTCGACGGTGGCGCGGGACGTGAGGTACGGCTGCGGGGCGGGACGCGTTTCCGGGAGACGGTGCTGGTGGCACAGGCGCCGGAGGTGTACGCCTACCGGGTCGACGTCACCGACGCGCCGGGCGTCCGGGCGCTGGTCGAGGAGTGGCGGCTGGCTCCGTCCGGGGAGGGGACCCGGGTGCAGTGGACGTTCGCCGCGGACGGCACGGCGGCGTTCCGGGGTGTGCTGCGGCTGGCCCGGACAGGAATGGGCCGGACCTTCCGGGACGCGGTGACGCGGCTGGACCGCAGGCTCACGACACCGTCGTAGCGCCGGCGTCGGCCGAGCCGCGCCGTTCGAGCCGCTGGACAACGTCCTCGGGCAGCCGCACCGCTGCCCGCCAGGCCGCCGTCGCCTTCCCCACCGGGCAGCAGGCGCGGGCCCGGCGAACCGCCTCCCACGGTTGCGTCCGCCCGGCCGGGCATCGGTCTCCCGGCAGCCGCGTCAGGAGCACCGGACAGTCGACCTGCGGGCGGCTCCGGTCGCGCCAGGGGACCTCGTCCCCCGGGTGGCTCCGGCCGTGCCTCAGCCACGCACGCCCAGGGTGGCTCCGTCCGCGCCGAAGGACCTCCGTCCACCCGAGCGGCCGCGTCCGCGCAGCCGGACCCACGTTCCCCTCCGGGCGGCTCCGGCCGTGCCCCAGGACACGCCTGCCCGGGTGGCTCCGTCCGCCGGCTCCGGCCGTGCCGCCCCGGCGGCTCCGTCAGTCCGGCCACACGCCCGTGGCCAGCAGTGTGTCGATCGCCGCGGTGTACGGGGCGATGTCGAGGCCCTGTTCGGTGAGCCAGGTGTCGGAGTAGTACTTGTCGAGGTAGCGGTCGCCCGGGTCGCACAGCAGGGTGACCACACTGCCCTGCCGTCCCTCGGCGACCATCTCGGCGACGATCTTCAGCGCGCTCCACAGGCCGGTGCCGGTCGAGCCGCCCGCCTTGCGGCCGATGGCCCGCTCCAGGGCGCGGACGGCGGCGACACTGGCGGCGTCCGGGACCTTCATCATCCGGTCGACGGCACCGGGCACGAAGCTCGGCTCCATACGGGGCCGGCCGATGCCCTCGATACGGGAGCCGCAGTCGCAGGTGACGTCCGGATCGCCGGTGGTCCAGCCCTCGAAGAAGCACGAGTTCTCCGGGTCGGCGACGCAGATGCGGGTGTCGTGCTGCATGTAGTGGACGTAACGGGCGATGGTCGCGGAGGTGCCGCCGGTGCCGGCCGTGGCCACGATCCAGGCGGGTTCCGGGAATCGCTCCCACTCCAGCTGGCGGAAGATGGATTCGGCGATGTTGTTGTTGCCGCGCCAGTCCGTGGCCCGTTCGGCGTAGGTGAACTGGTCCATGTAGTGACCGCCGGTGTCCACCGCGAGGCGCGCGGATTCCTCGTACATCTTCCGTGAGTCGTCCACGAAGTGGCACCGGCCGCCGTGGAACTCGATCAGGCGGATCTTCTCGGCGCTCGTCGTACGGGGCATGACGGCGATGAAGGGCACGCCGATCAGCTTGGCGAAGTATGCCTCGGAGACGGCCGTCGAGCCGCTGGACGCCTCGATCACCGGACGGTCCGGCCGGATCCAGCCATTGCACAGGCCGTAGAGGAAGAGGGAGCGGGCGAGGCGGTGCTTGAGGCTGCCGGTGGGGTGGGTCGACTCGTCCTTGAGGTACAGGTCGATGCCCCACCGCTCGGGCAGCGGGAAACGCAGCAGGTGCGTGTCGGCCGAGCGGTTGGCGTCGGCCTGGACCTTGCGGACGGCTTCTTTCAGCCAGGTGCGGTAGGCGGTGTCGCTGCGGTCGACGTCGAGGGTGGCGCCGGTGGGGATCTGCTGGGGGGTGGTCACGGCAGGGCTCCTTCGTACGTCGCGCCGACGGCGCCTCACGCGGCCGACGCTTCGATCATAAGCACCTCCCACACCACTTCCCACCTGCATAAACGCATCTTTGAGGGGCTCAAAGGCGGTCCTGGGGCCAAAGGGCGCGCGGGATGGGGGGCGCATTCGCGCGAGTGCTCCGACCGCCCCGGACCGCGTGTCGTGCGCACTGGTGCTCGACGCCGTGCGCGGGCAGACTGCACCCGGCGGGACGGAGGTCCCGGACGGGGGCGCACACTGGATCACGACACGAGTTCGTTTCCGGCCCACGGGGACACCGGGCCGGCACACCCACGGGCAAGGGGGCGGGGCATGGCGGAGCCGGAGTTCACGGCGACGGGCGTGCGGATCGGGAAGCGACTGCGCTCGCTCACCCGGGCCGGACAGGTCCGGATCAACGACGGCCGGCTGGAGCTGCTCACGAGTTACGGCAGCGAGATCGACAGCGCGCCGGTGCAGGCCGTCCGCGCCTCCAAGCCCTGGTTCGTACCGGAGGACCGGGCGCTCGCCGACCTGAACGGCAAGCGGTACCTGCTCACCCTGGGCGAGCACGACCCGGCGCCGGGCCAGCCGGGGCCGCCCGCGGCGCGCCGGTTCATCGAGGCCGTGCGCAGGGCGGCGGGGCGCGAGGACTGAACCGGCCGCGCAGGGTGGTCGGATCCTGACGGCGAGTTGCGGTTCCCCACCCCTTGCGTCACGCTGGTCTCACGTCACTCTGGGTTTACCGGCGATAACGCTGCGAACCAGCCCGCCGGCCACGACAGCAGGCGGCCGCCTCGCGCAGACGCACTGCTCCGATCGATCCGAACTCCGTGTTCTTCCGGACCTCACGTCGGGGAGTCGCAGCCGTGATCAGCAACCCAAGCAGGCACTGCACGGTGGAGCTTCAAGCCCTGCCGTCGCGGATCGGCCAGGTCCGCAGAATCGTATCGGCGCAGTTGCGCTACTGGCATCTGGATCCCCTGATAGACCGGGCCGCGCTCGGTGTGACGGAGCTGTTGACCAACGTCCACCGGCACGCCCAGCCCGACAAGACGTGCACCGTGGAGCTGGAACTGCTGCTCGACCGGCTCACCGTCTCCGTGCGCGACCACGACCCGCGGCTTCCGGTGGTGGAGGACATCACGGACCCCGGCACGCTCGCCACCTGCGGGCGCGGGCTCGCGATGGTGGCCGCGGTCAGCGAGAGCTGGGGCGCGCAGCCGGACGGCGAGTCCGGCAAGGTCGTGTGGTTCACCCTGCCGACGACCGGCGCCACACGTGAGCGGGCGGCGCGTCCACCCCGCCGTGTGACCGCGGACCAGGGGGTGCGTCTGTTCCCGGAGGTCGTCGCGGTCGACGGCCGCGCTCCGGCCCACGCTCCCGCCCGGTCGGCCGTGGTCGGCTGACCGGGCGGTGACCCCTCCTCGCGGAGGGGTCGTCCGGGCGTGGCCAAGGGAAGCCCGTACGAGGACGGGACCGGCGAGCCCGGAAACGCCACGCCCTCCCGTCCCGGTCCCTCACGGCGTGTCGTCGCCGCCGTGGGTCCGGCCCGGGCTCGGGCGGCGTGTCGGCTTCGCCGTGGACCTCCACGGCCGAGCCGACCCGGCGGCCGCCCGGGATGGTGGCCGTACTCATGCCGTACCGCCCCGCGGCCGAACTGCTCGTCCAGGACGGACAGCCGGCGCCGGAACGCGTCCTCGTCGATCTCGCCGGAGGCGAAGCGACCGCCGGGGGCGGCGAGGGAGCGAGTCAGGTCGGAACGGCTCGACGTCTGTAACTACTAGTATGTACAGTGTGGGCGTGAGCACGTCGGAGCGACTGATCGAGTCCACCCGTCAGCTGCTCTGGGAGCGCGGCTATGTGGGCACGAGCCCCAAGGCGATCCTGGAGCGGGCCGGCGCCGGGCAGGGCAGCATGTACCACCACTTCCAGGGCAAGCCCGATCTCGCCCTGGCGGCGATCCGGCGGACCGCCGAGGAGATGCGGGCCACCGCCGAGCGGGTACTCGGCGGGCCGGGCACGCCGTACGAGCGGATCGAGGCGTATCTGCTGCGTGAGCGTGACGTGCTGCGCGGGTGCCCGATCGGGCGGCTGACCATGGATCCGGACGTCGTGGCGAACGAGGACCTGCGCGCGCCGGTCGACGAGACGATCGGCTGGCTGCGCGGGCGGCTCGCGGGAATCGTCGAGGAGGGCAAGGCGCGGGGTGAGTTCGGCCCCGGGGTGGACGGCGAGGAGATCGCGGCGGCGGTGGTGGCGACCGTGCAGGGCGGCTACGTACTCGCCCGCGCCTCCGGCACGTCGGCCGCCTTCCACGCCGGAGTCCGGGGGCTGCTGTCCCTCCTTTCTCCGCGGGTGTCCGGGACGGCCCGGACGTCCTGACGCTCCGAACTCGCCGAACCTCCGGTGCTTCCGGCACTTCCGGGACTCCGCTGCTCCCCGGCTCTCCCGAACTCCGAGGGACTCTCGGCCCTCCACCCCTTCCGCCCCGTCGCGCCTTCCGCACGCGGAGAGCCCCCTGCCTCTCCCTACCTCCGCAAGGGAACGCCGGCCCGTACGACCACCCCACCGCCCGAGGAGCCCGCATGCACGCCATGCAGTACGAACTGACGCTGCCCGCCGACTACGACACGGGCATCATCCGCGCGCGCGTGTCCCGCGTCGGGCACAAACTCGACGACTGGGCCGGCCTCGGCCTCAAGGCGTACCTGCTGCGCGAAAGGGGGGCGCACGGCTCGCCGGTCAACCAGTACGCGCCGTTCTACCTGTGGAACAGCGTGGAGGGCATGAACGCCTTCCTGTGGGGCGGGCCCTTCCAGGGCCTGAGCGACGACTTCGGACGCCCGGCGGTGCGGCAGTGGACGGGCCTCGCGTACGAGGAGGGCGTGGCCGCCGGCTCCCCGGCCCGGTTCGCGGTACGGCGGCGTCGTCCCGTGCCGGACGGGGTGGTGTACGCCGAGGCCCTGCGGGAGGCGGCGGACGAGGCCGGGCGGCTCGCGCGGGAGGACGGGGCGGTGCTCGCCGCGGCGGCCGTCGACACGAGCCGTTGGGAGACCGTGCACTTCTCGCTGTGGGAGCACGCCGAGCCCGCCACGGTGAAGGCCGGCGGCGACCTGTTCCAGGTGCTGCACGTGTCGGCGCCGGGGCGGGCCGCTCTGCCCGGGGGCCGGCAGTGGTGACCTGAGTCCGTACGGTGTTCGCGACGTACCGCCGGAGCACCTCGGCGTGTGCGACGCGCACGACCACCTCTTCCTCGGCAGTCCGCGGCCGCCGGGGCAGGAGTCGCGGAGTGTGCCGGCGGCACGGGTGGAGCCGGCCGCGTTCCGCGCGCGGGGCGGCGGCGCGGTGGCCCAGTGGACGCCGTACGGGCTGGGGCGGCGCGCGGCCGATCTGCCGCCGCTGTCCCGGGAGACGGGGGTGCACATCGTGGCGGCGACGGGACTGCACCAGGACGTGCACTACGACGAGGCGACACCGGACGGGCTGCGCGGCGGCCGGCCGAGGTGGTCGTGGCCGGGCTGACCGAGGGCATCGGCACGTCGGGCGCGCGGGCCGGGTTCGTCAAGGGCGCGGGCGGCTTCCACGCCCTCGACGCGCACGCCCGCCGCACCATGACCGCCGCCGAGGCCCACCACGCGACCGGAGCGACCGGGTGCCGTCCACCTGGAGCTGGGGACCGGTGCGCTCGACATACTCGCCCTGCCGTGGGGGGAGTTGGGCGTGCCGCCGCCCCGGGTGATCCTGGGCCACCTCAACCGCTCCCCCGACGACGTGGTCCACCGCCAGCCCGCCGCGTCGCGTTGCCACCTGGCGTTCGACGGCCCGTCGAGGGCCCACCACGCCCTGGACCGGCGGATGCCGGACGCCGTACGGGCGCTCGTCGAGGCCGGGTTCGGCGACCGGCTGCTGCCGGGTGGCGACACCACGACCGCCGCGGCCTGCTCGGTGGACGGGGGCCCGGGATGCCGTATCTGCTGCGCCGGGTGCGGCCACGGCCGCCGCTCCCCGTGGGCGAGGAGCCTGTTCGCGCATCCTGACCGGCAATCCCTGGCGGGCCTTCGGTGCGCAGTGGCGCTGGACGACCGAGCCGGTGCGGGAACTCACTGATCCGGGTCGGGGCGGATGACGAGCGACACGGCAGTGGGGTGGGGCGCGTCCCTGTCGGCCACGGCAGCGGGGAGGGACGCGCCCCCGTCTGCCGCGTCCCCCCGGGGCGAACCCGCGTGCGCGGCTCCCGTGTGCGCGGCACGTCCGTGGGCTGCCACGGAACGCGCGGCATCCGCATCCGCTGAGACGCCGTCGTCCTCCCGCTCTCGCGGTCGCCGGGTGCGGCGTGCCGGGGCGGTGAGAACGGCCAGGCAGCCCACGACGAGTGCGATGCCGGTCCAGCCGACCGCGGGGAGGCGTTCGCCGACGACCAGGACGGCCAGGACGGCGGCGACGGCCGGTTCGAGCAGGGACAGCGTGGTCGCCGTGCTGGCGGGCACGTGCGCCAGCCCCCAGCCGAACAGGACGTAGCCGGCGAACATGGGCACCAGCGCCATGTACACGCCGACGGCCGCGTTGGACCAGGAACCGACGAGTGGGGCGCCGGTGGCCAGCAGGACGGGCACGAGGAGCAGTCCGCCCACCCCGAAGACCGCGCCCATCGCCGCGCGGGAGGCGATCCCGCGGGTGATCAGCCGGTGAGCCGCCCAGGAGTACAGGGCGTAGGTCGCGGCGGCGATCAGGCCCAGCCCCACCCCGAGCACCGTGGCGCCCAGGGACGCCTGCTCCCGGTCACCGTGGTCCCGCGTGGCCTCGGCCACGCACAGCAGGGCCGTGCCCAGCAGGCCGAGGGCGGCGGCGAGCGTCCAGCGCCGCGACAGCCGACGCCGGTCCGCGACGCGTTCGATGACGGCGGACGCCAGCGGGGCGGTGCCGAGCGACACCACCGTCCCCACGGCGACTCCGGCCAGACGCATCGAGCTGTAGAACGCCAGGGGGTAGACCGCCACCGCGACCGAGCCCAGCAGCACGACACCCCACCGGGCCCGCAGGTCCCGGGCGTAACGGGCGATCCGGGAAGCGGCCGTCGCAGCCTGGAGCAGTCCGCCCAGGCCCATCGCGACCGCCCCGATGGCCAGCGGTCCCACGGCCGGGGCGAAGGTGGCCGCCGTGCCGGTGGTGCCCCACAGCACGGACGCAGCGAGGACGCACAGGGACCCCGCGCCCACCGACCGGGCGGGGCGCCCGGCGGGGCGCCTCACAGCGTGTCCAGCAGGTCCGCGGCCATCGCGCGGGCGTGCCGCAGACGGGTGCCCTCGCCCTCGAGGCCGGCGCGCGCCATCGCGCCCTCCAGCAGGAACGCCAGGTGCTCCGCCCTCGCGCGCGCCTGCTCGGGCCGCTCGGGCAGCAGGTCCGCGAGGTGGCCGGCGAGCAGGCCCTCGACCTCCTCCTTGTGCCGGCGCACCACGGCCCGTCCCTCGTCTCCGGCAGGCAGTTCGGCAGCCGCGTTCAGCAGGCCGCACCCGCGAAAGCCGTGCTCGTAGGCGAACGCCGCGTGATCGGCGTAGGCGTCGAAGACCGCGAGTACGCCGTCACGCGGGCCGTGGGCCTGCGCCAGCCGCGCCCGGTACAGGCCCAGCCACTCCTCGTGCCGCGCGTCGAGGTACGCCTTCACCAGGTCGGCCTTGGAGGAGAAGTTGTTGTACAGGCTCATCTTCGCCACGCCCGCCTCGGCCGTGATCGTGTCGATCCCGGTCGCCGCCACGCCGTCGGCGTAGAAGCGGCGCGCCGCGGCGGCCAACAGCCGCTCCCGGGCCGGTCGCCGCCGGGTGGATCGTGGCGTACCCGCGGCGGTCTCCGTCATCACAGCCTCCGATAGGTAGGTAGGTCTACCTACTTTAGCCCATCCGTGCAGGGGGTGCCGCGCCGGTCCGTCGGGGTCGGCCGGGTTCGGGGCTCAGGCCGGCTCGTCGAAGCTGGCGAAGTAGGCGGCGGCCATGTCCTCGTCCGCGTGGCCCTGGGCCGCGGCGCGTTCGAGGCGTTCGGCGCTCGCGGCCGCCACGTCGAGCCGGACGCCGTTCCTGCGTCCCGCCTCGACGATCAGGCGGGCGTCCTTCGCCGCCGTCGTCACCGCGAACTGCGGGGGTGAGAGGCGGCCGTCGAGGACCAGGGCGGCCTTCGCGCGCAGGTACCCCATGTCCAGGGGGCCGCCCTCGATCAGCGCGAAGAACGCGTTCGGGTCGACGTCCAGGGACCGCGACAGGGCCAGCACCTCACCGGCCGCGGCGGTGGCCGCGATCACCCAGCTGTTGGCCACCAGTTTCAGCCGGGTGGCGCTGCCCGCGCCGCCGTCGTCGCCGGTCCACACCGTCCGCGCGCCCACCGCGTCGAAGACGGGCGCCACCACGGGCCGGCTCTCCTCGGGTCCGGCCGCCAGGACCGTCAACTGCCCCGCCTCGGCCGGCTGGCGGGTGCCCAGCACCGGCGCGTCGAAGAAGACGAGGCCGTGTTCGCGGGCGAAGGCCGCCAGGTCGCCGATCGCCTCGGTCCCCGCGGTGGTCGACTGCACCCAGGCGGCGCCCGCGCGCAGGGCCGCAGCGGCCTCCCGCATGGTCTCCAGGGCGGCGGGGCCGTCGTAGAGCATGGTCAGGACGACGTCGGCGTCCCGTACGGCCTCGGCGGGGGTGTCGGCGACGGTGATCCCGTCGGCGGTCAGCGGTTCGGCCTTGGCGCGGGTGCGGTTCCAGGCCCGGACGTCGTGTCCGGCGCGGGCGAGGTTGCGGGCCATCGCGGCACCCATGATGCCGGTGCCCAGGACACTCACGGTGAGCTTGTCGGTCATGACGTCAACCTACTGGGGGTCGCGGCGAGGAGTCCGTCGAGGCGGTCCTGACGACGCGGTGTCCGTCGTCGGCGCCGGCCCGCGGGTCGAGGGCGGGGCGGATCCGGGCGTCGGGGCCGGATCCGCCCCGGGGCGCTCAGGCCGCGCCGAGGGCTGCCAGCGGGTCGTCGAGCACCGGCTGCCAGGCCAGTTCCGCCGCGCCGACCAGGCTGTTGTGGTCGAGGGAGCAGGCCAGGATCGGGACGCCGCCGCTGCGGCCCCAGAGGCTGCGGTCGGCGACGACCGCCCGCAGGCGGTCGGGGTCGGTGTCCAGCAGGGTGCGGTGCAGGCCGCCGAGGATGATGCGGTCGGGGTTGAGGATGTTCACCAGCCCGGCGAGCCCGAGGCCCAGCCGGTCGACCAGGGCCTCGGCGGCCGTGCGGACGACCGGGTCGGCGTACTCCTCGCGGATGAGGTCGTTGGCCTGCTGGAGCAGGGAACCCTCGGGGCCCGGTTCGCGGCCGGCGGTGGTGAGGAGGGCCAGCGGGTCCGCCTCGACGTCGAGGCAGCCGCGGCTGCCGCAGTGGCACGGGCGGCCCTCGGGATTGACGGTGAGGTGGCCGACTTCGAGGGCGAGGCCCGAACTGCCCGTGTGCAGGCGCCCGTCGAGCACCAGCGCGCCGCCGACCCCGCGGTGCCCGGTGGCCACGCACAGCAGGTCGCGGGCGCCACGCCCGGCGCCGTGCCGGTGCTCGGCGAGGGCGGCGAGGTTGACGTCGTTCGCGGCGAAGGCGGGACCGGTGATCCCGGCCGCGCGGACCCGCTCGGCGAAGATCTCCCGGACGGCCGCCCCGACCGGCCAGGCCAGGTGGAGGGGGTTCAGTGCCAGGCCCTCGGGTTCGGCGACCGCGGACGGTACGGCGAGTCCGGCGCCCACACAGCGGCGGCCGGTGGCGCGCAGCAGTTCGGCGCCGGCCTCGACGACGGTGGCGAGCACCTTGGCCGGGTCGGCGTCGACGGTCTCGCAGCCGGGCGTGGTGGCGACGATTCTCCCGCCGAGGCCGACCAGCGCGGCCCGGAATCCGTCGGCGTGCACCTGGGCGGCCAGGGCGACGGGCCCGTCGTCGGCGAGTTGGAGCCGGTGGGAGGGGCGGCCCTGGGAACCGGCGGCGGCGCCGGGACGCGCGTCGACCCGGATCAGCCCCAGCGCCTCCAGTTCGGCGGCGACCGCGCCGGCGGTGGCGCGCGTGACGCCGAGTTCGGCGGTGAGCACCGCGCGGGTCGGCGCCCGTCCGGTGTGCACGAGCTCCAACGCGGGACCGAGCGCACCGCGCCCCCGGTCCAACCGCGCCCTCGAGGTGGTCCCTTCCCCCGCCGGCCGGGGGTCCGCCTTGCCGCTCATGAGGGGGAGTCTCCCATGATCCGCTTGGTCAGGTGGCGTCCGGGAAGCCACTGACCCGCAGGGTGACGTTCAGCCGACCGCTCAGTCCCAGTCCGGCCGGCGCCGTCCCCGGACACACCCGTGGCACCCCGTGGTACGCGAGCCGCGACGGCCCTCCGAAGACGAACAGGTCGCCGCTGCGCAGCTGCACGTCGGTGTAGGGCCGGGCGCGGGTCTCGGTGTTGCCGAAGCGGAAGACGCAGGTGTCGCCGAGGCTGAGGGAGACCACCGGCGCGTCGGACCTCTCGTCGGCGTCGCGGTGCATGCCCATGCGGGCGTCGCCGTCGTAGAAGTTGATCAGCGCGATGTCGTACGCCGCCGACCGGGCCGGTTCCGGGCCCAGCGTGTCGGCCACCGCGCGCCGGCCCAGCTCGCCCAGCCAGGCGGGGAACGGCTTCACGGCGGTGCCGTCGCCGTCGACGACCGTGCGGGCGTAGGCGTACGGATACCAGTGCCAGCCCAGGCAGACCTGCCGGGCGGTCATCGTGCCGCCGCCGGGAGTGCGGACCGTGCGCAGCCCGGCGGGTGGGCGGGCCCACTCCCGGCAGGCCTCCAGCAGCTCGCGTTGGCGGGGCGCGTCCAGCCAGTCGGGCAGGTGCACCGCGCCGGGCGCGATCTCCGCGCGCTCCCGGGGAAACAGCTCGGTGTCCATGGCACCATCCTCCCCCGGCGCGTCCGAGCCGCGGCTCGGCCCGAGCCGGTCAGGCGGGTCAGGCGGGTCAGGCGGCGGGAAACCGGCGGAGGCTCGTCGGCGCAGGTGAGCGGGCCGGGCCCCGCGTCGGCAGGGCCCGCCGGACAGGCCGTAGCCTTGGGCACACGATGAACGACCGTATGCCGACGCCGTGGGGCGAGATCGCCCTGACCCGCCACCCCGAGGACCCGCGCGACCGACTGCGCGCCTGGGACGCCTCCGACGCGTATCTGCTGCGGCACCTCGCCGAGCAGGAGGTGCCGCTGACCGGGACGGTGGTGGTGCTCGGCGACCGCTGGGGCGCGCTGGTCACGGCGCTCGCGGCGCACCGGCCGACGCAGATCACCGACTCCTGGCTGGGACAGCAGGCCACCCGGGCGAACCTCGCCCGCAACGGTGTCGAGCCCGGCTCCGTCCGGCTGCTCACCACGCGGGACGCGCCCCCCGAGCGGGTCGACGTGCTGCTGGTGCGCGTGCCGAAGAGCCTCGCGCTGCTGGAGGACCAGCTGCTGCGGCTGGCGCCCTCGGTGCACGCGGGGACGGTGGTCGTCGGCACGGGGATGGTGAAGGAGATCCACACCTCGACGCTCCAGCTCTTCGAGCGGATCCTCGGCCCCACCCGGACCTCCCTCGCTCAGCAGAAGGCCCGCCTGATCTTCACCACGGCCGACCCGGCGCTGCGGCGCCCCGCCAATCCGTGGCCGTACGGCTACGACCTGCCCGACGGCATCGGGGCGCTCTCCGGCCGCCCGGTCGTCAACCACGCGGGCGTGTTCTGCGCCGACCGGCTCGACATCGGCACCCGGTTCTTCCTGCGGCACCTGCCGCAGACACACGGCGCGCAGCGGGTCGTCGACCTGGGCTGCGGCAACGGCGTCGTCGGGACGGCGGTGGCGCTGGCCAACCCGCGGGCGGAGGTGCTGTTCACCGACGAGTCGTTCCAGGCGGTGGCCTCGGCGGAGGCGACGTACCGGGCGAACGGGGCGCCGGGGGACGCGGAGTTCCGGGTCGGGGACGGGCTGGCGGGGGTGCCGGACGGCAGTGTGGACGTCGTCCTGAACAACCCGCCGTTCCACTCCCACCAGGCGACGACGGACGCCACGGCGTGGCGGATGTTCACCGGGGCGCGGCGCGTGTTGCGGCCCGGCGGTGAGCTCTGGGTGGTGGGCAACCGGCACCTCGGGTACCACGTGAAGCTCCGGCGGCTGTTCGGCAACAGCCGCCTGGTCGCCGGCGATCCGAAGTTCGTGGTGCTGAAGGCCGTCAAGCGGGGCTGAGTCCCACCCCGGTGACGATCCGCTCGACCGTCCGGGCCATCGCCTCCCTCCCCGCGCTCAGGTAGGCGCGGGCGTCGACCGCGTCCGGGTGGGCGCCCAGGTGCGCGCGGATCGCCCCGGTCAGGGCCTGGTTGAGGGCGGTCCCGATGTTGACCTTGGCGATGCCGCCCGCGACGGCGGCCCTCAGCTCCTCGTCCGGGACTCCGGAGGAGCCGTGCAGCACCAGGGGCACGTCGAGGGTCGCGGTGAGCCGTTCGAGCAGGGCGTGGTCGAGGCTCGCGGTGCGGGTGGTCATCGCGTGGACGCTGCCGATGGCGACGGCCAGGGCGTCGACGCCGGAGTGCGTGACGAAGGCGTCGGCCTCGGCCGGGTCGGTGCGGGCGCCGGGCGCGTGGGCGTCGCGCGGCGCCCTGCCGTCCTTGCCGCCGATCTCCCCCAGCTCCGCCTCGATCCACAGCCCCCGGGCGTGCGCCCGGTCGACGGCCACCCGCGTCGCGGCGAGGTTCTCGTGGTACGGCAGGTGCGAGGCGTCGTACATGACGGAACTGAAGCCGGCGTCCGCGGCCTGCCGGAGCAGGGGGTCGCTGCGGATGTGGTCGAGGTGCAACGCGACGGGCACGGCGGCCCGTTCGGCGGCGGTGACGGCGGCGCGGGCGAGCGGGAGCAGGCGTCCTTCGCGGAACCGGACGGCGTTCTCGCTGACTTGGAGGACGACGGGCGCGGCGGCGCGCTCGGCGCCGGTGATGACCGCCTCGACGTGTTCCAGCGTGATGATGTTGAAGGCGGCGACGGCGGTACGGGCCGCGCGGGCACGGGTGACCAGCTCGCCGGTGGTGGTGAGGGGCACGGTGTCTCCTCGTCGACGAAGGCGGGCGCTTCAACGGCGCGGCGCCCGGAAGCGGGCTGCTCAGGGCGCGAGGATCACCGAGCGGGTGAGGTGGCGCGGGCGGTCGGGGTCGAGGCCGCGGGCGGCGGCCACGGCGACGGCGAGGCGCTGGGCGCGGACCAGTTCGGCGAGCGGGTCCAGTTCGCCCTGGACCCACAGGCCACCGGTGGCGCGGACCTGTGCGGCCAGCCCCTCCGGTGCCTCGCCGAACATCCAGGTCGCCCTGGCCCGGGTGGTGATGCTGATGGGTCCGTGCCGGTACTCCATCGCGGGGTACGCCTCCGTCCAGGCCAGGGCCGCCTCGCGCATCTTCAGCGCCGCCTCGTTCGCCAGTCCGACGGTCCAGCCTCGGCCAAGGAAGGTGAACTGACCGCATTCGACGAGGTCTTGGGGCAGTGGCTCGGCGAGCGCGGTGCGGGCGTCGGTGACCACGGCGTCGGTGTGCAGGCCGAGGTGGGCGCGGAGCAGGGTGAGCGCGGTGGTGGCGAAGCGGGTCTGGACGACGGAGCGTTCGTCGGCGTGGTCGAGGACGACGGCCTGGTCGGCGGCCGTCATGACCGGGGTGTCCGGATCCGCGGTGATCGCGGTGGTCCGGGTGCGTCCCCGCAGTCGGGCGAGCAGGTCGAGGACCTCGGTGGTGGTGCCGGACCGGGTGAGGGCGACGACCCGGTCGTAGGCGCGGTGGTACGGGAACTCGGAGGCGGGGTGGGCGTCGGTCTCGCCGTGGCCCGCTCCCTCGCGCAGGGACGCCGCCGCCTGGGCCATGAAGAAGGAGGTGCCGCATCCGACGATCGCGACACGTTCGCCGGGTCGCGGCAACCGCTGTGCGTACCGGGAGACTTCGGTCGCGGCGCGGGTCCAGCACTCCGGCTGGCCGGTCAGCTCGTCCTCGACGTGGGTCATGCCCCACCTCTTCCCGACGGTGTTGGTCCCCGCACGATAGGGCAGCGGATGCCCGTGCGCACCGGGTCCCCCTCGGTGCGCACGACGAGGCCGGGGCGGCGGCCGTGCGGACGGTGCGGTGCCGGCGGCTCTCAGACCGATGCCGCGCGTCGGTCCAGCAGGGAGCCGTGGATCTCCGCGGCGCGGACCGCGGTGGTGGACAGCAGGGTCGAGGTCAGGCCGTGGGTGTGCTCGGTGCCGCCCTGGACGTAGATGTTCGCGGTGACGTCCGGGGCGGTCTCCACACGGTGGTCGCGGGTGACGCGCAGGGCGTCCCCGTCGTCGCGCAGACAGACCTTGGCGGCCTCGCCGAGCAGGGCCGTCAGGTCCCGTGGGCGGTATCCGGTCGCGTGCACCAGCAGGTCGGCCTCCAGCACCTGTTCCTCGCCGGTGGGCAGGAACTCCACGGCGATGTCGAGGGAGCCGTCGCTCCTCGGCCGTACGCCGCGGATGCGGGAGACGTTGAGGAAGCGCAGCCGCTCGTGGCCGGCCACCTTCTCCCGGTAGGAGGTGGCGTAGAGGGACTCGATCAGGTCCATGTCGACGACGGAGTAGTTGGTGGACCGGTGGTAGTCGAAGAGGGACTGCTTCACCTCGGAGGGCGAGGTGAAGTACACGTCGACCGCCTCGGGGTCGAAGATGCGGTTGGCGAAGGGGCTGTCGTCGGCCGGGGTGTAGCCGTACTTGGCGAAGACGGCGCAGATCTCGGCCTCGGGGAAGGAGCGGTGGAGGTAGTCGACGGTCTCGGCGGCGCTCTGTCCGGCGCCGAGGACGACGGCGCGGCGCACCGGGCGGCCCTCGGCGCCGAGTGCGGCGACCCGGGGCAGCAGCTCGCTGTTGTGCCAGACGCGTTCGGAGAGTTCGACGCCCGGCGGCACATGGGGTTCGAGGCCGACGGCCACGCTGATGTCGCGGGCCCGGCGGGTCAGGGTCCGGCCGGGCCGTTCCGGGTCCCGGCAGACGACGTCGAAGCAGCTCACGATGCCGGACTCGTCCCGGACCGGGTCGATGGAGACGACGTGGTGGTTGTAGGAGACGAGGTGGCGGACCCGCTCGGCGGCCCACTCGAGGTACTCGTGGAACTCCACCCGTAGCGGGAAGAGCGTCTTCTGGTTCAGGAAGTCGACGAGCCGCCCGCGTTCGCGCAGGAAGCACAGGAAGCTGAAGTCGCTGGCCGGGTTCCGTAACGTCACCAGGTCCTTGAGGAAGGACACCTGCATGGTGGCGTCGTCGATGAGCATGCCCCGGTGCCAGCCGAAACGCGGCTGGCGTTCCAGGAAGTGGGCGTTGAGCCGCCGCTCCGGCGGAAGTCCGGCGTTGTGTTCCTCGATCGCTACGGCCAGGGCGAGATTTGACGGGCCGAAGCCGATTCCGAGGACGTCGTGGCTGATGTCCGATCCCAGATGCGGTGGTTTCACCGTGGCATCGCCTCCCTCAGGCAGCCACATGTTAGATAAGGTAAGCCTTACCTTGCAATGGAGCCGCCGGAGGGGAGAACCGTCATGCGCGTCGTCATGCTCGGCTACCAGACCTGGGGTCACCGCACACTCCAGGCCCTGCTCGACTCCGATCACGAGGTCGCCCTCGTGCTCACCCACCCCAGGAGCGACCACGCCTACGAGAGGATCTGGGACGACAACGTCGCCGAACTCGCCGAGAAGAACGACATCCCCGTCCTGCTCCGCAACCGCCCCGACGACCCCGAACTCCTCGACGCCGTCCGCGCGGCCCGCCCGGACATCATCGTCGCCAACAACTGGCGCACCTGGCTGCCGCCCGAACTCTTCGACCTCCCCCCGCACGGCACGCTCAACATCCACGACTCCCTGCTGCCGGCCTACGCCGGCTTCTCGCCGCTGATCTGGGCCCTCATCAACGGCGAGGACCGGGTCGGCGTGACCGCGCACCGCATGAACGCCGAGCTGGACGCCGGGGACGTCCTGGTGCAGCGCGCGGTTCCGGTCGGGCCCACCGACACGGCGACCGACCTCTTCCACCGCACGGTCGACCTGATCGCGCCCATCGTGCGCGAGTCCCTCGACCTCATCGCCTCCGGGCGGGACGCCGGGCAGTGGCAGCCTCAGGACCGCAGCCGGGCGAGCTTCTTCCACAAGAGGGCGCCCGAGGACAGCCGGATCGACTGGCGCTGGCCGGCCGAGCGGCTGGAACGGCTGGTGCGCGCGCAGTCGGACCCGTACCCGAACGCGTACACCTACCACCGGGGCCGGCGGCTGCGGATCGTCTCCGCGGCGGTCTCGGAGGGCCGCTACGGCGGCACCCCCGGGCGGATCTTCATCCGGGAGGGCGACGGCGTGGTCATCGTGGCCGGACCCGAGGCCCACAGCGGCCGGTTCCCGGGGCTGGTGGTCCGACGGCTGCGCACGGACGACGGCACGGAGTACGCGGCGGGCGAGTACTTCCGCACGATGGGGGGTTACCTCACGGATCGGCCCTGAGACAGATCCGGCCACACACGGGCCGACACCGGCCCCGCCAACTCCTTTGCGATCGGGGGTCGCTGAGGAAACGTCACATCAGCCGCCGGGCCCAGGACTTTGACCTGAATGCATTGCTAAGGGAAGCCTTACCTTGCTTTACTGACGGCCGTACGGCTCCTCCCAGTACCCGGCGAAAAGGGATGCACATGTCGAGAAAGCTCCTCACGACCCTTCTCACCGTCATCCTGGCCGTCGGCCTGACCGCCTGCGGCTCCGTCGAGGAAGACGAGGACAGCGCTGCCGGCACATCCAGCGGGTCCTCGGACAAGGGGAGCTCCTCGTCCGCCTTCCCGGTCACCGTCAAGCACAAGTTCGGCTCCACGAAGATCACCAAGGAGCCGGAGCGCGTGGTGGTGATCGGGGGCGGTGGCACGGACGACGTCGACGCGCTCTACGCGCTGGGCGTCACACCGGTCGGCATCACCAAGGACGCCTTCGCCTCCGACGGGGTCTACCCGTGGCTGAAGGACAGGATCGACACCAAGAAGACCACGCTCCTCGACACCATGAACGGCGTCGACTTCGAGAAGGTGGCCTCGCTCCAGCCGGACCTGATCCTCGCCACCTCCGACTTCCAGCTGGACAAGGACTACAAGAACCTCGCCGCGGTGGCACCGACCATCGGTTACGAGACCGCGTGGGGCGCGCAGTCCTGGCAGGAGCACGTGCGGGTGGTGGGCAAGGCCGTCGGCAGGACGGCGGAGGCCGAGAAGGTCATCTCCGACACCGAGGCCGCCATCGACGCGGTCAAGGCCAAGCACCCCGGGCTGAACGGCAAGACCTACAGCCTGTCCATCGGCAACACCCCGGCCAAGATCTACACGATCGCCTCGGAGGACGACTTCGCGGCGAAGCTGATGGGTGAGCTGGGGCTGAAGCTGACCCCGTCGATCACGAACATCAAGACGGTCAGCGGCTCCCCCACCGGTGAGCTGTCGTTCGAGCAGCTCGACAGGCTGGACGCCGACCTGGTGATCATCGCGTTCACGACCAAGGACCTGCGGCAGGCGTTCGAGGCGAGCGCCCTGGTGAAGAGCATGTCCGCGGTGAAGAAGGGCAACTACGTCGTCACCGACGTCGAGACCATCAGCCAGCTGAGGAGCCCGTCCGCGCTGGGCATCCCGTGGGCGCTGAACAACCTGGAGCCCGGGTTCACCAAGCTCGACCGGTAGCGGCCCGTCGGACCGGAGGGGCTGCGGGGTGTACGGTCCACCCCGCAGCCCCTCTTCTCTACGCCTCGCCCAGCGCCGCGTCGATCTCCGCGGCCGACATCGCCTCGATCTCCAGGTGGAGGGCGGCGACCTGTTCGAGCCGGCCGGGCGTCCGCTCCTCGGCGGCGAGCCGCTCGGCCATGCCGCCGGCGGTGAGGCTCGCGAACAGGGAGCGGACCGACACCTCGGAGGTGTCCAGCGCCTCCCGCAGCCGGGCCACGATCACGGTGGCCAGCACCGAGTCGCCGCCGAGCGCGAAGAACCCGTCGTCGAGGCCGACCCGTCCGACGCCCAGGACATCGGCCCAGGTGCTGGCGACCACCGTCTCCAGCGCGGTGCCGGGCGCCCGGTGCCCGCCCTCGGACTCCCCCTCCCACAGCTCCCGCACGGCCCGCCGGTCGAGCTTGCCGTTCGAGGTCAGCGGCAGCTCCCCGGTGACGGCGATCCGGGCCGGCACCATGTGCGGCGGCAGTACCGACCGCGCCCAGTCACGCAGTTCGCCCTCGGTGACTTTGGCGGCGGCCACCGCGGCCGCCAGCTGGACACCCCGCCCCCGGGTCAGCCCGGCGACGGCCCGCCGGACGGCGGGGTGTCCGGCGAGGGCCGCCTCCACCTCGCCCAGTTCGATCCGGAAACCGCGGACCTTCACCTGGTGGTCGCGCCGGCCCAGGAACTCCAGGGTGCCGTCGGGCCAGTAGCGGGCGAGATCGCCGGTGCGGTACCAGCGCACACCGTCCGCCTCCGTGAACTTCTCGGCCGTACGCACCGGATCGCCCCGGTAGCCGAGGGCCACCCCGTCCCCGCCGATCCACAGTTCGCCCGGCACCCAGTCGGGGCAGTCCCGGCCGCGCGGGTCGACCACCCGGCAGCGCACGTTGCGCAGCGGGGTGCCGTACGGGACCGCCTTCCAGTGAGCGGGCACCCGACCGTCCCGCACGTCGCACACGGTGGAGTGGATCGCGGTCTCGGTCGTGCCGCCGAGGCCCGCGAACCGGCAGCCGGGGGCGCGCTCGGCGAGCCGGCCGGGCAGGTCGGTCCCGACCCAGTCGCCGCCCAGCAACACCGCCCGCAGGCCGGTCAGTTCGCCGGGGGCGGTGGCGAGCAACAGCATGTCGAGGAGCGGGGGCACGCAGTTGACGAGCGTCACCTTGTGCGTGCGCACCAGGTCGGCCCACCGGCGGGCCTCGCGCCGGTCGTCGTCGGCCACGAGGACCACCGCGCCACCGGCGCCGAGCAGACCGAAGACGTCGTAGACGGACAGGTCGAACTCCAGCGCTGACAGGGCGAGGCAGCGGTCCGACGTGCCCACCGCGTAGCGCTCGTCGAGGTCGTCGATCGTGTTCACGGCCGCCCGGTGCGGTACCTCGACGCCCTTGGGCTCACCGGTGGAGCCCGAGGTGAACAGGACGTAGGCGACCTGTTCCTCGTCCGCTCGGACCGGCTCCGGCAGGGGCGTCTCGCGCACCGCCTCCGCCACCGGCAGGACGTCCGGGTCACCGGGGCCGTCCAGGAGGCGGCCGTCGGTGAGGATCACGCGGCAGCCCGCGATGGCGTGGATGCGGTTCCGGCGGGCGGGAGGCTGGTCGACACCGACCGGTACGTACGCGGCCCCCGCGGCCAGCACACCGAGGACGGCGGTGATCTGGTCGGGCCCCTTGGGGAGGCTGACGGCGACGGTGTCCCCGGGGCGCACGCCACGGGCCACGAGGGCGGCGGCACAGCGCAGCGCGCGGTCCGCCAACTCCCCGTAGGCCAAGACTTGCTCACTCCCCCACAGCAGTGCCGGGGCATCGGGCTGTTCGGCCGCCCGGGCGAAAAAGGCCTCGTGGAGCAGGCGGTGGCCGCGCGGGCCGTCGGTGGCGTTGACCGCGGCGCGCACCGTCCGCTGGTCGGCGGGGAGCAGGGCGGGGACCGGCTGTTCCCAGACCTCGTCGTCGGTGCCGAGACGGGCGACGAGACCGTGGAAGGCGGCGAACATCGCGTCGATCAGCCCGGCGGGGAACGCGTCCTCGCGGACGTCCCAGTTGACCAGCAGCCCCCCGTCGACCTCGGTGACCTGCGCGTCGAGCAGGACCTGCGGTCCCTGCGAGATGATCCACACCGGCTCGCCGAAGGACCGCCGTACACCGGCGTCGAACAGTTCGCCGAGGTTGAGCGCGCTGGTGAACACGACGGGTGCGAGGACCTGTTCGCCGCGTTCGCGGGAGAGGTCGCGCAGGACCTCCACACCGGAGTAGTCGCAGTGCGCGGCATCGGTGTGCATACGGTCCTGGAGGCGCCGGGCGTGCTCGGCGAACGGCGCGCGCTCGCCCAGGTCGACGTCGAGCAGCACCGAGCTGGTGAAGTCACCGACGAGCAGGTCGACGTCGGGGTGCGAGCCGCGCCGGTCGAACATGGGCACGTTGAGCAGGAAGCGGGGCTGTCCGCTCCAGGCGGCGAGCACCTCCGAGAAGGCCGTCGCCACCGCCATGGCCGGGGTCAGCCCGTGCTGGTGGGCTCGGGCGGTCAGCCGCCGCTTCTCCTCTGGCGGCAGCCAGTGGTGGCGGCGGGTCACCCGGGTGGGATCGGCCCGTTCGGCCTCGGGCACCAGGGGCAGGTCGGGGGCGCTGGGAAGCTCCGGCACACGTCGGCGCCACCACTCCTGCGCCTGCGCGCGGCTCAGCCGCCGTACGTCGGCGCGTTCCGCCAGGTACGCCGGGTAACTGGTGCGGATCGGCGGCAGGGAGGCACCGGGGTCCTCGTACAGCGTGGCGAGGTCGGAGAGGAGGACCCGGTAGCTGAGCGCGTCCGCGGCCAGCATGTCGACGTCGACATGGAGCCGGGTGCGTCCCTCGGGCAGCAGTGACAGCAGCACGGAGAAGACCTCGCCGGCCGCGACGTCCAGCCGTGCGTGCGAGGACGCGTACCGCAGCTCGTCCAGCCGCGCCCACGCCGCCTTCTCGTCCAGTTCGCGCAGGTCGTGGACGGTCGTGGCGGGGCGGGTGAGCGCCGGCAGGATCTCCTGGCGGCCGTCGTCGGTGAAGCGGGCGCGCAGCATGTCGTGCCGCGCCGCGAGGGCTCGTACGGCCGCCTCGAGGCGGTCGGCGTCCACGTCGGCGCCGTCGAACTCGACGTAGAGGTGGGCGGCGACGGAGCCGAGGGTGGTGTCCTCGCCGCGGCCGATCCAGTACGCGTGCTGCATCACGGCCAGCGGGAAGGGCTCGTCCGGGACGGTCACGGGCGTGGGCGGTGCGGGCTCGGGTGCGGTCCGGGGGGCGGCCGCCGTACGGGAGGCCAGCAGGGCGCGCCAGGCCCGGAGCGTCGGTTCCCTGGCCAGTTCGGCGAAGCCGACCCTGACGCCCTGCCGGCGCCAGCCGCCGGCGATCCTCATCAGGGTGATCGAGTCCAGGCCCCAGGAGATGAGGCTGTCGTCCTCGCCGGGCCGCTCCGCGGGGTCGAACGTGTCGGTGACCGCACGGAGCAACTCGTCTGCGGTCGGGGGGTGTTGCGTCACCGGTTCCTCCGCTTCATCGCTCAGAGCTCGTCGACGTCGTCGTCGAGGTCGAAGTCGAGGTCGTCGCCGAAGTCGTTCTCGAAGTCCTCGATGTCCTCCTGGGTCAGGGCCACCAGGGGGAGGTCCGAGGGGGTCAGGCCGCCCGCCGTTCCCGGCAGGGTCCCGACGTGCCGGACCAGGCCGCGCAGGGCCCGCTCCCACAGGTCCATCACTCCCTCCGCCTCGGCGGACGTGAGGAACCCCTCCGGCCAAACCGCCGAGACGTGCAGGCGGGTGCCGTCCGCGTCCTCGACCGCCACCGCGTTGATCTCCAGCCCGAAGGGCGCGGCGCGCCCGGGGTCCGGCGGTACGCGCAGCATGGGCGCCTCGGGGGCGAGTTCCCAGGGTTCCTCGCCGGTGGCCGACGCGGTGAACCGGCCGAGGTAGTTGAAGCCGATCTGGGGCTGCGGGAGTTTCTCCAGTTCGGGGGCGGTGTCGGGGTTGAGGTGGCGCAGCAGGCCGTGGCCCAGGCCGTGGTCGGGGACCGCCCGCAGTTGTTCCTTGACGCGTTTGAGGGCCGTTGCGGCGGAGGGGCCGCCGGTGAGGGCGTCGTCGAGGTCCAGGGGGCCGGGGTCGATACCGACGGGATGGACGGTGGTGAACCAGCCGACGGTGGCGGACAGGTCCACCCCCTCGGCGAGGTGTTCGGCGCGGCCGTGTCCCTCCAGTCCGACGAGCAGCGAGCGGCCGGTGAGGTCACCGCGCTCCTCCCGCCAGGCGGCGGCCGCCAGGGCGAGGGCGGTCAGCAGCACGTCGGGGACGGTCGCGTGGTAGGCGGCGGGCACGGCCGTCAGGAGGGGTGCGGTGAGCTCCTCGGGGAGGACCCTGGTCCTCTCCCGGGGCGTCGCCGTGGCGTCGAAGGGCCGGTTCAGCAGGGGGCGCGTGTCGGCGAGCGCCCCGGTCCACCAGGCCAGTTCAGCGACCCGGTCGGGCGTACGGGCCTCCTGGGCGAGGAGCCGGCTCCAGCGACGGAAGGAGGTGCCCGTCCGTCGCAGGCGCGGTGCCCGGTCCGCGGCGACGGCCTGCCAGGCCTCGGCGAGGTCGGCGCAGAGGATGCGCCAGGACACGCCGTCGACGACCAGGTGGTGGGCGACGAGGAGGAGCCGGCGGGCCGTGGGCGACCACACGGCCCGCAGCATGCGGCCCGCCCGCGGGTCGAGCGCGGCGGCCGCGTCCGCGAGCCGCCCTTGCGGGTGGTCGGCCGTGCTGAGCAACTCCGCCGCGGATACGGCCCCTTCGGCCGGTACGACGAGCCGCGGACGCCCGGTGGACTCCCCGGTGAGCCGGGCGCGCAGCATGTCGTGCCGGTCCAGCACGGCCTGGAGGACGGCGGTGAGCCGCTCGTGGGTGAGCCCGGCGGGGGTCACCAGCAGGACGGCCTGGGCGAGGCCGTCGTGGGAACCGTGCATGACCGGGATCGGCTCCAGTTCGCCCAGCGGGTCGTCGGCCGGGGCGGCGGCCGCCGGTCCCGGTGCCGCGGCGGCCGCGGCGAGACCGGCCGGGGTGGGTGACTGGAAGACCTGACGGGGGCTCAGGGCCAGACCGACCCGGCGGGCCAGCGTGACGAGGCGGATGGAGACGATGCTGTCGCCGCCGAGGGTGAAGAAGTTGTCGTCGACGCCGGCCTCGGGCAGGCCCAGGACGTCGGCGAACAGGGCGCACAGCAGCCGTTCGCGCTCGTCGGCGGGAGCGCGGGTCGCGGCGGTGGCGGCGGTCGTGGGGGCGGGCAGGCTCGCGCGGTCGACCTTGCCGGAGGGCAGCAGCGGGAAGGCGTCGAGGACGGTGAGCGTGGCCGGGACCATGTGCTCGGGCAGCCGTTCCCGCAGCCAGTCCGACAGGTCGGCCACGCCGTCCGGTGAGGCCAGGCAGTACCCGGCGAGGCGTTTCACGCCCGGGGAGTCCTCGCGGATCACGGCCACCCCGCGCCGTACGCCCGGGTGCTGTTCGAGGATCGCCTCGATCTCCTCCAGTTCCACGCGCATGCCGCGGATCTTCACCTGGTTGTCGGCGCGGCCGAGGAACTCCAGGGTGCCGTCACGGCGCCGGCGGACCAGGTCACCGGTGCGGTAGAGGCGCTCGCCGGGCGGGCCGAAGGGGTCGGCCACCCAGTGGTCGGCGGTGCGGCGCGGGTCGTTGACGTAGCCGCGGCCGAGGTAGATCCCGCCGGCGTACAGCTCGCCGGGGACGCCCACGGGGACGGGCCGCAGCCGGTCGTCGAGGACGTACAGGCGGGTGTTGGTGTTGGCGCGGCCGATGGAGACGGCGCTGCGGACGGCGCCGGTGCGGTAGACGACGTGGCTGACGCCGATGGTGGCCTCGGCCGGGCCGTACCCGTGGTACATGACGGCGTCGCTCGCGGCGCGGAAGCGGGCGAAGAGTTCCGGGGTGAGGACCTCGCCGCCGCACCAGACGTGCTTGAGCGAGGCCGCCCGGTGGGCGAAGCCGTCGAGTTCGAGGAGGAGGTCGAGCATGGAGGAGACGAGGTAGGTGAAGGTGACGCGGTGGCGTTCGACGGTGTCGAGGAGGTAGTCGACGTCGCGCTCGCCGCCGGGTTCGGCGATCACCACGCGGCCGCCGTGCACCAGCGGCAGGAAGATCTCGTTGATGGAGATGTCGAAGCCGAGCGGGGCCTTGAAGAGGGCGGCGTCGTCGGGTCCGAAACCGAGCAGGCCGCGCTGCCACAGCAGCCGGTGCGCGATGGCGCGGTGCCGGATCATGGCGCCCTTGGGGACGCCGGTGGAGCCGGAGGTGTAGATGACGTAGGCGAGGCCCTCGGGGTCGACGGTGACCTCGGGACGCTCGGCGTCCGGGACGGGACCGCTCAGGTCGACCTCGACGCGCGGGACGCCCTCCAGGGCGTCCCCGGGGCGCACCAGCACCGCCGTGAGGGCCGCGCCGGCGCACACCTCGGCGATGCGGCGGGCCGGCCAGGACGGCTCCAGCGGCACGAAGGCCCCGCCCGCCTTCAGTACGGCGAGCAGTGCCACCACCATCTCCACCGATCGTTCGAGGTGGATGCCCACGCACCGTTCGGGGCCGACACCGCGTTCCCGCAGCCGGTGGGCGAGGGCGTTGGCGCGGGCGTCGAGTTCGGCGTAGGTGAGGGACGGGCCGCCCGGGGTGCCGTACTCGACGGCGACGAGGTGCGGGGTGCGGGCGGTCTGCTCCTCGACGAGGGCGGTGAGGGTGGTGACGGGCATGGGGTGGGCGGTGTCGTTCCACTCGTCCAGCAGCAGCGTGCGCTCGTGCGGGGTGAGGACGTCGGCGGCGCCGATGGGACGGTCGGGGTGGCGGGCCAGGTCGGCGGTGAGCCGGACCAGGCGCTCCGCGATCTCCTCGGCGCTCTCCCGGTCGTACAGGTCGGTGCTGAAGACGAGGGATCCGTCGACGCCGCCGGCGTCCGCCTTCTCGAACAGGTGGAAGGCCAGGTCGGTCTTCGCGGTGTAGAAGTCGACGCGGCGTCCGGTGAGGGTCAGCCCCGCGAAGTCCCGGGTCCGCTCCGGGGCCTGCTGGTGGGCGAGCATCACCTGGAAGAGGGGGTGGCGGCCCATCGAGCGGGCGGGGGCGAGCGCGTCCACCAGCTGTTCGAACGGCAGGTCCTGGTGGGCGTAGGCGTCGAGATCGGTCTCACGGACCCGGGCGAGCAGCGTACGGAAGGTGGGGTCGCCGGAGACGTCGGTCCGCAGGACGAGGGTGTTGACGAAGAGGCCCACGAGGTCGTCGAGGGCGGGGTCGCCCCGGCCGGCGACGGGTGTGCCCAGCGGGATGTCCTCGCCGGCGCCGAGCCGGGCGAGGAGGACGGCGACGGCGGCCTGGAGCGCCATGAAGACGGTGCCGCCGGTGTCCGCGGCCAGTTCCCGCAGGGCCCGGTGGGTGTCCGCGTCGACGGTGAAGTCGACGGCGCCGGCCCGGTGGCCGTGGACGGCGGGGCGCTGCCGGTCGACGGGGAGCTGGAGTTCCTCGGGGAGGCCGGCCAACTGTCGCGTCCAGTGGTCCAGGTCACCGTCGTCGGTCCGCTCCCGCTGCCAGAGCGTGTAGTCGGCGTACTGCGCGGGGAGCGGGGCCCAGGTGGGGGCGGCGCCCCGGGAGCGGGCGGCGTACGCGGTCTCCAGGTCCGCCAGCAGCGGGGCTTCCGACCAGCCGTCGGTGGCGATGTGGTGGAGGAGCAGCAGGAGGACGTGCTCGTCGGGGCCGAGGGTGAACAGCGTGGCCCGCAGGGGGAGTTCGGTGTCCAGGGCGAAGGGGTGGGCGGCGGCCTCCCGCAGCAGGGCGTCGACGTCGTCCGGGCGGGCCGGTACGACGGCGAAGGGGACGGACGCCTCGTCCGGGGCGAGTACGTGCTGGCGGGGGGTGCCGTCGTGGTCCGGGTACACGGTGCGCAGGGTCTCGTGGCGGGTCACCACGTCGTCGAGCGCGGCGCGCAGGGCGGCCGGGTCGAGCGGGCCGGCGAGGTGGTGGGCGGTGGGGATGTTGTAACTGGGGTCGGGGCCCTCAAGGCGGTGCAGGAACCAGAGCCTGGCCTGGGCGGAGGAGAGGGGGAGCGGGTCGGGGCGGTGGGGGGCGGGGCGCAGGGCGCGGCGGTGGGTTCCCGGGTGGTTCAGCAGGGGCGCGAGCCCCGCCACGGTGGGGGTGTCGAACACGGCCCGCAGCGGGATCTCGACGCCGAGCTCGGCCCGGACGCGCGCGACGAGCCGGGTGGCCAGGACGGAGTGGCCGCCCAGGGTGAAGAACGCGTCGTGGACGCCGACCGCGGGCAGGCCGAGCAGGTCGGCGAAGAGCGCGCACAGGGCCGCCTCCGTCTCGGTGCGCGGTGCGGTGGCGGTGGTCAGGGCGGCGAGGTCGGGAGCGGGCAGGGCCCGGCGGTCGAGTTTGCCGTTGGGGGTGAGCGGGAGGGCGTCCAGGACGGCCACGGCGGCGGGCACGAGGTGGTCCGGGAGGGTCGCGGTGAGGGCCTCGCGCAGGCTCAGCGGGCGCAGGCCGACGCCGGGCCGGGGGACGGCGTACCCGATCAGCCGCGGCTCACCGTGCGCGTCCTGAC
Source organism: Streptomyces sp. NPDC051315 (assembly GCF_044455165.1). Classification (NCBI taxonomy): domain Bacteria; kingdom Bacillati; phylum Actinomycetota; class Actinomycetes; order Kitasatosporales; family Streptomycetaceae; genus Streptomyces; species Streptomyces sp. NPDC051315. The sequence continues at coordinate 193,684 of NZ_JBITEN010000002.1, forward strand.
GTACGGTCACCGCCGCCTGGGACACCCCGGGCAGGGCCGCGAGGGCCGCTTCCGTCTCGGCCGGTTCGACGCGGAAGCCGCGGATCTTCACCTGGTCGTCGGAGCGGCCGAGGAACTCCAGGACGCCGTTGGCGTTCCGGCGGACGAGGTCGCCGGTGCGGTACAGACGGGCGCCGGGCGGTCCGAAGGGGTCGGCGACGAAGCGGTCGGCGGTCAGGGCGGGGCGGCCGAGGTAGCCGCGGGCCAGTTGGACGCCGCCCAGGTACAGCTCGCCGGGTACGCCCGGGGGCACCGGGCGCAGCCGGGCGTCCAGGACGAGGGTGCGGGTGTTCCACACCGGCCGGCCGATCGGCACGGAGCCGGCGGCGGAGCGGGTGCCCTCGGCGCACGGCCAGGAGGTGACGTCGACGGCGGCCTCGGTGGGGCCGTAGAGGTTGTGGAGCTCCGTGCCCTCCAGCAACTCGGCACACCGGTCTGCCAGTTCGGTCGGCAGGGCCTCGCCGCTGCACACGATCCGGCGCAGGACGCCACGGGCCTCGGTCGCGGCGGGGTCGTCGAGGAAGACCCGCAGCATGGAGGGGACGAAATGGGCGGTGGTGACGCGTCGTTCGCGGATCAGCTCGGCGAGGTGGCGCGGGTCGCGGTGGCCGCCGGGACGCGCCAGGACCAGGGTCGCCCCGCTGATGAGCGGCCAGAAGAACTCCCAGACGGAGACGTCGAAGCTCGCCGGGGTCTTCTGCAGGACCCGATCGCCGGGTGTGAGCCGGTAGGTGTCCTGCATCCACAGCAGCCGGTTGACGATCGCTGCGTGCGGGACGACGGCGCCCTTGGGGCGGCCCGTGGAGCCGGAGGTGTGGATGACGTACGCCGGGTGCCCGGGCCGTAGCGGCAGCGACCGGTCGGCGTCGGTGAGCTCGCGGTCGTCGGCCTCCGCGATCCTCGGGTCGTCGGGCAGGAGCAGCGGGATTCCCCGGGCGGGGAGCGTGCCCGCCACCGCCTCCGAGGTGAGGATCAGCAGCGGAGCGGTGTCCTCGATGACGAACGCCAGGCGTTCGGCGGGGTAGCCGGGGTCCAGTGGCACGTACGCGCCGCCCGCCTTGAGGACGGCGAGGAGGGCGACGACCAGGTCGGTGCCGCGGTCGAGCGCGACGCCGACGAGGCGTTCGGGGCCGACGCCGTGGGCGATCAGGACGCGGGCGAGCCGGTTGGCGCGGGCGTGCAGTCCGGCGTGGGTGAGTCCGTCCGGGGCGTCGTCGGCGAGGAGCGCGCAGGCGTCCGGGGTGCGGGGGGTGAGCAGGTCGACGAGGGTGACCTCGGGGACGCGGTGAGCGGTGGGGTTCCCCTCCTCCACGACCCGGCGTTCCTCGTCCCGCGTCATCAACGGCAGCTCGGAGACCGGGCGTCGGGGGTCGGCGAGTGCGGCGCAGAGCAGGGTCTCCAGGTGGCCGAGGAGCCGGTCGACGGTGTCGCCGGTGAACAGTCCGGCGCGGTGGGTGGCCTCGATCCTCAGCCGTCCGCCGGTGAGGAAGGCCTCCAGGGAGAGGTCGAACTGGGTGGTGTCGTTGTGGACGGTCTCCCAGGTGGCGGTGATGCCGGGCAGTTCGGGGCCCTGGAGCCCTTGGGCGAGGAAGAGCAGCATGACGTCGAAGTAGACGGAGCGGCCGGGGTGGCGCTCGGGGCGGAGCTGCTCGACGAGGCGGTCGAAGGGCATGTCCTGGTGGGCGTAGCCCTCGGTGCACACCTGGCGGACCCGCTCGAGGAGTTCGGCGAAGCCCGGGTCGCCGTCCAGGTCGGCGCGCAGGGCGAGGGTGTTGCCGAAGTTGCCGACGAGCTGGTCGAGCCCGGGGAGGTCGCGGTTCATCACGGCGGATCCGATGGGGACGTCGGTGGCGCCGGTGCAGCGGTGCAGCAGGGCGGCGAGACCCGCGAACAGGACCATGAAGGGGGTCGCGCCCGCGGCCCGCGCGTACGCGGTGAGCCGGTCGGTGGTCTCGGGGGCGAAGGTGCGGAAGCGGCGGCCGCCGTCCGCGGTGGGCCGGTCGGCGCGTGGGGCGTCGACCGGGAGGGCGAGGGGCGGCGGGGGCGGGGTGAGGGCGGACCGCCAGTGGGCGAGGTGTCCGGCGAGCCGCTCGTCGGTCCACGCGGTGCGTTGCCAGACGGCGTAGTCGGCGTACTGGACGGGCAGCGCCGCGAGTCCGGACGGCCGCCCGTCGACGGCCGCCCGGTACAGGGCGGTCAGGTCCCGGGAGAGGGCGTTGAACGTGCCGCCGTCCCAGGCGATGTGGTGCACCGTCAGGACGAGGGTGTGGTCGGTGGGGGCGCGGTGGAGCAGCAGGGCGCGCAGCGGGTGCTCGGTGGCGAGGTCGAAGGGGGTCGCGGAGGCGGCGCGGGCCGACTCGTCGGCGCGCCGGTCCTGTTCCCCGGGTGACAGGCCGCTCAGGTCGGCGGTGGCGAAGACGACCTCGGCCGGCGCGTCGACGACCTGCTCCGGGGTGCCGTCGGGCGTCGCCGGGTAGCGGGTGCGCAGCACCTCGTGGCGGTCGAGCAGCCCCTGGAGCGCCGTGTGCAGGGCGGCCGCGTCCAGCGGGCCGCGCAGCCGGACGGCGAGACAGACGTTGTAGGCGGGGCTGTCCGGGTCGAGCCGCTGGAGCAGCCACATCCGCGACTGGGCGTACGACAGCGGCAGCGGGCGCTGGTCCGGGGGGCGGGGCGGGACGGTCTCGGAGCGGGCCGGGGTGTCGGCCAGTCCGGCCGTCTCCAGCCTGCGGCGGAGCAGTTCGCGCCTGCGGGCCGCGAGGTCGTTCGCCGGGCTCGTCCGCGTCACGGTGTACCGCCCTTCAGCAGCAGGTCCAGGGAGGTGGTCCACAGGTCGGCCAGCCGGGTGATCTCCGGCTCGGTGAAGAGCCGTTCGGGCCACTGCCAGCAGACCCTCAGCACCGGTCCGGCGGGGTCGGCCCCGTCGTCGATCCCCGTGTCGACGACGAGGGGGTGGGAGGCGGGGGTGCCGGGGTCGGCGGCGCTGCCCATGACGCCGGTCTCGGGGGCGCCGGTGAACACGGCGGCGGCCGGCCCTTCCCGGCGGTCGCCCAGCGCCATCCGGCCGAGGTAGTGGAACCCGATCTGGGGTTCGGGGAGCGCGGCGAGGCGGGCGGCGGTGTCGGGGTTGAGGTGGCGCAGCAGGCCGTGGCCGATGCCGTGGTCGGGCAGGGCGGCCAGTTGGTCGCGGATCCGGCCCACCTGGTCGGTCCCGGGAGGCGGTCCGGCGTCGAGCCGGACCGGGACGTGGGTGGTGAACCAGCCGAGGGTGGCGGACAGGTCGGCGCCGGGGAGCAGGTGCTCCTCGCGGCCGTGGCTCTCCAGGCCGAGGAGTACCGAGGTGCCGGGTGTTGCGCGGCCGAGCTCGCGCCGCCAGGCGGGGACGGCGCGCGCGAGGGCGGTCAGCAGCAGGTCCTGGACGGAGCCCTCGGTGAGCCGGGCGGTGAGGTCGGGCCCGAGGACCGTCCAGTGCCGGCGCACGGTGTCCGTGGTGTCCCGGCGGGGGTCGAACGGGGCGGCGCCCAGGGGAGTCTCCGGATCGCCCAGGACGCTTTCCCACAGCGGGAGTTCGGCGGTGCGGCGAGCCGAGACGGCCTCCGCGTGCAGGGCGTGGGCCCACTCCTTGACGGAGGTCCCGGGCGGGGAGAGCGGCCTGCCCTCCCAGGCTGCGGCGAGGTCGGCCGCCAGTACGCCCCAGGAGGCCGCGTCGGTCACCAGGTGGTGGAGGACGACCAGCAGCCGTCCCTCATGCCCCGGTCCCGTGTCGAACCACAGGAAGCGGGCCACCGCGCCGGAGGCCGGGTCGAGTTCGGCGACGAGTTCGTCGAAGGAGTCCGGCACGAGGGTGGCGACGGTGGCGTGGTCGAGCCGGGAGGCGTCGACGCGCCGTACGCAGTCGGTGGCGCGGGCCGTGCCGGCGGGAGCGGCGCGCAGCCGCCACCGCCCGTCCGGTCCGTCCTGCGCGAGGCCGGCGCGCAGGAGGTCGTGCCGGTCCAGGACGGCCTGGACGGTGCGGTGGAGTCCGGCGAGGTCCAGCGCGGCCGGTGTCCTGAGGAACCGGGCCTGGCTGAGGGCGCGGAAGGGGACACCCCGCTCGACGAGCCGGCTCAGGACGGGCGTCAGCGGGATGTCGCCGGTGCCCGCCGCCGGGTCCGTCTCCCGCGGCCGGGCGGTGCCGGCGCGTCGGGCGAGTCCGGCGACCGTCGGCTGTTCGAAGACGTCGCGCGGGGAGATCGTGAGTCCTGCGGCCCGGGCCTGCCCGACCAGCCGCATGGACACGATGCTGTCCCCGCCGAGCGTGAAGAAGTTGTCGTGCACGCCGACCTCGTCGAGCCCGAGCACCTCGGCGAACAGGGTGGCGAGCCGGCGTTCGGTGGCGTCGGCGGGCGGCCGGTCGGCGGGGCGGGAGGACCGGGCCGGGGCCGGGAGGGCGGCGGTGTCCAGCTTGCCGTTGAGGGTGAGCGGGAACCCGTCGACCGTCACGAACGCGGACGGCACCATGTAGTCGGGCAGGACGGCGGAGGCGGTCCGGCGCAGCGACCGCGTCATCTCCTCGGCCGGTGGCGCGGAGGCGGCCGGCACCACGTAGGCGACCAGCCGGCGCACTCCCGGGGCGTCCTCGCGGACAACGACGGCGGCGCGGTCCACGTGTGCGTGGTCGAGGAGTACGGCCTCGATCTCGCCCGGTTCGACGCGGTAGCCCCTGATCTTGACCTGGTCGTCGATCCGGCCGAGGCACTCCACCAGACCGTCCTCGGTCCAGCGGGCGATGTCGCCGGTGCGGTACATCCGGGCGCCGGGCTCCCCGGAGAACGGGTCGGCGACGAAGCGGCTCGCGGTGGCTCCCGGCTGCCCGAGGTAGCCGCGGGCGAGACCGGCGCCGGCGATGTACAGCTCGCCCTCGACACCGACGGGTGCGGGGTTCAGGTGCCCGTCCAGGACGAGCAGGCGCCCGCCGGCGACCGGTCGGCCGATCGCGGGCCGTTCACTGAGCGCGAGGTCGCAGTCGGCCGAGTCGACGGTGCACTCGGTGGGCCCGTAGAGGTTGTGGACGGTGAGGCCGTCCGTCTCGCGCAGGGTGCGCCACAGATCCGGCGGGACGGCCTCACCGCCGACGCCCAGCACCTTGAGGCCGGCCCGCCAGCCGTCCCGGGTGACCAGCTCCCCCACCAGGGACGGCGACAGCTCGATGAACTCGATCCGGTGCCGGTCGAGGAAGGCGCGCAGCGCGTCGGGGTCACGGCGCACGTCGTCGGGGACGAGGTGCAGTTCGTGCCCGGCGAACATCCACAGCATGGGCTGCCAGGACGCGTCGAAGGCGGTGGGCCAGGCGTGTCCGATGCGCAGCGGCCGGCCGCCGGCCGCCGTCGACGCCGGGGTGTGCAGGGCCGCGTTGTGGGCCGCGAAGAGGTTGACGACGGCCCGTTGCGGTACGACGACGGCCTTGGGGCGGCCGGTGGAGCCCGAGGTGTAGATGACGTACGCCGGGTGCTCGGGCAGCAGGGGCGCCAGGCGGTCGGCGTCGGTGAGGTCGGAGTCGTCGGTGATCCCCCGCAGCGGGGCGGGGTCGTCGAGGAGTACGGCGGGTACGCCGCCCAGGGCGTCCGGGGCGGGCGCGGCCTGTGCGACCGTCAGCAGCGCCACCGGCCGGGCGTCCGCGAGCATCCCGGAGATGCGCTCCCCGGGCCACGCCGGGTCCAGCGGCAGATAGGCCGCGCCCGCCTTCTGCACCGCGAGCAGTGCGACGAGCGTGTCCGGTGCCGCCGGCAGCGCCAGCGCGACGAACCGCTCCGGCCCCGCCCCCGACCGCACCAGCAGTCGGGCCAGCCGGTTGGCCGCGGAGTTCAACTCGGCGAAGGTGAGGCGTTGTTCGCCGCCGACGACGGCGATCGCGTCCGGGGTGCGCGCCGCGCGGTCCTGTATGACGTCGGGCAGGGTGGCGTACGGCACCGGCAGCCGCTCCCCCACCCCTGTGGCGAGCAGTGCCGTCCGCTCCTCGGGGGCGAGGACGTCGAGGGCGGCCAGCGGGGCGTCGGGGTGGGCCACGAACGCCCGCAGGAGGCGTTCGAAGCGGGCGGCCAGTTCCTCCACGGCCGTACGGTCGTGGCAGTCGGGGCGGAACTCGAAGACCACGCCGAGGCGTTGTTCGGCGAGGACGGCGAGGGTGAGGGGGTAGTGGGTGGCGCCAGAGCCCTGTACGTCGGTGATCCGCAGGCCGGAGACGGCCTCGGCCTCCGCCACCGCCTTGCCGTCGATCGGGTAGTTCTCGAAGACGACCAGGGTGTCGAAGAGGTCGCCCGTTCCGGCGAGGCGCTGGATCTCGGTGAGACCGAGGTGCTGATGGTCCATCAGTCGCGCCTGTTCGTCCTGCAGCCTGCGCAGGAAGGCGCCGGCCGGTTCGCCCGGCGGGGTGGTCGCCCGGACCGGCACGGTGTTGATGAACAGGCCGATCATGTTCTCGACGCCGGTGAGTTCGGCGGGGCGGCCGGCCACGGTGGCGCCGAAGACGATGTCGTCCCGGCCGGTCAGCCGGGCCAGCAGGAGCGCCCACAGTCCCTGGACGACCGTGTTGACGGTGACCCCTCGGGTGCGGGCCAGTTGCCCGACCTCGGCGGTCAGTTCCTCGGTCAGCCGCAGGGTGTGCAGTTCGGGCGGCACCGGGACCACGCCGGCGGGGACGGGCGACAGCAGGGTGGGGGTGGCCCCGGCCAGCGCCTCCCGCCAGGCGCGGGCACCCGCCTCCCGGTCCCGGGAGGCCAGCCAGGCCAGGAAGTCGCGGTAGGGGCGGACGGCGGGCGGCGGGGCCGTGCGGCCGGGGGCGAGCCGGGCGGCGTAGAGCTGGAGGAGCTCCCGTACCAGCAGCGGGACGGACCAGCCGTCGAGCAGGAGGTGGTGGTTGGTGAGGACGAGCAGGCGGCGGTCGCCGTGGGTGATGAGGGTGAGGCGCAGGAGGGGCGGGTCGGTCAGGTCGAAGCGGGCCGTGGCGTCGGCGGCGGCCAGCCGGGCCGCCTCGGTGTCGTCGGCGGCCTCCGCCTCCCGCCACGGCACGGTGACCTGTTTGAGGACCACCTGCACGGGCTCGTCCAGGTCCTCGTGGAGGAAGGCGCTGCGCAGATTGGCGTGGCGGGCGAAGAGTTCCTCGGCGGCGGTGCGCAGCAGGTCGGGCCGCAGCGGGCCCTCGATCCCGACCAGGGTCTGCATGGTGTAGACGTCCTGGGCACCCTCGTCGAACAGGGCGTGGAACAGCAGGCCCTGCTGCAGCGGGGACAGCGGCAGGACGTCCTCGACCAGGGAACCGTCGTCCCCGGTTTCCTTGCTCATCGGGTCCTCCACCTCGCCTTGACGTTGTCGAGTTGCGACGGGCTGAGCGACACCAGCGGTGCGCCGGTCGCCGTGAAGTCCTCGGATGCCGGGGCGTCGTCGGCCAGGGCGGCGGCGAGGCCGGCCGGCGTGCGGTGGGTGAAGACGTCCCGGGGGGCCAGCGCGAGCCCCGCCCTGCGGGCGCGGTCGGCGAGCCGGACGGTGACGATGCTGTCGCCGCCGAGTTCGAAGAAGTCGTCGTCCGCGCCGACCCGTTCGAGGCCGAGCACCTCGGCGAACAGGGCGCAGAGCACCTTCTCGGGCTCGGTGCGCGGCGGCGTGCGGGTGGACGCGCCGGTGTGGTCGGGCGCCGGGAGCGCGCGGCGGTCCACCTTGCCGCTGGGGGTCAGCGGCAGCGCGTCGAGGACCACGACGGCGGACGGGACCAGGTGGGCCGGGAGGCGGTCGGCGAGGGTACGGCGCAGCAGCAGCGGGTCCGGGGCGGACCCGCTCTCGGGTACGACGTAGGCGACGAGCCGTTGCGGTGCCGAGCCGTCCCGGCGGGCGGCCACGGCCGCCGTGGCCACCCCGGGGAGCGCGCGTGCGGCCGCCTCGATCTCGCCGGGTTCGACGCGGAAGCCCCTGATCTTGACCTGGTCGTCGGCACGGCCGAGGAACTCGACGGTGCCGTCGGGCCGCAGCCGGGCCAGGTCGCCGGTGCGGTAGAGGCGGCTGCCGGGCGGGCCGTAGGGGTCGGCGACGAACCGTTCGGCGGTGCGGGCGGGCTGGTCGAGGTAGCCCCGGGCCAGGCCGTCCCCGGCGAGGTACAGCTCCCCGACGGCTCCCGCGGGGGCCGGGCGCAGGCAGCTGTCGAGGACGTGGGCGCGGGTGTTGGCGACGGGCCGGCCCAGCGGGACGGGGCCCTCGCCGCCGTCGTGGACGTGCGCCAGGCTGTCGCCGGCCGCCTCGGAGCAGCCGTAGAGGTTGATCAGACGGGTGTGCGGCCAGCGTCGGGTGATCGCCTCGGCCAGGCTGCCGGACAGGGGCTCGCCGCTGGATATCCAGGTGCGGACGGTGGCGAAGGCGCCCGGCGGGGCGGCTTCGACGAGGGCGGTGTACAGGCTGGGGACGGCGGTCAGCGTGGTGGCGCGGGTGCGGTCGGCCAGGGCGGCCAGCGCGGTCGGGTCGCCGGTCTCATGGTCGTCGGCGAGCGCGAGGGCGTCCCCCGTGGCGAGGGCGCCGAGGAGTTCGGTGAGGCCGTCGATGAAGCTGAGCGGGCTCTTGGCGAGGCGGACGCCCGGTGGGTCGTCCGCGCTCAGGTCCCGTGCCCAGGCGAGGCGGTTGGCGAGGGCGCGCTGGGTGCCCACGACGCCCTTGGGGCGGCCGGTGGAGCCCGACGTGAAGATGACGTAGGCGGGGTGGTCGGGCGACAGGGGGGCGGGGGTGCCGCCCGGGGTGCCGGTCGCGTCGGGCGGGACGACCGACTCGGGTGCGACAGCGAGCTGTTCGGCCGTCATGGGCGCGCAGACCACGTGCCGGGGGTTCGCGTCGCCCAGCATCAGCGCGATGCGCTCGCGCGGGTAGGCGGGGTCGACCGGGAGGACGGCCGCGCCCGCCTTGAGGACCGCGAGCAGTGCCGTCACCAGGTCGGTGCCGCGGGGCAGGGCCACGCCGACCACGGAGTCGGGTCCGGCTCCGCGTGCGGTCAGGGCGGCGGCCAGCCGGTCCGCCCGGGCGTGGAGTTCCGCGTAGGTCAGGGTCGTGCCGCCGTGCCGGAGGGCGGGGGCGTGCGGGGTGCGGGCGGCCTGGTCGTCGAGGAGGGCGCGGACCGTGGGGTGCGGGAGCGGACGCGCGGTGCGGGCGGCTCGCTCGCGCAGGGCGCGGTGCTCGTCCTCGGACAGGACGTCCAGGGCGGCCACGGGGCGGGTGGCGTCCTCGGCGAACGCGCCGATCAGCCGCCGGAGCCGGGCCGCGATCCCTTCCACCGCCGTACGGTCGAGGACGGTCGGCCGGTGGGCGAGGGTCAGGGTCAGCCGGGCTCCGGGGAGGGCGGTCAGCGTCAGCGGGTAGTGGGTGGCGTCGTGGACGGAGACCCCGGTCATCCGCGGGCCGTCGGGGCCGAGGGCGCGGGCGATGCCGGCGTCGTCGACCGGGTAGCTCTCGAAGACCAGCAGGGTGTCGAAGAGCGCGGGGTGTCCGGCGGCGCGCTGGATGTCGGCGAGGCCGAGGTACTGGTGGTCCAGGAGCGCGGACTGCTCGGCCTGCACGCGGGCGAGCAGCTCGGCGAGGGGTTCCGCCGGTCGCAGCCGTACGCGGACGGGCAGTGTGTTGATGAACAGGCCGACCATCGTGTCGATGCCGGGGACGTCGGCGTCGCGGCCGGAGACGGTGGCGCCGAGGACCACGTCGTCGCGTCCGGTCAGCCGGCCGAGCAGCACCGCCCACAGACCCTGCAGAACGGTGCTGACGGTCACGCCGTGGGCGCGGGCGGCGGCGGTGAGCGCGGCGGTGTCCTGCTCCGAGAGGTCGAGGACGAGCCGTTCGGGCTGTTCGGCGGGGCGGTCGAGGGCACCGGGCGCGAGGAGTGAGGGCTGGTCGAGTCCGGACAGGGCGGCCCGCCACGCCCGGTGGGCGGCCTCCCGGTCCTGCCGGGCCAGCCAGGCCAGGTAGTCGCGGTAGGGGCGGACGCGGGGCAGGGCGGCGGGGTCGCCGTCCGAGGCGTACAGCTGGAACAGCTCCCGCACGAGCACGGGGGCGGACCAGCCGTCCCAGAGCAGATGGTGGGAGGAGATCAGCAGCCGGTGGTCGTGGTCGGCGTACCGCACCAGGTGGAACCGGAGGAGCGGTGGACGGGCCAGGTCGAACCGTTCGTCGCGGTCCCGGGCCAGTAACCGCTCGAAGGCCTCCGTGCGTCCGGCCGGGGGCACGGTGGACAGGTCGGTGACCTGCCACGGTGTGGGCACGACGCTGGGGATGACCTGGACGGGGCGCCCGGAGCGCTGGGTGCGGAAGGCGGCCCGCAGGTTGGCGTGCCGGGCGAGGAGCGCGCCGGCCGCGGCACGCATCCGCCCCTCGTCCAGGGGCCCTTCGAGGTGGAGTGCCGTTCGGCCGGTGTAGACGTCGGGGGCGTGGGCGTCGTACAGCGCGTGGAAGACCATGCCCTCCTGCATCGGTGACAGGGGGAGGACGTCCTCCACGACCGGGCGGGGCGCCATCAGTCCCCGGCCCCGCGCATGGCCTCGGCCAGGCTGCGCGGGCGCATGTCCGTCCAGTTCCGCTCGATGTGCTCCAGACAGGCGGCCCGCGTGTCGGGGCCGTGCACGCTGTTCCAGCCGGCGGGGACGGGCGCGAACTCCGGCCACAGGGAGTACTGGCCCTCGTCGTTGACCAGCACTCGGAAGACGCCGTTGTCGTCGTCGAACGGGTTGGCCATGGCTCAGTTCCTCTCCTGGCGCGACGGGGTGAAGGATCCGGAGAACTGGTCCGGCGCTCCGGGCACCGGCTCGGCCGGGTCGGCGCCGAGCGCGACGACCCGGTTGACCTTGTCGACGTGCACGACCCGGGGCCGGTGCGCGGCCCGTTCGTCCTCGTCGAGCAGGGCGAAGGACATGATGATCACCAGGTGACCGGGGTGCACGAGGTGGGCGGCGGCGCCGTTGATCCCGATGACCCCGCTGCCCCGTTCGCCGGTGATGGCGTATGTGGTCAGGCGGGCGCCGTTGTCGATGTCGACGACCTGGACCTGTTCGCCCTCGACGATGTCGGCGGCTTCCATGAGGTCCTGGTCGATGGTGAGCGAGCCGACGTAGTGCAGGTCGGCCTGGGTCACGGTGGCGCGATGGATCTTTCCATTGAGCACGGTGCGCTGCACCACTACCCCCTGAATAGATACTTAGGTGAGCCTAACCTAATTCAACTTCCGGATCTGCGGAAGGACCCGGACCCCGGAAGAACTCCAGCAGCGCCCTGTTCACCTCGTCGGGACGTTCCAGGTAGCCGTAGTGGCCGCAGTCCTTGATCTCCCGGTAGACCGCCGACGGGATGGCGGCGGCGACCTCGCGCCCCAGGCGCGGGGGCAGCACGAGGTCGTCGGCGAAACCGACCACCAGACAGGGCACGTCGATCGCGCGGTAGGCCGCGAGCCGCCCGTCGGGGACGGTGATGTCCGACTGGGCGCGGGCGCCCGGGCCGCCCGCCTCGGGTGAGAACGCGAACAGCTCCAGCCAGTCCTGGACGCTTTGTTCGTCCTCCAGGGTGGCCGGGGAGAGGTTGCGCAGGGCGCGCACCCAGGCCGCGTAGGCCGGCGGGAGCGTCACCCCGCTGTCGTGGAGCGCGCGTTCGGCGTCCGCTGCGGCGGCACGCAGGGTGTCCGTACGGCCGCGGGTGGCCATCAGCACGCCCTGGCGCACCAACTCGGGGCGCGCGAGCATCAGTTCCTGGACGACGTACGCCCCCAGCGAGGTGCCGACGATCCGGCAGGGGCCGAGACCGAGGTGTTCGACGAGTCCGGCGGTGTCGGCCACCATGTCGTCGATCGTGAAGCCGCCGGGGCACTCGCCGCTCGGCGGGATGCCGCGGTTGTCGAAGGTGACGACCCGGTATCCGGCGGCCGTCAGCGCGGGCACCTGGTGCAGGTGCCAGGCCCGTCCGCCGGCACCCCGGCCCATGACCAGGACGACGGGGTCACCCCGGCCCGCGACCTGGTAATGGAGGGTGACTCCGTTGATCTGCGCGCTCGGCATGGCTGTCTCCGGTGGCCCTCTCCGTCCGGTGTCAGTCGACGGGATCCGCTGACGCGGACCGCTCGCTTCCGGCGGCGGCCGCTCGCCCGGCACCCCCGGACCCCGGCCGCCGGCTCCCGGCGGAGTCCGTCCGCCCGCGGTCCCCCGGCGCCCCGGTCCCGCCCACGGCCGGTCCCCGGGCCCGGTCACCCGGCGTCCCGGACCCGTCCACCGCGAGCCTCCTCCCGGGAGAGGAGCCCTCGGCGGGCTTCCCGCGGGGGACAAAACCTTCGGTGAACTCCCCGCGGGAGACGGAGCCTTCGGTGGACTCCCCGTCGAGGGGCGGACCGGCAACCGCCGGACCACCTCCCGCCGAACCACCCTCCACCGGGCCACCGTCCGCCGAACCGCCCTCCACCGAACGACCGCCTGCCGGGCCACCGTCCGCCGGGCCACCGTCCCCCGGACCTCCGCCCGCCGGCCCCCGCAAAGTCGCCCTGCGCAGCCCCGGCATCGCCGTCGCCAGGGCCGCCACGCCCGCCAGGCAGACGAGGCCGCCCAGGGCCACCGCCCCCGACGACGAGCCGAGTGCGCGGGCCACCAGGCCCGCCTCCACGTTGCCCACGGAGGGGCCCGCCGTGGCCTGCGCCAGCCACAGGCTGCCGACCCGGCCCTGGAGACGGTCCGGCGTGTAGTGCTGGAGCAGGGCACGGCGCAGGATCTCCGAGGCGGTGTCGCCCAGACCCGCCAGGGCGAGGAAGACGAGCGCGAGCCACAGGTTCGGGCTCAGTCCGAAGCAGGCGATCGCCGCGCCCCACACCGCGACCGCCCCGATCAGGGCGCGCCCGGTGTGGTGCACCCGCCCGGTCCAGCCGCTGGTCAGCGCGCCGAAGAAGGAGCCGACCGCGGGGGCGGTGTAGAGCAGGCCGACGGTGGACGGGCCCCCGCCGAAGTGCTCGGTGCCCAGCTCGGGGAAGAGCGCGTAGGGCATGGCGAAGACCACCGCGCACAGGTCGATGAGGAGCAGCCCCGCCACGACCTGGTTGCCGCGCAGGAAGCGCAGGCCCTCCCCCATGGCCTTCAGGGGGTGCTGCGCCTCGACGGGGCCGTCGGGCGGCAGCGCGGGCAGCGGGGCGAGGAGGGCCAGGCCGACGACGTACACGGCCGCGTCGATCGCGAAGCACAGCGCGACGCCCGGGCCCGCGGCGATGACACCGGCGAGCGACGGGCCGACCATGCCGCCGAGTTGGGCGGTGAGGGTGGTGAGCGCCCCGGCCGCCGCGAGCTGGCCGGGGGCGACCAGGGTCGGGGTGGCCGCCATCATGGCCGGCCCGCCCAGTCCGCTGATCCCCCCGGCGAGGACGGCCGCGACGTACACGAACCACACCCGCGGGTCGGGCAGGGCCGCGTTCACGGCGAGCCCCGCGATCACCAGCGCGGTCACCGCCCGGGTCACCAGCACCGCACGACGCCGGTCGACCCGGTCGGCGAGCACTCCGCCGGCGACCAGGCCGACCAGCAGGGACAGCCCCAGCACCAGGTTCATCAGCCCGACCTGCACCGAGGAGCCGGTCAGGTGGTAGATCTGCAGGCTCGCCGCGACCGAGGTCAGGTGGGTGCCCAGCATGGAGATCGCCTGGGTGGCGAACACCAGCCGGAAGTCCCTGCTCGACCGCAGGGGCGTGACGTCGACGACGATTTCTCCGAGGCGCACGCCGGCCCCTAACCCCGTGGGCGGACGACGCCGGGCGCGTCGTCCCGTACGGGTGCGAGGGCGGGCACGACGTAGGGCGCGACACTGCGCAACTTCTCGCAGGTCTCCTCCAGTTCACGGGCCGGCGTCGACCCGGCGAGGATGCCGGCGCCCGCCCTGAGCCAGGTGCGTCCGTCCTCCTCGAAGAGGCTGCGCAGCACCAGCGCCGCGTCGAGTTCCCCGTCGCTGCCGGCCATCAGGACGGCCCCGCTGTAGATGCCGCGCCGTCCGCCCTCCAGCCGGGTGATGCAGTCGAAGGCCGGGGCCTTGGGGATGCCGGAGGCGGTGACGGCGGGGAAGACCGCCCGCAGCGCGTCCCAGGCGGTGGCCGTGCCGGCGAGCCGGCCGTGCACACTGGAGCCGAGGTGCTGCACGCTGCCCCGCTGACGGATGCTCAGCAGGTCGCGCACCGAGACCGTGCCGGGGCTGCAGACGGTGGCGAGTTCCTCCTCCGCGAGCTTCACGGAGAGCACGTGCTCGGAGATCTCCTTGGGATCGGCGAGGAGTTCGGCGCGCAGCCGCTCGTCCTCCCGGTCGCCGAACCCCCGGGCCCGGGTGCCGGCCAGCGGCTGGGTGACGACCTCGCCGTCGGCACCGACCTCGGCGACGGTCTCGGGGCTGAACCCGACGACCCGGCGTCCGCCGAGGTCGACCAGGAAGGAGCGGGCCGGGGTGTTGTGGGACCGGCCGTGCAGATAGGTACCGACGAAGTCGACGCGGAAGGGCACCGGAACGGTCCGGGAGATGATCACCTTCTGCAGGTCGGTGGCGCGGATCTCCTCGATCGCGCGGGCGACCAGCTCCGGGTAGCGTCCGTCGGTGTCGGTCACGTCGATCGGCCGGGGCGGGGCGACGGTTCGGGTCACCGGCTTCCCGAGTAACGCGACCAGTGCCTCCAGGGTCTCCTGGTCGGCGCTGCGCACCACGGCCCGCCCCTGACGGAGCCTCACCTCACTGTGGGGTACGACGAGATGGAGCAGGTCCTCGTCTCCGGCGCGGTCGGGCCGGTCGACGTGGAGGTGGGAGAACTCGAAGGCCATCCAGCCGTAGGCGCGCCAGTCCTCGACCGCCATGCCGGCGAGCTGTTCGTGGACCTGGCGCAGTGGGTGCGACCCCAATGGGGTCGTCGTCTCGTCGGCGAGCCAGCGGCGGCGGATCCCGGAGCGAGTGACCACGACCTCGCCGAGCGCCCCTCCGGCGAACCAGAAGTCGTCTTCCCGTTCATAGACCACGTGTTGGTCGAAGAGACCCGACTCGGCCAGCGCGGCGGCCAACTGGACGGGATCTCCCGGCAGTTCCGTCTCCGCGCTCCGATAACGCAGCAAGGACCCACCTCCCTGGACTTAGGTTAACCTAACCTAATCGGCACAAGACCCTAGCCCCCGCATCACGGCACGTCCAGATCGCGTGACCGGATCCGCAGACCGAGCCGGTCGTACATGCGTCCCCGCCCTTCCGTTCACGCCCGCGGACTTGACCCCTGACGGATCATTAGGCAAGCCTTTCCTAAACGGCAGGCGGGAGTTGAGCATGCTCGACGGGTGGGTGCCCTGGCCCGAGACGCTGGCGGAACGGTACCGGGCCGACGAGTACTGGCGGGGCCGGCCACTGGACCGGCTGCTGCGGGAGCGGGCCGAGCGCGCGCCGGGGCGCACCGCGCTCGTCGACGCCGACGGCAACCGGTGGACGTACGCGGAACTGGACCTGCGCGCCGACCGCACAGCCGCCGGGCTGCGCCGGACCGGCATCGGCGCGGGCGACCGCGTGGTCGTCCAGCTCCCCAACACCGACGCCTTCGTGGTGCTGTTCTTCGGGCTGCTGCGGGCGGGCGCGATCCCCGTGCTCACCCTGCCCGCCCACCGCGAGAGCGAGATCGTCCACGTCGCCGAGACGGCCGGCGCGACCGCCTACGCCATCCCCGACGTGCACGACCACTTCGACCACCGCACGCTGGCGCGCACCCTGCGCAAGGCGGTGCCGTCCGTGCGGCACGTCCTGGTGGCCGGCGACGCGGCCGAGTTCACCGCGCTGGCGGAGGTCGACGCCGACCCCGTGCCGCTGCCCGAGCCTGATCCCTCCGACGTCGCGGTGCTGCTGCTGTCCGGAGGAACCACCGGCAAGCCCAAGCTGATCCCGCGCACCCACGACGACTACGCCTACAACGTGCGTGCCAGCGCCGAGGTGTGCGGCTTCGACGAGTCCACCGTCTACCTGGTGGTCCTGCCCACCGCGCACAACTTCGCACTCGCCTGCCCCGGGCTGCTCGGCACCCTGATGGCCGGCGGCACGGTCGTCCTCTCCCCCACGCCCAGCCCGGAGGACGCCTTCACGCTGATCGAACGGGAGCGGGTCACCGCCACGGCCGTCGTCCCGCCGATCGCCCTGCTGTGGCTGGACGCGGTGGAGTGGGAGGAGGCCGACCTGTCCTCGCTGCGGCTGCTCCAGGTCGGCGGCTCCAAGCTGGGCGCCGAGCCCGCCGCCCGGGTGCGGCCCGCCCTCGGCTGCGCGCTCCAGCAGGTGTTCGGCATGGCCGAGGGCCTGCTCAACTACACCCGCCTGGACGACCCCGAGGAGCTGGTCCTGCACACCCAGGGCCGGCCCCTCTCCCCCGCCGACGAGATCAGGGTCGTCGACGCCGACGGTCACGACGTGCCGCCCGGCGCCACCGGCGAGCTGCTCACCCGCGGCCCCTACACCCTGCGCGGCTACTACCGGGCCGCCGAGCACAACGCCCGCTCCTTCACCCCGGACGGCTTCTACCGCACCGGCGACCTGGTACGAGTCCTGCCCTCGGGCCACCTCGTCGTCGAGGGACGCGAGAAGGACCAGATCAACCGCGGCGGCGACAAGATCTCGGCGGAGGAGCTGGAGAACCACCTGCTGGCCCACCCCGCCGTGCACGACGCGGCCGTGGTCGGCATGCCCGACGCGACGCTGGGCGAGCGCACCTGCGCCTACCTCGTCCCGCGCGGCCGGGCCGACGCCCCCACCCAGCGGGAACTGGCCGTGTTCCTCACCGAGCGCGGGGTCGCCGCCTACAAACTGCCGGACCGGGTGGAGGTGGTGGACGCCTTGCCCCGCACCTCGGTCGGGAAGACCGACAAGAAGGCGCTCGGACGCCGGATCACCGAGCGGCTCCGGGCGGAGGGCGCCGGTGGCGACGACTGACCCCGGCGGCGCCACCGCCACCGTACGACGCCCCGAGCGTCCGCCCGTGCGCCGCCGCACCGCCACCCGCACCCTCGCCGTGTCCGGCGCCCTGGTCCTGCTGCTGGTGGCGGTCCTGCTCAGCCTGGCGATCGGCTCGCGCTCGCTGTCCGCCTCCACCGTGCTGGACGCCCTGCTGCACGACGACGGTTCCATCGCCGCGTCCGTGGTCTGGGACGTCCGGGTGCCCCGCACCCTCGCCGGCATCGCCGCCGGAGCCGCGCTGGGCGTCGCGGGCGCGCTCATCCAGGCGCTGACCCGCAACCCGCTGGCCGATCCCGGACTGCTCGGCATCAACGCCGGCGCCGCCACCGGGGTGGTGTTCGCCCTCACCGCGCTGGGCCTGACCAGCATGTGGGCGTCGGTGTGGTTCGCGATGGCCGGGGCGGTGGTGGCGGGGCTGCTGGCGTACTCGCTGGCCTCCGGCGGCCGCGGCGGCGCCACTCCGGAGCGGCTCGCCCTGGGCGGGGCCGTGGTGGCGGCCGTGTTCACCGGCGTCAGTCAGACGCTGATGCTGCTCGACGCCCAGGCGCTGGACCAGCTGCGGTTCTGGAGCGTGGGCTCGCTCGCCCGGGCCGACGCCGACACCCTCGCCACCCTCACGCCGTTCGTCGCGGTCGGCCTGCTCGTGGCCCTGTCCCTCGTACGGCCCCTCAACGCGATGGCACTCGGCGACGATTCGGCCCGGGCCCTGGGCGCCCATCTGCACCGCACCCGCTTCCTGGGTCTGCTGGCGGTGACGCTGCTGTGCGGCGCGGCCACCGCCGCCGTCGGACCGCTCGTCTTCGTCGGCCTCGCCGTCCCGCACATGGCCCGCATGATCGCCGGGGCCGACCAGCGCTGGACGCTGCCGCTGTCCATGCTGCTGGCGCCGACGCTGCTGCTCCTCGCCGACGTCCTCGGCCGGGTCGCCGTACGCCCCGACGAGCTGGACGCGGGCGTGGTCACGGCGGTGGTCGGCGCGCCCGTCTTCATCGCGCTCGTGCGCTACCGCAGGGTGGTGACGGTGTGACGGCGACCGTCCCTCCCCCGAAGAGCACGCCCGTGCGCCGCTCCCGTGTGGTCCGCAGCCCTTCCCACCGCCTCTCGCTGCGTGTCGAGGTCCGGGCGGTCACGGTCTGCGGGCTGGTGCTCGCCCTGACCGCCGGGATCGGCGTCCTCGCCCTGGGCACCGGCGAGTACACGGTCTCCCCGGCGGACGTGGTGCGCACCCTGCTCGGCAACGGCAGCCGGCGCACCGACTTCGTGGTCAACGAACTGCGGTTGCCGCGGCTGCTCACCGGCATCCTGGTGGGGGCCGCCCTCGGGCTGAGCGGCGCGCTCTTCCAGAGCCTGTCCCGCAACCCGCTGGGCAGCCCGGACATCGTCGGCTTCACCTACGGCTCGGCCACCGGCGGCCTCCTCGTCGTCCTGGTCGTCGGCGGCACCGGCGGGCAGATCGCCGGGGGCGCGGTGGTCGGCGGCCTGGTCACGGCTCTGCTGGTGTACGTGCTCGCCTGGCGGCGGGGCATCCACGGCTACCGGCTGGTTCTGGTCGGCATCGGAATCAGCGCGCTGCTCCAGGGCGTGAACGCCTACCTGCTGGCCAAGGCCCGTTTCACCCAGGCCTCGCAGGCCATGGTGTGGCTCAACGGCAGCCTCAACGGCCGGGGTTGGCAGGACGTCCGCCCGGCGGCCTACGGGCTGCTGGTGGTGCTGCCGCTGGTCGCGGTGGCCGCGGGCCGGCTGAAGGTCCTGGAGATGGGCGACGACGTGGCGGGCGGGCTCGGGGTGCCGGTGCAGCGCACCCGGCTGGTGATGCTCGTCCTGGCCACGGCGGCCTGCGCGGTCGCCACGGCGGCGGCCGGCCCGATCCCGTTCGTGGCCCTCATCGCACCCCAGCTGGCCCGCAGACTCACCCGTGTCCCCGGCCCCAACCTGGCGGCGGCCACCTGCGCCGGCGCCCTCCTCGTGGTGACCGCCGACTACGCCTCCCAACGCGTCCACGAGTCCGCCCAGTTGCCGGTGGGAGTGGTGACCGCGGTGGTCGGCGGCCTGTACCTGGCCCTGCTGCTGCGGCGACAGCGGCGGGCGGGGCGGATCTAGCTCTCGGCGCCCCCCGAAGCGGGCCGCCGGCCGCGAGCGGGCAGGCGCGCCGGGGCCGTGTTGCTGACCTGCTGGAAGATCACCGACGTGCGGAAGCCGGTGATCTCGCCGACGAGGCCCGTGCGGCCGGTCTGCCCAGCGGCGGCTACGAGCGGCTCCTCGCCCAGCACTACACCTGGATGCTCGACGGCGACATCACCGCCGTCGCCGACGACCAGGCAGCCTGCTGAGGGAACTGGGCGTCCGACCCGGCGCCGCCGGCGCCCTCGCGGCCGGCCTCGGCCGCGGATCCGGGCCGCAGAGTCTCGCCCTGGCCGCCCTCGGCCTCTCCCCCATCCTCGCCGTCGACACCAGCCGAACCGCTCCTCGACGAACTCGGCGACCTCGCGGAACGCACCGGGCACGCCTCCGTCATCCGTCCGGTGCACGCCGACATCCGCACGGCGCTGGCGGAACACACCCACCCGTCCAGCGTGACCGCGGTGCTGTGCATGGGCGACACACTGACCCATCTGCCGAGCAAGGCGGACGTGGCCGCGTTACCGGGCGACGCGGCCCGGTGCCTCGCCCCCGGAGGCCACCTGGTCCCGACCTTCCGCGACCTGACCCGCCCCCGCACGGGAACCGACCGCTTCCTTCCGGTACGGGCCACCGACGACCGGATCATGACCCGCGCCCCGGAAGCCGTGGACGACGACACCGTCATGGTCCACGACCTGATCCACACGCGCGCCGGCGACACCTGGACGTTCCAGGTCAGCGGCTGTCCCAAGCTCCGCCTCAGTCCGGCCCTGCCTCACCGGGTGCTGCCTCGGCCCGGGGCTGCGGGTCCGCCACAGCGCGGCCGGACCGCGCGGCCTGCACGTCATCGCCGCGGTGAAGCCGTGAGGTGTCAGCCCCCGTGAGCCCCCGTCCGGGCCGCGGCGTCAGGGGGGACGGGGTCCCCCGGAAGTCCAGGTCGCGTTCCTTCACACGTGCTGGACGTCGGACGGCGGCCCGGCGGCGCGGTCAGTCGGAGCCGCCGCGCTGGACGCTCCCGGCCTCCCCGGTGTCCCGCCGCCACTCGACGACCAGTTCGTCGCGGGTGCCGAAGCGGACCAGGTGACGGCCCATCACGTCCTCGAGCCGGTCGAGGTGTTCGGCCTCGGTCTCCAGGGTGAGCAGCAGGGCGCCCTCGGTCGCGGTGAGGGTGCCGGTGCCCTGCGGGAAGGTGATGTGGCCCTCTCCCTTCTCCTCGTCCCAGGTCGAATCGGCGCGGCGGCCGAGGTGGGCGGCGAGCTGCTTGGCGTAGCGGTGGGGGCGGTCGGTGAGGACGCGGGCTTCCGAGCGGGGCATGGACGACTCCTGGGGGAGGTGGACGGTCTGGGCGCCGGAGAGGGGCGAACCCCGGGCTTCCGGCTCCCTGCTGTACTGCCAGACGGACCGGCCCCTCGTACACCTCCCGCGCCGCAAGGTATGGATTCTCCCCGCGACGCGTGCCCGTCCTGGACACGGACGGGACGCCGCCCCACGGTGGCCAAAGAGGGTCGCGGGGAAGGGCCTGCGGCGTCCGACGCGGAGCACCGGACGCCCAGGGCTGATGCGCCAAGACCGGCCGGGCAGGGCCTAGTCGGCCGCGTGGGCCAGTTCGATGTCGTGGCCGTCGATGTCGCCGGACACGCTCACGCCCTCGGCGCGCGGCGGGTAGCCGGTGGCTATGACCGTGTACTGGCCGCCGTCCAGGTCGGAGAAGGCGTACGCGCCGTCGCTCCCGGTCGTCGTGCTCGCGACGACGTTGCCGGCGGCGTCCACCAGGGTCACTCGCGCGTCGCCCAGCGGGGCGCCCGCCCCGCGCACGGTGCCCCGCACCTGCGCACCGGGCCGCAGCTCGACGTCCACCCGGGTGATCCCCGTGGCGCCGATCTCGACGGACCGGGCCAGCGGGCGGTGCTTGGGCGAGCTGACCGCGAGGGTCACCGCCCCCGGCACCAGGTCGCCGACGGCGAACTCGCCGCTGCCGTCGGTCCGTACGGTCGTCAGCACATCGCCCCGGACGTCCGTGACGATGACGACCGCCCCGGCGACCGGCACCCCGCTCTCCGCCGACCGCACCACACCGGCGAGCCCGCTGCTGCCCGTGAGCAGCACGTCGTACGTCACCGGCTCGGCGCCGACCACGACGGTCGTCGCCTGCGGCTGGTGTCCGTCGGCGGAGGCGATCAGCACGTACGTCCCCTGCCCCGGCGTCTCGACCGCGTAGGAACCGTCGGACCCGGCGACCGAGCGGCCCAACTGCCGTCCCGCCGTCGAGACCAGGGTGACGACGGCACCGCCCACCGGCACCTCCTCCGCACCCCGCACCCGGCCGCGCACCGGGTGCCCGCCCCCGGCCGGGCCGTCGTCCGTGAGTCCGGGGACGGTGGCGACCAGTTCCGCGACGGCACGGGCCAGCGGGATGGCGACGGCGGCGCCCACGGCCTGTTCCGGCACTTCGGTGGTGGCCGTCTTCGGGGCGCCCGTGCCCCGGTCGCGGCTCACCGGTTCCGGAGCACCCGCACCCCGCTCGCCGGCGCCCGCACCCTCACCCGCGTCCTCGGGCGCCGGGGCGGCGGCCGTCCGCTGCCGCGGGATGAAGGCGGCGACGAGGAGGGCGAGCAGCGCGGCGCCCGAACCGACGGCCATGACGACCTTGAAGCCGTTCTCGGAGGGCAGGGCCGTGGTGCCGAAGGGGGTGGTCATCCGGGCGAGGATCACCCCGGCGACGGCGCCGGCGGTGGAGGTGCCGATGGACCGCATCAGGGTGTTGAGGCTGTTGGCGGCGCCCGTCTCGGAAGGGTCCACCGCGCCCATGATGAGCGCGGGCATGGCGCCGTAGGCGAAGCCGATCCCGGCACCGATGACACAGGACACCAGGACGAGTTGCCACACGGCGTCCATCAGCACGACGGTGAGGCCGTACCCGGCGGCGACGATCATGGCGCCGAGCATCAGGGTCACCTTCGCGCCCCGCGCCTTGGAGAGCGCGGCGGACACCGGCGCCATGGCCATCATCACGAGGCCGGCGGGGGCCATGACCAGGCCCGCGTCCAGCAGCGACCTGCCCAGACCGTAGCCCGTCGCCTCAGGCAACTGCAGGAGCTGCGGAAGGACCAGGGACATCGCGAACATGGAGAACCCGAAGGCCATCGAGGCGAGGTTGGTCACCAGCACCTGTCGGCGGGCGGTGGTCCGAAGGTCCACCAGCGGTTGCGCGACGCGCAGTTCGAAGAGGCCCCACAGGGACAGGACGACGACCGCGGCGGCGAACAGACCGAGCGTGGTGCCGCTGGTCCACCCCCAGTCGGCGCCCTTGGAGACGCCCAGCAGCAGGCAGACCAGCCCGGCCGCCATCCCGGCCGCGCCCACCAGGTCGAACCGCCCGCCGGTGCGCACCGCGGACTCCGGCACGATGAGCGGCACGAGCACGGCGGCGACGACACCGAGCGCGGCCGACGTCCAGAACAGCGTGTGCCAGTCGAAGCGGTCGGCGATGAGCGCGGCGGCGGGCAGCCCCAGCGCGCCGCCGACCCCGAGGGAGGCGCTCATCAGCGCGGTGGCGGAGCCGAGCCGCTCGGCGGGCAGTTCGTCGCGCATGATGCTGATGCCGAGCGGGATGACCCCGGACGCCAGCCCCTGCAACGCCCGGCCCGCGATCATCGGGGCCAGCGTGTCGCTGAGGGCGGCGGTGACCGACCCGGCGACCAGCATGACCAGGCTGACCAGGAGCATCCGGCGCTTGCCGTACATGTCGCCGAGCCGGCCCGTAACAGGGGTGACGACGGCGGCGGCGAGCAGCGTGGCGGTGACCGCCCACGCCGCGTCCGAGGCCGAGGCGTTAAGCAGCTTCGGCAGCTCGGGGACGATCGGGATCACCAGGGTCTGCATCAGCGAGACCACGATCCCGCCGAAGGCCAGGACCGCGACGACGAGACCGGCCCGCGAGGCGGGGACCTTCTCCGTCCGTGGCGGGCCGTGGTGCGCGTGGGACATGGGCCGGGCCTCCGTGGGGGGTGCGGGTGTGCGCGACCTCCCGACCCTAAGGCCCATTAATTGACTTAAGCAAGTAAAAAATTCGTGTATGCGGTGTGGAGGTTCGTAAGTGGCCACTCCCGGGAACCCGCACCGCGCGCCCCCCGACTGCGCCCCGGCGACTCTGCCCTCCGATCGGCGTCACGTGCTTCCGGCAAGAGTCAAGGGCACATACCCATCCCCACATGGAAACGATTCTTCGCACGGGCGTGCCAGCCCTTTTCCGGCCGCGCGCCTCCCTTTGCGGGCCCGGGACGAAGGCGACTCCCCCGAGAAGACGCGCCAGTTCTGCATATGATCCGAGCTTCGCGATCGGTCTTGTCGCACCCGCGCACTCCGGCGCTAACTGGGCCCTGCGCCGCTCTCCTCGCCGCGAGGCCCCATGGCCCCGGCCGGGCCCGGCCTTCCGGCGACCCGGAAGCCGCCGCCCAGGGAGGCGGACGCATCCCGCAAGTGAGGAGTGGTCATGAAGAAGGCCTACGAGGCACCGACGCTCGTCCGGCTCGGCACGTTCAGGAAGCAGACCGGGCTCCTGGGGCGCTCCGGCAACGACCGGCTGATCCTGAGCAAGAACTGACGACCGACGGTGCCTGACCCGACGTCATGACTGAACTGCACGCGAGTGCGGGGACGGGCCCCGGCGACGCGCACTGCGCGGTCTTCACCGACCGCGCGGACGCGGCCGCCGTGGCCCGCTCCTTCGCCCACCCCGGAACCCGCACCCTCAGGCACGCGTCCGGCCGGCCCTGGCTCGTCGGCCGCTGGCACGACGACGACGTGGTCACGGCTCGTGCGGGCACGGCCTCGCTCGCCGTCATCGGCTGCTGTCCGATCGGAGCCGACGAACTGCGCCGACGAGCAGCCCGACTGCGCGACCTCGCCGAACTCGACGCGCTGGCCCGTTCCCTGCCCGGCAGTTTCCACCTCGTGGCGGCTCTCGACGGACAGGTCAGGGCCCAGGGCACCGCCTCCGGACTGCGCCTGGTGTTCCACGCGCAGATCGACGGCGTACGGGTGGCCGCCACCCGGGCGGACCTGCTCGCCGCCGCGCTGGGGCACGAACCGGACGCGGCGGAACTGGCCGTCCGGCTGCTGTGGCCCGCCCCCTATCCGTTGTTCGAGACCTCCCTGTGGAGTGCGGTCACCGCCGTACCCCCGCAGGACGCCGTGATCGTCGCCGCGGACGGGCGCACCGCACGGCACAGCCGGTGGTGGGCGCCTCCGGAGCCGGTGCGGCCCCTCGCCGCGGCGGCGCCCGTCATCCGCGAGGCGCTGGAGGAAGCCGTCGGCGCGCGGACCCGGCAGGGCGGCACGGTGAGCTGCGACCTGTCCGGCGGCCTGGACTCCACCACGGTCTGCTTCCTGGCCGACCGCTCCCCCGCCCGCGTGGTGGCCGGCACCTGGCCCGGACGGGACCCCGCGGACACGGACCTGCACTGGGCCGAACGGGCCGTCGAGCACCTCCCGGACGTCGAGCACGTGGTCTGGGAGGCCGACGCCTCCCCGCTGGTCTACGAGGACCTGCTGGGCATCGACGACCTGCTCGACGAGCCCACCATCGGTGTCATGGACCGCTCCCGGGTCCTGCACCACCTGCCCGGCCTGGCGGCGCGCGGCAGCCGGTTGCACCTGACCGGCATCGGCGGCGACCACGTGGCGTGGTGCTCCGAGGCGTACTACCACCGGCTGGCGCGCACCCGGCCGCTGTTCGCCCTGCGCCGGCTGCGCGGCTTCCGGGCACTGTGGCAGTGGCCCCTGGGCGGCACCGTCCGCGCGCTCGCCGACTCCCGGCCGTACGGGCAGTGGCTCGCCGACGCGGCGGCCCGGCTGCGCCACCCGTCACCGTCGTCGGTCGCCACCGGTCTCGGCTGGGGGATGGCACCACGCGTCTTCGACTGGGTGACGCCCGATGCCGAGCGGATGGCCCGGCGGGCGCTGCTCACCGCCGCGGCGACCGCGGCACCGCTCCATCCGGACCGGGGCCTGCACAGCGACCTGGAGCAGATCCGCTCGTGCGCCCGGGTCATCCGGCAGTGGGACGGGATGGCGGCCCGGGCCGGCCTGCCGATGGCTTCCCCCTTCCTCGACGACCGCGTCATCGAGGCGTGTCTCGCCGTCCGGCCCGGCGAGCGCGTCACGCCCTGGCGGTACAAGCCGGTCCTGACCACCGCGATGCGCGGGGTCGTGCCCGACGTCTGTCTGCGACGCGCCGACAAGGCGACCGCCTCCATGGACGCCTCCAACGGACTGCGGGAGCACCGCGCCGACCTGCTGGCGCTGTGGGAGGACTCGCGGCTGGCGGAGCTGGGGCTGGTGGACGGCGCGGTGCTGCGCCACCTCGCCCGGCGGCCCGCCTCACGAGGGCTGTCCGACGCCATCCTCTACTCCACGATCGCCGCCGAGGTGTGGCTGCGGGGACTCACCCGCAGCCGCGTCCCGGCCGACTGACACCCTCCCGCCCCCGAACCCCGACCGACCGGCATCTTCCCGTCCCGGCCCCCGCCTCGACGACCGGCTCGACGCCTCCCCCGGAACGCACACCGTCAGAAAGGTGGTCCCGCCATGCCCTTGCGGTTCCATGCCGACGTCTCCACGGCCGAAACCCGGTACGGCACGGTTCTTCTGGACGAACACAGCGGCACCTACTGGGAGTTGAACCCGACGGCCACCCTGGTCGTGCGGACCCTGCTGGACGGCGGCGAGGAAGCCGACGCGGCCGCCGCCCTGGTCCGGGAGTTCGACATCACCCCGTCGCAGGCCCTGTCGGACGTCGAGACGCTCGTCGGGGAACTGCGCGGCTCCGGGCTGGCCTCATGACGACCCCGAGCGCACTCGAGCGCCCCACCGGTGTCCCCCTCGCCCGGCGCGTCACCGCCCGCCTCGTCCTGCTCCCGGCCCTCGCGCTCGCCCTCCTGCCGCCCCGCCGCATCCGCGCCGTGCTCGGCCTGCTGCGGCGCGGCGCCGCGCCCGCCACCGCCGAGCAGGCCCGGAACGCTCGGGACGCCCTGTGTGCCGTCAGCCTCACCTGCGTGGGACCGAAGGGGTGTCTGCCGCGCTCCCTGGGGGCGGCCCTGCTGTGCCGGCTCGGCGGGACATGGCCGACCTGGTGCACGGGGGTGCGGGTCGTCCCGCCGTTCACCGCGCACGCCTGGATCGAGGCGGACGGCCGTCCCGTCGGCGAGGGCGTGCCGGACGGGTACTTCGCCCGGCTGATGGCCGTCGCCCCGCTGCCGGGGCCGACGGACCGATGACCGGCGCCACCGCCCCCGTCCCGGGGACGGCACCCGTCCGGAAGCCGGTGCCCACCGACGGCCGGGACAGGTCCACCCGGACGGCGGTGACCACGATGTACCGGCTCACCGCCGGGCACCGGGGGCCCGTCGCCGTCGCCTCCGTCCTCACCCTCGCGGGCTCCGCCCTGGGGCTGGCCCAGCCGCTGCTCGCCAAGCACGTCGTGGACGCGAGCGGCCGCGGGCAGGTCCTCTGGCCCGCGCTGGCCCTGCTGGGCGCGCTGTTCGTCGCCGAGGCGGCGACGGCGGCGGTGGGCCACTTCGTCCTGGACCGCATGGGGGAGGGTGTCGTACGGCAGCTGCGGCACGGCCTGGTGGGACGGCTGCTCCGGCTGGAGATGAGGGAGTACGACCGGCACCGCGGGGCCGACCTCGTCTCGCGGGTGACCACGGACACCACCGTGCTGCGGGAGGTCGTCTCGCAGGCCCTCGTCGATCTGGTGACGGGGAGCCTGGCGGCCGCCGGGGCGCTCGTGCTCATGGCGTGGCTCGACCCCGTGCTGCTGTGTCTGGTCGCCGTGACCGTGGCGGTGGCGGCGGTGGTCGTCGCCTCGCTGCTCAAGGGGATCCGGCACGCGTCCGAGCACATGCAGAACGCGCTCGGCGCCCTCGCCGCCGACCTGGAACGTGCGCTCGGCGCCCTGCCGATGGTCCGTGTGCACCGTGCCGAGGAGCGTGAGGCGGCCGCGATCGGCACCCGCGTCGACGCGGCCTACGGGGCGGGGGTCCGCACCGCGAAGCTCGCCTCCGTCATGAGTCCGGCCGTCGAACTCGCCGTACAGGGCTCCTTCCTGGTCGTCCTGGTGGTGGGCGGGCTGCGCGTCAGCGGTCACACCGGTTCCCTGGGCGATCTCGTCGCCTTCCTGCTGTACGCCTCGTACCTCGTCCTGCCGCTGTCGTCCGTCTTCCACGCCGTGGGCCTCGTCCAGCGCGGCATGGGCGCCTACCAGCGCATCG
Organism: Streptomyces sp. NPDC051315; assembly: GCF_044455165.1. Lineage (NCBI taxonomy): Bacteria > Bacillati > Actinomycetota > Actinomycetes > Kitasatosporales > Streptomycetaceae > Streptomyces > Streptomyces sp. NPDC051315. Next base: position 221,079 of record NZ_JBITEN010000002.1, read on the forward strand.
AGGAGGCGCTCCGGCTGCCCGTCGAGCCGACCGGACCCCGCGGCCCCGAGCCGCGCGCGCCCGTGCCGCGCCCGCACCGGCCGGCGGCCGGGCCGGCCCGCGAACGGCCGGCGGAGCGCGTTCCGGCCCGGCCCGTCCTCGCGTTGCGCGACGTCCGGTTCGGCTACGACCCGGGGCGGCCGGTGCTCCGCGGGGTCTCCTTCACCGTGGCGCAGCGTCAGCAGGTCGCGCTCGTGGGCCGCTCCGGAGCCGGCAAGAGCACGGTGTTCGCCCTGGTGGCGCGGTTCTACGAGCCGGACGCGGGCACCGTGCTCTTCGGTGGACGGTCCGCCACCGAGCTGGGCCGGGCCGCGTGCCGCGCCCGTATCGCCGTCGTCGACCAGAGCGCCCATGTCGTGCACGGCACCCTGCGTGACAACATCGCCTACGCCGTGCCCGACGCCGCGGAACGGCAGATCCGGCGCGTGGTGGAGCTGGCCCGGCTCGAGGAGGTCGTCGACCGGCTGCCCGACGGCCTGGACGCCGTGATCGGCGAGAGGGGCAGTACGTTGTCGGGCGGAGAACGCCAACGCGTCGCCCTGGCCCGCGCGTTGCTGGCCCGGCCGTCGCTCCTGCTGCTGGACGAGCCGACCTCGCACCTGGACGCGGTCAACGAATCCGCGCTCACCACGGTCATGAAGGACGTCGCGCGGGAGTGCGCCGTGCTGGTCATCGCCCATCGCCTGTCGACCGTGCAGCACGCCGACCACATCGTGGTGCTGGACGACGGCCGGGTGGCCGCCGGTGGGCGCCACGAGGAGCTGCTGTCCGGCAGCGCCCTCTACCGTGAGCTGGCCGCGAGCCAGATGCTGCGGTCCGGCGGACGGGCCGGAAGCGGGGACGGACCGGGTGGCTGAGGCCCGGAGCGCTCCTCACCGGCCGGGCACCGAGGACGGCGACGACCGGCCCGAGGCGCCGCGCACCGGCCCGGGAACACCCTTGCCCGGCCCTCGGCCGCCACCTAGCCTGACTTTGTGCCGCTCATAAACAAAGCCCGAACGCACAGCGCCGTGCCGGGCACCACCCTCAGCCGGCTCCGGATCGCCCTCACCGTCTTCTTCGCCCTCGACGGCTTCGTCTTCGCCGGCTGGGTAGTGCGCATCCCCGCCATCAAGGAACGCACCGGCGCCTCGGCCAGCACCCTCGGCCTCGCCCTGCTGGGAGTCTCCGCCGGAGCGGTCGTCACGATGATGCTCACCGGCCGCCTCTGCCACCGCTACGGCAACCACCGTGTCACCGTCGTCTGCGCGGTCCTCCTCTCCCTCAGCGTCACCCTCCCCCCGCTCACCCGCTCCGCGCCCGCCCTCGGCGCCGTCCTGCTGCTCTTCGGCGCCGCGTACGGCGGGATCAACGTCGCCTTCAACAGCGCCGCCGTCGATCTGGTGGCCGCCCTGAACCGGCCGATCATGCCCACGTTCCACGCGGCCTTCAGCCTGGGCGGGATGATCGGCGCCGGTCTGGGCGGGCTGGTCGCGGACTCCGTCTCCCCCGCGCGCCATCTGCTCGGGCTGTGCGTCATCGGCCTGCTGGTGACCGCGCTGGCGGGTCCGACGCTGCTGCGGTCGACGCCGCCCGGGCCGCCGGGCGACGCCGCCGGGCAGGCGCCCGCAGGCGACGCGGAAGCCGTGCGGCAGGCGTCCGCGGCGGACGCCGGCTCCGTCCCGCGGACACCCGGAGGCCGCCGTACGCACTCCACCGCACCGCCCCGCCGCCTCAGCCCCCGCACCCGGCGACTCGTCATCGTCTTCGGCCTGATCGCCCTCTGCACGGCCTACGGCGAAGGCGCCCTCGCCGACTGGGGTGCCCTTCACTTCCAGCAGGACCTCGGCTCCTCGCCCGGGCTCGCGGCCGCGGGCTACTCCTGTTTCGCGCTCGCCATGACCGTCGGCCGGCTCACCGGCACCACACTGCTCCAGCGTCTCGGCCGTACGCGTACGGTCGTGGCGGGCGGGGCGACCGCGGCGGCCGGCATGCTGGTCGCCTCCCTCACGCCCGTGGCATGGGTGGCCCTGGTCGGCTTCGCCGTCACCGGACTCGGGCTCGCCAACCTCTTCCCCGTCGCCGTGGAACGCGCGGGCGTCCTCGCCGGCCCCACCGGGGTCGCCGTCGCCTCCACCCTCGGCTACGGCGGGATGCTGCTCGGGCCGCCGGCGATCGGTTTCATGGCGGACTGGTTCTCCCTGCCCGTCGCCCTCACGAGCGTGGCCGCGCTCGCGGCGGTCGCGGCCCTGATCGGCCTTACCATCCGCCGCGCGCCGTGAGGTGAGCGGACGGCGGCCCCCCGTCCCCCGGGACCCGGGACGGATCGGCCGCTCCTCGCGTCGAGCGCACTCCATCCGGCACACTCACCGCATGGAGACCGCCGAGTTCATCCGCTTCCTCGGCCAGGAGGGCCGGTCGCTCGCCGCCGCCGCGGCCGCGGCGGGCCCCGACGCCAAAATCCCGACCTGCCCGGACTGGCAGGTGCGGGACCTGCTGCGGCACACGGGGATGGTGCACCGCTGGGCGACGTCGTTCGTCGCCGAGCGCCGCACCTCCCCCCACCCCGGAGGCGGGTTGCCGGACCTCGACGGCACCGCGCTGCTGGACTGGTTCCGGGAGGGGCACCGGCGACTCGTCGACACCCTGGACTCCGCCCCGCCGGACGTGGAGTGCTGGCACTTCCTGACCGCGCCCTCGCCGCTCGCCTTCTGGGCCAGGCGGCAGGCGCACGAGACGGCCGTGCACCGCGTGGACGCGGAGTCGGCGCGCGGTACGACGCCGGAGGAGAGCGCCGCCTCCTTCGCCCCCGCCTTCGCGGCGGACGGCATCGACGAGTTGCTGCGCGCCTTCCACGCGCGCGCCAAGAGCAAGGTCCGCACCGAGACACCCCGGGTCCTGCGGGTACGGGCGACCGACACCGACGACGCGGTGTGGACCGTACGCCTGTCGCCCGAGCCGCCCGTGACGGAACGGGACGGCGCGGGGGACGCCGACTGCGAGGTGACGGGGACGGCGGCGCAGCTGTATCTGGCGCTGTGGAACAGGCTGCCGTTCCCCGCTGCCACCGGGGACGCGGCGCTCGCCGACCTGTGGCGCGAGAAGTCCGCCGTGACCTGGAACTGACCGGCGGGCGACGCCGGCCGGACCGAAGACCGCCCGTCAGTTCGCGAGCATCCGCGTCAGCACCGCGCGCTGCACCGGCAGCACCTCGCCGTGCAGCGCGCGCCCCTTCCCGGTGAGCGCCACGCGGACGCCCCTGCGGTCCTCGGGACACAGGGCGCGCTCGACCAGGCCGTCCTTCTCCAGCCGGGCGATCAGTCGCGACAGCGCGCTCTGGCTCAGATGGACGCGCTCGGCGATCTCCTGCACGCGGAAGCTGCACGAACCGTCCGGGGGCGCTCCCCCGGCGAGCACGTCGAGGACCTCGAAGTCGCTCGCGCACAGGCCGTGCCGGTGCAGCGCGCGGTCCAGTTCGCACTGGGTCCGCGCGTGCAGCGCCAGGATGTCCCGCCACTGTTCCACGAGAGCCTGTTCGGCCTTCTTCGCCGCCATGGGCCGCACCGTAGCAGAGAACCGGATTCATTGCACCGGAATTAAATGCGCTTGCATTCGATGCATACGCATGGAAGCCTCTGCGGCATGACCTCTCCGCTCTCCTCAACCACGTCCCCCGTGCCGGAGGTTCGCTGGACCGCGCGACTGTGGGGCACCCTGCTGGTGCTCTGCGCGGCGATGTTCCTGGACGCGCTGGACGTGTCGATGGTCGGCGTCGCCCTGCCGTCCATCGGCTCCGACCTCGGCCTGTCCACCTCGACGCTGCAGTGGATCGTCAGCGGCTACATCCTGGGTTACGGCGGTCTGCTCCTGCTCGGCGGCCGCACGGCCGACCTGCTCGGCCGGCGCCAGGTCTTCCTGGTCGCCCTGGCGGTGTTCGCGCTGGCCTCGCTGCTCGGCGGGCTCGTCGACTCCGGTCCGCTGCTGATCGCCAGCCGGTTCATCAAGGGCCTGAGCGCGGCCTTCACCGCCCCCGCGGGCCTGTCGATCATCACCACGACGTTCCCGGAGGGCCCGCTGCGCAACCGCGCCCTCTCCATCTACACCACCTGCGCCGCCACCGGCTTCTCCATGGGCCTCGTCCTCTCCGGCCTGCTCACCGAGGCCAGTTGGCGCCTCACCATGCTGCTGCCGGCCCCGATCGCACTGATCGCCCTGCTGGCGGGGCTGAAGCTGCTGCCGCGCAGCGAACGCGAACAGGGCCACAACGGCTACGACATCCCCGGCGCCGTCCTCGGCACCGCGTCGATGCTGCTGCTGGTCTTCACCGTCGTCCAGGCACCGGAGGCGGGCTGGACGTCCGCCCGCACACTGCTGTCCTTCCTCGCCGTCGCCGTGCTGCTGACCGTCTTCGTCCGCGTCGAACGGCGCTCGGCAGGCCCGCTGATCCGGCTCGGCGTCCTGCGCTCCAGGAGCCAGATCCGCGCCCAGCTCGGCGCGATGACCTTCTTCGGCTCGTACGTCGGCTTCCAGTTCCTCGCCACGCTCTACATGCAGACACTGCTGGGCTGGTCGGCACTGCACACGGCGCTGGCCTTCCTCCCGGCGGGCGCGCTGGTGGCGCTCTCCTCGACCAAGGTCGGCTCGATCGTCGACCGGTTCGGCACCCCGCGGCTGATCGCGGTGGGCTTCGCCCTGATGGTCGTGGGCTACGCGCTGTTCCTGCGGGTCGACCTGGACCCGGTCTACGCGGCCGTGATCCTGCCCAGCATGCTGCTCATCGGCGCGGCCTGCGCGCTGGTCTTCCCCTCGCTCAACATCCAGGCCACCAACGGTGTGCAGGACCACGAGCAGGGCATGGTCTCGGGCCTGCTGAACACCTCCGTACAGGTGGGCGGCGCGATCTTCCTGGCCGTGGTGACGGCGGTGGTGACCGCGGGCGCCCCGGCCGACCCCACCCCGCAGGCCGTCCTGGACAGCTACCGGCCCGGCCTGACGGTGGTCACCGCGATCGCCGCCCTGGGCCTCCTGATCACCCTGCCCGGCCTGCGCGCCCGCCGCGCCGGCGCCCCGCAGTCGGTCGTGGTCGCCCGGTCCACCGAGTCCGCCCTCGACGAGGCGAAGGCGGAACGCGTACCGGTCCGCGACTAACCGGTCGTCTCCGTGTGCGCCCGGCGGGCCGGTTGCCCGCCGGGCGCACGCCTGTGAGACTTGCCGGATGAGCGTTCACGGGGGACGGCGCACACAGGCCGAGCGGGATGCCGTCACCATCGAGATCGGGTACGCGCTGTTCAGCGCGGCCTTCGCCGCGGCCGTACTCTTCGGGGCGGTCGCCGGCCCGGCGCTGCTGTTCCGCCTTCCGGACCTCGTCGAGACATGGTCGCTGCGGGCCGGGAGCGTGCTCGCGGCCGTGGTGTTCGCCGCCCGGGTGGTGAGCGTGCTGGTGCGCTTCCGCGCCGATGGCGGTCAGCCCGGCCGCACCAACCCCGACTCGTAGGCCGGCACACGACGAGTTGGACCCGGTCGCACGCGCCCAGCTTCACCATCGTGCGGCTGACGTGGGTCTTGGCGGTGAGCGGGCTGACGACCAGCTGCGGGCGATCTCCTGTCGGACAGGTCGATCCCGACCAGCGCCATCACCTCCCGCGCCCGCTCGGTGAGCCGGCCCGACGCGCCCGCGCCGCGGGCTCCTTGGACCGCGCGGCGAACTCGGCGATCAGTCGGCGGGTCACGCCGGCGGGAACAGCGCGTCACCGGCCACCACCGCCCGCACGGCGCGCAGGAGTTCGTCCGGCTCGGTGTCCTTGACGAGGAAGCCGGAGGCGCCCGAGCGGATCGCTTCGAGGACGTACTCGTCCAGCGCGAAGGTGGTCCGTATGACCGCCTTCACCTCGGTGAGCGCCTCGTCCTCGGTGATCCGGCAGGTCGCGGCCGGCCCGTCGAGCCGGGGCTTGCGGATGTCCGTCAGGACGACGTCCGGTCGCAGCGCCCGCACCTGACGCACCGCCTCCTCACCGTCGGCGGCCTCCCCGCGACCTCCATGTCGGGCTGAGCGTCCAGCAGCGCGTTGGAACCCCGCCCGCACCAGTGACTGGTCGCCGGCGAGCAGGACGCGGATCACCGGTCCTCCCCGGCCTTCGACGGCAGCCCGGCTCACGTCTGCTCCTCCTCCGTCCCGGCCGGCAGGACGGTCGGCGCCCGGAAGCAGCCGTCCTTCCGCGGTCCCGCCTCGATCGTGCCCCCAGGGCCGTGGCCCGCTCCCGCATGCCCGCGTCCCGTTGCCGCCGCCCGCGTCGGCGTGCGCCGCCGGCCCGTCGTCGATCCGCAACCGCAGCGTCCCGCCCGCGTCCGAGGTGCACGCACGCACGTCGGGAGCCCGAGGGGCGTACGACGTCGGTGAGGGCCTCCTGGACGATCCGGAACGCGGCGAGGTCCGTACCGGGCGGCAGCCGGGGCGGCTCCCCCGTCACCTCGACGGTCAGGTCCGGCGCGCCGGGCCTGCTCCACCAGCTCGGGGAGCCGGTCCAGGCCGGGCGCCGGGGCGTGCGGGGCGTGGCCCGGGGTGCGGAGGATTTCCAGGACCTGGCGCACCGCGCCGAGGGCCTCCTTGCCGGTGGCGAGCGCGGTGCGCGCCTGCTTTCCGCGTCCTGCGGGTGGCCGGCCCAGGGCGGCCCGTACCGTCCCCACCGGGCCGGCCCGCCGCGCTCACGCACCCGCTCCTCGTCCATGTCCGCCCCGCTGGACGCCCCGGGCCGCGCCGGACGCCCACCGGGCGAGGTGACCGGGCGTCCTCCCGACGAAGTACGCCGGGAGGACCGAGTGCGGTACGCGCCACCGGCCGTGCCGCTCGTCAGGTCAGTCCCACCCCGTGGGCCAGCCGTGTCACCGCGTGCCGGAAGAACGGCTCGCGCTCCTCCACCACCCGGTGGAACTGTCCGAACACCTCGAAGCCCACCAGCCCGTACAGCTGGGCCCAGGCCGCGACCAGCGCCGCGACCGCCTCCGGGGGCAGGTCGGGCGCCAGGTCGGCCGCCATCCGCTCCGCGTCTGGACGCAGGTCGGCGGGGAGCGGCGGCTCGACGGGCCGGGTCCGCCCCCGCCGCGCGTCGCGCACGATGTCGATGAGGAGGGTGCCGACGCGGGCGGCGGCGGGGACCGTCGTCTCGGGCGCGCTGTAGCCGGGCACCGGCGAGCCGTAGATCAGGGCGTACTCGTGCGGGTGCGCCAGTGCCCAGCCGCGGACCCCCTCGCAGACCGCGACCCAGCGCCGCACGGGGCCGGCGTCCCCGACGGCCGCGTGGGCTGCCTCCGCGCTCTCGCCCAGGGAGTCGTAGGCGTCGATGATGAGCGCGGTGAGGAGGTCGTCGCGGCTCGGGAAGTAGCGGTACAGCGCGGACGAGACCAGGCCGAGCTCCCGGGCCACGGCCCGCAGGGAGAGTTTGGCGGCGCCCTCGGCCGCGAGCTGCCTGCGGGCCTCGTCCTTGATGGCGGCGGTGACTTCGATCCGGGCGCGGGCTCGTGCCCCTCGTGCGCTGCTGCTCATGGAGCCAGTGTCCCATGCGGACGGAGCAGTGCACACAAGCGAGAGCGCCGAACAAAAAAGAGAGCACTGCTCTTGCGATGGATCACCGATCGGGTGCAGACTCCTCGTGAGCGAGAGCACCGCTCTCCCAGAAGCCGGGGGTCACCATGTCGTCGTCGCCGTACTACCTCAAGGGCAGCCCGCTCAACGTCCGTCTCAACAGCGTCATCGGCTGGCTGGCCCGGCACGGGCTCAGCATCGCGGGCACGGCGGAGATGTCCGTGCGGGGCCGCAAGAGCGGTCGGATGCAGCGCATCCCGGTCAACCCGCACACGTACGGGGGCGGGCGGTACCTGGTCTCGGCCCGCGGCCACTCCCAGTGGGTGCGCAACATGCGCGCCGCCGGCGGGGGCGAACTGCGCGTGGGCCGCAAGGTCCGCGCGTTCTCCGCGGTGGAGCTCTCCGACGCGGAGAAGCTCCCGATCCTGCGGACCTACCTGGAGAAGTGGGGCTGGGAGGTCAACCAGTACTTCAACGGGGTCACGGCCAGGTCCACCGACGCGGAGATCGTGGCCGCCGCCCCCGACCACCCGGTGTTCCGGATCACGGTCGAGGGCTGAGCCGGCCTCTCAGGAACCGCTCTCCTCGACCGCCTGCCGCCGGTCCATCATGGTCAGCGCGCGCTGGGCGAGCGGGTGGGTCCGGACGAGTTCGCCCAGCGTCGTCCGGCCGCGGGTGATGTCCGTGAACGCCCGCCAGGCGGGGCGGAAGCCGGTCAGGGCCGCGTGGAAGAGACCCGGGCGGCGCTCGAACGCGGCCAGCATCCGCTTGCCGACGCTCATCTCCACCCCGAGACCCGCCTTGACCGCGAACGCGTAGTTCAGGGCCTGGCGGCGGGTGTCGACCGCGTCGTGCGCCTCCGCGATGCGGACCGCCCACTCGCCCGCGAGCCGGCCCGAGCGCAGCGCGAAGGAGATGCCCTCCCGGGTCCACGGCTCGAGGAGACCCGCCGCGTCCCCGCAGACCAGTACCCGCCCGCGTGAGAGCGGGGAGTCGTCGGCGCGGCAGCGGGTCAGATGGCCGGAGGAGATGCTCGGTTCGAAGCCGGCGAGACCGAGCCGCCCGACGAAGTCCTCCAGGTACCGCTTGGTGGCGGCGCCCTCACCGCGCGCCGAGATCACCCCGACCGTCAGCGTGTCGCCCTTGGGGAACACCCAGCCGTAACTGCCGGGCATCGGGCCCCAGTCGATGAGCACCCGCCCCTTCCAGTCCTCGGCGACCGTCTCCGGGACCGGGATCTCCGCCTCCAGGCCGAGGTCCACCTGGTCGAGCTTCACCCCGACGTGCGCTCCTATGCGGCTGGCGCTGCCGTCGGCGCCGACGACCGCGCGGGCCAGCAGCGTCTCGCCGCCCTGCAGCACGACCGCGACCGTCCGCCGGTCCGGCACCGCCGAGCCGTGCTGCTCGACACGCTGCACGGTGACGCCGGTGCGCACCTCGGCGCCCGCCTTCTGGGCGTGCTCGACGAGCTGTTGGTCGAACTCGGGCCGGTTGATCAGGCCGAACAGCATCTGCCGGGAGCGGCGGGTACGCGTGAAGCGCCCGTTGTGGGAGAACGTCACGGCGTGCACCCGGTCCCGCAGGGGCAGCTCGAAGCCGGGGGGCAGCGCGTCGCGTGAGGGGCCGATGATGCCGCCGCCGCACGTCTTGTAGCGGGGCAGCTCCGCCTTCTCCAGCAACAGCACGCGCCGCCCCGTGACCGCCGCCGCGTAGGCGGCCGAAGCCCCCGCGGGTCCCGCGCCCACCACGACCACGTCCCACACCCGCCGCACGTCGTCCGCCGAAGAGTTCTCGCTGCTCACGATGGTCTACTGCTCCCGATCAAGCCGCCTGCCGCACCTGTCCCCCGCATCCTACGACCGAGATCGTCACAGCCCGCTGTGGGAGGATCGTCGGCACTCATCGGTACAACGTCGCACCCACAAGGAGCGTGCCCATGTCGTCGCATCCGGTCGCCGAGACCATCGCCTCCCTGATGCCCAGGGCCAGGGCGGAGCTCGCCGAACTGGTCGCCTTCAAGTCGGTGGCGGACTTCGACCAGTTCCCCAGGAGCGAGAGCGAGGCCGCGGCGAACTGGATAGCGGACGCGCTGCGCACCGAGGGCTTCGAGGACGTGGCCCTGCTCGACACCCCGGACGGAACCCAGTCCGTCTACGGCTACCTGCCCGGGCCCGCGGGCGCCCGGACCGTCCTGCTCTACGCCCACTACGACGTGCAGCCGCCCCTGGACGAGGCCGGCTGGGCGACCCCGCCCTTCGAACTGACCGAGCGCGACGGCCGCTGGTACGGGCGTGGCACCGCCGACTGCAAGGGCGGCTTCATCATGCACCTGCTGGCCCTGCGCGCCCTCAAGGCGAACGGCGGGGTCCCGGTCCACGTCAAGGTGATCGTCGAGGGTTCCGAGGAGCAGGGCACGGGTGGCCTGGAGCGCTACGCGGAGCGGCACCCGGAGCTGCTGAAGGCCGACACCATCGTCATCGGCGACGCCGGCAACTTCCGGGTCGGCCTGCCCACCGTCACCTCCACCCTGCGCGGCATGACCATGCTGCGGGTGCGGATCGACACGCTGGCGGGCAACCTGCACTCCGGCCAGTTCGGCGGCGCGGCCCCCGACGCGCTCGGCGCACTGATCCGCGTCCTGGACTCGCTGCGCGCCGAGGACGGCTCGACGACCGTCGACGGCCTGACCGACGGCGCGCCCTGGGAAGGCCTGCAGTACGACGAGGAGCAGTTCCGCGAGGACGCCAAGGTCCTCGACGGCGTGCAGCTGATCGGCTCCGGCACGGTCGCCGACCGCATCTGGGCCCGCCCGGCCGTGACCGTCCTCGGCATCGACTGCCCGCCGGTCGTCGGCGCCACCCCGTCCGTGCAGGCGAGCGCCCGCGCGCTGATCAGCCTGCGGGTGCCGCCGGGCGTCGACGCGGCGGAGGCGACCAAGCTGCTCCAGGCCCACCTGGAGGCGCACACCCCGTGGGGGGCGCGCGTGCAGACCGAACAGATCGGCCAGGGCCAGCCGTTCAGCGCCGACACCGCGAGCCCTGCGTACGCGGCGATGGCCGAGGCGATGGCGGTGGCCTACCCGGGCCAGGAGATGCAGTACGCCGGCCAGGGCGGCTCCATCCCGCTGTGCAACACCCTCGCCGCCCTCTACCCGCACGCGGAGATCCTCCTCATCGGCCTGAGCGAGCCTGAGGCCCAGATCCACGCGGTCAACGAGAGCGTGTCCCCGGAGGAGCTGGAGCGCCTCTCGGTGGCGGAGGCCCTGTTCCTGCGCACCTACGCGGCGAGCTGATCCGCCGGCTCTGCCCTCGGCAGAGGGCCCCGCCCGCGGGCGGGGCCCTCTCTACGGTCGTCCCATGGACGTCGTAGAACTCCTCCCCCGTCTCCACCTCCTGCGCTTCCCGGTCGGCCAGGCCTACCTCTGGCGCGACGGCGGCGCGTTGACGCTCGTCGACGCCGGGCCGCCCGGCTCCGGAAAGGCGATCGCCGGCGCGGTGACGGCCCTGGGGCACACCCCGCGGGCCGTACGGCGTGTCGTGCTGACCCACTTCCACGAGGACCACGCGGGCGGAGCCGCCGAGTTCGCGGCCCTGTCCGGGGCGCGGGTGCTGGCGCACATGGCGGACGTGGACGTCCTGCGGCGCCGGGTCCCCGCCCCGCCACCGGTACTGGAGGACTGGGAGCGCCCCCTGCACGCCGCCGCACTGAGCCGGCTGCCCTCCGGCGACTTCGCGCGGCCCGCGGAGATCACCGAGGTGGCCGACGGCGACGTCCTCGGCTTCGGCGACGGCGCACGGGTGGTCCACGTACCCGGACACACCCACGGCAGCATCGCGCTGCACCTGCCGCGCCACAGGGTGCTGTTCACGGGCGACACGATCGCCGCCTCACCCGTCGACGGGGCGGTCATGCCGGGCGTGTTCAATCTTGACCGGACCCTGGTGCTCGCCGCCCTCCGGCGACTGGCGGGCCTGGAGGCGGACGTGGCCTGTTTCGGCCACGGCGACCCGGTGACCGAACGGGCCTCGGCCGTCCTGCGCGAAGCGGCTGACACACATCATGCCCCACGCTGACGACGACGATCACGGCCTCCGGCACGCGGCCGTCCGCCCACCACGAACCGTCCCGCGCCTGCGCCGAGGGACTGCGGCCCGAGGGATCCCGAACGGGACCGCCGCCCTCCTCGGCCGCCACGCTCCGGTCGCCGGCGTCATGACCGACGTCGAGCGGCGGCTGCGGGAGGAGGACAGGGTCGGCCCCGTACCCGGCGCGGGCACTGCGGCGCGCCCGGCGCCTCGTGGCTCAGCCGACCGGGATCCCCGCCTCCAGGTAGAGCGCGGCTCCCCGCTCCCGGGCCCGCAACGCCCAGCGCAGCCGCTCGTAGCGGACCGGCGGCAGCAGGTCGGCCGCCTCCTCCTCCGTGACGAAGCGCCAGGCGCGCAGCTCAGGCCCGGGCAGCAGCAGCCCCTCGGCCGCCGCCGAGTCCAGCCGGCCCCCGTCGAACAGGAGGCGCAGACCGCCGTATCCGGGAGGCGTCGGCCGTTCCCAGTCGACGACGAGCAGCCGGGGTACGTCGTCCAGCCGGACGCCGGTCTCCTCCTCGACCTCGCGCATGCCCGCGCGCGCGGGCGCCTCGCCGGGCTCCACCACACCGCCGGGGAACTCCCAGCCGGGCTTGTAGGTCGGGTCGACGAGCAGGACCCGGTCCCGCTCGTCGAAGAGCAGTACCCCGGCGGCCAGCGTCTCGGCGGTGGGCTCGGGGGTCTGCACGATGTCACAGGCGGACACGTCACCACTGGCGACGGCCTCCGCTATGCGCACGGCGGTCTCGTACGGGGTGAGGTCGCTGCTGTCGACCGGGTGGGCGTCCGCGGTGAGCCAGGCGGCGAGGGCGGCGCGGTACGGCTCGATGTGGTCGTAGGACCACTGCCGCGCGCGCATCTCGCCGTCGGGGAGGTCGGGCGGGACCTCCCGCCCGGCTATTCGCTCACGCAGGATCGTTTCCGCCGGGGCGAGGAGCACATGCCGGACCGGGATGCGCCGGGCGGCGAGGCCGCCGAAGATCTCGTCACGGTACTCCTGGCGCAGCAGCGTCATGGGGACGACGAGGGTGCCGCCGAGCTCACCGAGCAGCGCCGCCGCGGTGTCGATCACGAGCCGTCGCCAGATCGGCAGGTCCTGGAAGTCGCCGACCTCGGCGAGGCGTTTGGGCGGCAGCAGATGCGGGAGCGCCGCGCCGATGACCTCTGGGTCGAAGAGCGTGCTGTTCGGGATCAGGTCGATCAGTTCGCGCGCGGTGGTGGTCTTCCCCGCACCGAACGCACCGTTGACCCAGACGATCACGTTTCCCCCTCTTCTGTTGGCCCCCTGTGGCTTGCCCGCTCCACCCTGCCACGGAAACCGCGATCCGTTGAGGGCGCGTCGACGCCGTGGCGCCGGCCCCCTCGCGGTGGGGACCGGCGCCACGGCCTCGTACGGAACCCGTCAGTCGCTGTCGCCGCCCAGGGCCCTCTCGTCGACACCCGAGAGGCTGTCACTGGCGACGGTCCGGTCGAGCGTGCTGAGGGTGTCCCCCACGTTCAGCCCGTCGAGGTCCTCACCGCCGAGACCGTGCGAGGGGGTGATCGCCGCGACGACGAAGCCGGTGGCGAGGGAGGCGATGGCGAGCATGCTGCGCTTCTTCATGCCGGGATCAACTGCGCAGCCCGCGGGAGGTCACGCGGCAACCGAAAGGCGCACCGGACGGGATGACCGCCGGCGCCCCGACGGCCGAGAGCCGGGGCGTCATGGGCCCGGTCGCCGACGAGACCGACCGGTGCGGTGGGTGAAGACGTCCCGGGGGGCCAGCCGGCGACGGCGGCCGGACCGCTGCCCGTGGGTCTGCGGCCGCGGACCTCATCCGGATGCCCTCGCCTCCGGTGAAGGAACGTTCCGCCAGCCGCTGCCCCACCCTCGCCGGCAGTCGCTGCCTCACACCCCGGCCGCCGTCACCCCGGGCCGCCTCGCGAGCGCCGCCGCGGCCGCTCCCACCAGCCCCGCGTCGGTGCCCGTCCGGGCGGGCACCACGGTCAGGCGCCGGACGAACGACAGGGTCGCGTAGTCGGCGAGCGAGCGCCGCAGGGGCGTGAAGAGCACGTCGCCGGCCTTGCCCACGCCTCCGCCGATCACCGCGATGTCGATCTCGACGAGGGTCGCGGTGGCGGCGATACCGGCGGCCAGGGCCTGGGCGGCACGCTCGAAGGAGGCCACGGCGACCGGGTCGCCCGCGCGGGCCGCCGCGGCCACCGCGGCGGCGGACGTGTCGCCGTCCGGGCCGGGCCGCCAACCGTTCTCGAGGGCGCGGCGGGCGATGTTCGGGCCGCTGGCGAGGCGCTCCACGCAGCCCCGCGCCCCGCACGGACACGGATCGCCGTCGAGATCGACGCTGATGTGGCCGATGTGGCCGGCGTTGCCGGTGGGGCCCGCGTGCAGTCGGCCACCGAGGACCAGACCGCCTCCGACGCCGGTGGAGACCACCATGCACAGCGCGTTGTCATGGCCGCGGGCGGCCCCCTGCCAGTGCTCGGCGGCCGTGATGGCCACACCGTCGCCGATCAGCTCGACGGGGAGATTCCCGGTCACCGCGCGGACCCGCTCCACCAGCGGATAGCCGCGCCAGCCGGGCACGTTCACCGGGCTCACCGTGCCGGTGGAGGCGTCCACCGGGCCCGCGCTGCCGATGCCCACGGCGTGCGCGCGCCCCCACAGCGGCGATGCCGTCACATCACGCAGCACCGCCTCGACGGCCCGCATCACGGTGTCGCCGTCCTCCTGGGCGGGCGTGGGCCGCTGGGCGCGGGCCAGGATCGTGCCGTCGCCGTCGACCAGCGCTCCGGCGATCTTGGTGCCGCCGATGTCGAGCGCGGCCACGAGGTCGGTGTGCATCAAAGTCTCGGTTCTCCCCGTCAACCAGTGGAAAAGGGCCGACCGGTCCAGCGGTGGGGGGCGTGGGCCGGAGAGGTGTGGTGGCCCGCGGCGCGGAGGCGGCGTGGGCCGGATGGACAGTCTCTCCCGCATCTGACAACGTTGTCCAGGGCCTATGCTCGACGCCACCTCCTCATACACCTCCCGGGACGCCCACATACCCGGCGACAACAGGACAGGACACCGCATCGTGCCCGAGACGCCCCGCCGCCCCGTCGGCCTCTCCGGAACTCGCTACGGCAACCGTCCCACCATGAAGGACGTCGCCGCACGCGCGGGGGTCGGTCTGAAGACCGTCTCGCGGGTGGTGAACGGCGAGCCGGGCGTCACGCCGGAGACGGAGCGGCGCGTCCAGGAGGCCATCGACGCGCTCGGCTTCCGCCGCAACGACAGCGCGCGGGTGCTGCGCAAGGGCCGTACCGCGAGCATCGGCCTGGTCCTGGAGGACCTCGCCGACCCGTTCTACGGTCCGCTCAGCCGCGCGGTGGAGGAGGTGGCCCGCGCCCACGGCGCACTGCTGATCAACGGCTCCAGCGCCGAGGACCCGGACCGCGAGCAGGAGCTGGCGCTGGCGCTGTGCGCGCGGCGGGTGGACGGCCTGGTGGTCATCCCGGCCGGGGACGACCACCGCTACCTGGAGCCCGAGATCAAGGCGGGCGTGGCCACGGTCTTCGTCGACCGGCCGGCCGGCCGGATCGACGCCGACTGCGTCCTGTCGGACAACTTCGGGGGCGCCCGGGAGGGGGTCGCCCACCTCATCGCGCACGGGCACCGCCGGATCGGCTTCGTCGGCGACATGCCGCGCATCCACACCGCGGCGGAACGTCTGCGCGGCTACCGGGCCGCCATGGAGGACGCTGGCATAGCGATCGAGGACGCCTGGATGTCCCTCGGGGTCACGGATCCCGGGCGGGTGCGCCGGGCGACCGAGGAGATGCTGTCCGGACCCACGCCGGTCACGGCCGTCTTCTCGGGCAACAACCGGGTGACCGTCACCGTCATCCGGGTGCTCGCCGAGCAGTCCCGGCGGGTCGCCCTCGTGGCCTTCGACGACCTGGAGCTCGCCGACCTCCTCCAGCCGGGCGTCACCGTGGTCGCCCAGGACGCGGCCGCCCTCGGCCGGACTGCCGCCGAGCGCCTCTTCCAGCAACTGGACGGCACCCTGCTCACCCCCGAGCGCATCCAGCTGCCCACCCGGCTCATCACGCGAGGATCGGGCGAGCTGCCCCCGGCGGACTGAGCCGCGCGTGCGGGAACGCGACAGGCACCGCACGCCTCAGAGCTCCGAACAGAAGGGGAGTCCGGCTCGCGACGCCCGGCACGACCAACCGCTCACCTGCCCCGGCGCCTGGCCGGCCGACTCCGGCCGGCGCTGAGATCGATCATGTTCTCTGAACCGGCCCGGAGCGGCCGACTCCTTCGCGCTTCCCGGCGCCCGTCCCGGAAGGCCCCCGGCGGCCCGGAGGGCGGCGAAGTCGGCGTGCGCCGCGGTGACGGCACGTTCGACGCCCCGCTGTCAGGGGGTGGGCCCGTGGGTTCGCGGGAAGGTCGCGGGGTCGGGCTCGGTGAAGGCCTGCCGGCTGTGCACAACCAACTCACGCACCCCCGGGTGGTGCGTGCTCTTCCAGATCAGGGCGAGCACTGCGGGTGTGTCCAGATCATCGATGGTGCAGGCGGTGAGCCGGTCACGGTGGTGCGCGGCCATGGACTCGCTGAGGACGGCGACGGCGAGCCGGCGGGCGGCGAGGTCGGCGATCGCGTCCGGGGCGCTGGCTTGCAGAGTGATCACGGGCCGGAGGCTCTGTGCGGCGCAGGCCTGGTCGAACACCGTGCGCAGGCCGGTGCCTGGCGGCATGCACACGATCGGGTGGGCGATCAGATCGCGCAGGGTGACCCGCCGCTGTGTGGCCAGAGGGTGCCCGGCCGGGACTGCCGCGACGAGCCGCTCGCGGATGACGGTCAGCGCCTCCAGCCCGTCGGGGGTGGCGACTGCGGCCCCGATGAGCGCCACGTCGACAGCGCCGGTGCGCACTCCCTCGACGAGCCGGTCGGAGCTGTCCTCCAGCAGCGAGATCTCCACCCCTGGATGCGCCTGGTGGAACGCGGCGAGGGCGTCGAACAGCGGGGTGACGGTGCAGCCGATGACCATCCCGACGGTGAGCCGCCCCCGGATCAGACCGGTCACCTCGCCCACTGCCTGGCCGACCGCCCCGGCGGCTGCGAGTGCGGCGCGGGCGGGTTCGAGCGCGGCCTTACCCGCGGCGGTGAGGGTGACGGTGCGGGCGGACCGGTCGAACAGCTCGGCACCGAGTTCCCGTTCCAGCTGGCGGATCTGGGCGCTGACGCCGGACTGGCTGATGTGCACCCGTTCGGCCGCCCGAGTGAAGTTCCGCTCCTCGGCGACTGCGACGAAGTACTCCAGCTGCCTCAGCTCCATGACTGGAGATTCTAGTTCGCAGAAGATCCATCGATTGGACTTCTGGGTCGGTCGACGGCCACGCTGGAAAGCACCGAAGCCGACGTCAGGAGGAATTCATGCCGGAGTACGAGAAGGCCATGCGCCCCGAAGACATCACCCGCTTGTTCGTCGAACGGTCCAACGCCGGCGACGCGGCCGGGGTCGCCGCCCTCTACGAGGAGGACGCCGTGATGGCCTACCCGCCCGGCGAGCTGACGGTGGGGCGGGAGGCGATCCGTGCCCTGTGGGAGAAGGTGCTGGCCCACGGTCCCCGCTTCGAGCCGGAACACCCGCTGCCGACCCTGATCAGCGGCGGCGTCGCCCTCACCTCGACCCCGCCGAAGGACGGGGCCGGCGCGCGGGCGCAGGTCGTCCGGCGCCGGCCCGACGGAAGCTGGCTGCGCCTGCTCGACCGACCCGAGTTCGTCCCGCCCGCCCGCTGACCCCCTCACCTCGGAGAGTGTGCTCACGCGGGTGCCGTACACCTGCCGGTGTCACCGACCCGAGTCGGCGCGCGGCCTACGAATCGGTATCCGACCGCTCGCCGAGGCAAGCCGGGGACGGAATCCGGGCTCGAACACCTCCTCACCCGATAGGGTGATCACACGGCATCGCGTGTCGGTCACCGGCCGGGTGAGGCATGGAGGTGCCCGTGAGTTTGCCTTACGGAGGCATTCCACACATGTCAGTCGAGCTGAACCACACCATCGTCCACGCGCGGGACAACCGGGAGTCCGCGGAGTTCCTCGCCCACATCCTCGGACTCGAAGTCGGCACCGAGTGGGGCCCGTTCGTTCCGATCGGCCTGAGCAACGGCGTCACCCTGGACTTCGCCACCATCCCGGCGGAGTCGATCGTCATGCAGCACTACGCGTTCCTCGTCTCCGACGAGGAGTTCGACGCGGCGTTCGACCGGATCGAGCAGGCGGGGATCACGTACTACGCCGATCCGCACGGGAAGCAGCCGGGTGAGATCAACCATCACCACGGCGGCCGGGGCCTGTACTTCCTGGACCCGGCGGGACACGGCATGGAGATCATCACCACCCCGTACACCTTTCCCGAGCAGTAGCCGGCCCGAACAGTAGCCGGCCCGGGCAGCGGCGGCCGGCCGGGGCTGCGGCGCCCCGGCCGGTCCCCGCCCGGACTACTGCGCCGAGGCCGTCAGGTCCCCCCGGCGGGGCGCCGCGAAACCCTCCAGGGCGGCCCGGGACAGACCGGTCGCCCCGGTCACCTCGGCGAGGTCGAGCGCACCGCAGTCCAGACCGCGCAGCAGGTAGCCGCCGAGGGCCTTGGCGGTGGCGGGCTCGTCCATCACGTCGCCGCCGGCCCGGTTGGCGTAGCGGGACAGGCGCTCGGCGGCCTGGGCGAACCCCTCGCGGTAGAAGGCGAAGACCGCCGCGTACCGGGTCGGGAGGTGACCGGGGTGCATGTCCCAGCCCTGGTAGTAGGCGCGGGCGAGGGCGCGGCGGGTGAGGCCGTAATGCAGGCGCCAGGCGTCGTGCACCTTCTCGGTGGGGCCGACCGGCAGGACGTTCGTCGAGCCGTCCGAGACGCGTACGCCGGTGCCGGCCGCCGCGACCTGCATGACCGCCTTGGCGTGGTCGGCGGCCGGGTGGTCGCCGGCCTGGTAGGCGGCGGAGACGCCGAGACAGGCGCTGTAGTCGAAGGTCCCGTAGTGCAGTCCGGTGGCGCGGCCCTCGGCGGCCTGGATCATGCGGGCGACGGTGGCGGTGCCGTCGGCGGCGAGGATGGCCTGGCTGGTCTCGATCTGGATCTCGAAGCCGAGTCGGCCGGGTGCGAGGCCGCGCGCCTTCTCGAAGGCCTCCAGGAGCCTGACCATCGCGCCGACCTGTTCGGGGTAGGTCACCTTCGGCAGGGTCAGGACCAGCCCGTCGGGCAGGCCGCCGGCCTCCATCAGGCCGGTGAGGAAGATGTCCAGGGTGCGGATGCCCCGGTCGCGGACGGCGGCCTCCATGCACTTCATGCGGATGCCCATGTACGGCGCCGCCGTGCCCTTCGCGCAGGCCTCGGCGATCAGCCGGGCGGCCCGTGCGGCCGCCTCGTCCTCCTCGGCGTCCGGGCGGGGGCCGTAGCCGTCCTCGAAGTCGACGCGCAAGTCCTCGATCGGCTCGCGCTCCAGCTTGGCGCGCACGCGCGCGTGGACCGGCTCGGCCAGTTCGTCGGGAAGGCCGAGGACGGCGCCGAAGGACGCGGCGTCCGGCGCGTGCTCGTCGAGCGCGGCCAGGGCCCGGTCGCCCCAGGCGCGGACGGTGTCGGCGGTGAAGGCGTCACCGGGCACGTAGACGGTGTGGACGGGCTGGCGGGTGCCGGGGTCTCCGGGGTAGCGGCGCTCGAGTTCGGCGTCGACCGGGGCGAGGGAGGCGCTGATCTCCTGGCTGACGGTACCGGCGAGGCTGGTCGCCACCGTCTCCTGCTGGCCCTGACCCATTCCCACACCCTCCTGTTTCCGCTTTACGGAATCAACAATCCGTAGAACGAAGCTATCCGTGGATCTTCCGACCGGTCAACACCCCGTCCACGCCCTGGTCGGGGCCCGCCGCCCCTGCATGCCTTTCGCATCACCGTTCACTCCTTCATCCTGACTGTCGAAGGGGAGGGGGCGTATGCCGGGCACCGGAGGGATCACGCGTCGCGGTGGGCTGCGGACGGCGCTGGCGGCCGTCGCCGCGGTACCGGTCCTGGGGACGGTGCGGGCCTCCGCCCCGCGGCGCGGGACTCCGCGGCCCGTGCGGCCCCGGCACCCGGCCGCGCCCGGCACGACATCCGCCCCGCCGCTGAGGGCCATGACGTTCAACCTGCGCTTCGCGAGCACGGCCGAGCCGAACAGCTGGGCCGACCGCCGCCCGGCCATGCGCGACCTGCTCCGCCGCGCGGCACCGCACGTGATCGGCACCCAGGAGGGCCGGTTGCCGCAGGTGCGCGACATCGAGGCCGACCTGGGCCCGCACTACGACTGGATCGGCACCGGCCGCGGTGGCGGCGACGACGAGTCGATGGCGATCCTCTACGACAACCGGCGGCTCGTCCCGACCTCCTACGCGCACTTCTGGCTGTCCGACACCCCCGGGGTGACGGGATCCAACACCTGGGGCGGGGCGCATCCGCGCATGGTGACCTGGGTCCGATTCCGTGACCTGCTCGACGCGGGACGCGCGTTCTGCGTCCTCAACACGCACCTCGACAACGCGAGCCAGTACGCACGCGTGCGTGCCGCCGCCCTGATCGTGGAGCGGATCAGGGAGTTCGGTCCCTCGCTGCCCGTGGTGGTGACCGGCGACTTCAACGCCGTCGCCCACGACAACGAGGTGTACGACCTCCTGCTCGACGCCGGTCTGGTGGACACCTGGGAGGCGGCGGCCCGGCGCGGTCCGGCCTACGGCACGTTCTCCGACTACCGGCCTCCCGTGCCGGACGGCGACCGGATCGACTGGCTGCTGACCACTCCCGACGTCACCGTCCACCGCGCCTGGATCGACAGCTACGCGCCGGGCGGACGGTTTCCGAGCGACCATCTGCCGGTCTGCGCCACGCTGAGCCTGGGACGCGCAGAGGCCCCCGTGACCGGTCCGGTCACGGGGGCCTCGTAGAGCCCGGCGGCGATCAGCTGATCCGACGGCCAGGTGACCGGGACCAGGTGACGGTGATCAGCCCTTGCGGGCCTTGATCGCCTCGGTGAGCTGAGGGACGACGTCGAACAGGTCGCCGACGACGCCGTAGTCGACCAGGTCGAAGATCGGGGCCTCGGGGTCCTTGTTGACGGCCACGATCGTCTTCGAGGTCTGCATGCCGGCGCGGTGCTGGATCGCGCCGGAGATGCCGTTGGCGATGTACAGCTGCGGCGAGACCGACTTGCCGGTCTGGCCGACCTGGTTGGTGTGCGGGTACCAGCCCGCGTCCACCGCGGCGCGCGAGGCACCGACGGCCGCGCCGAGGGAGTCGGCGAGGGCCTCGATGATCGCGAAGTTCTCCGCGCCGTTGACACCGCGGCCACCGGAGACCACGATCGCGGCCTCGGTCAGCTCCGGACGGCCCGTCGACTCACGCGGCGTGCGGCCGGTGACCTTGGTGCCGGTGGCGAGCGCGCCGAAGGTCACCGACAGGGCCTCGACCGTGCCGGCGGCCGGAGCGGCCTCCACCGCCGCCGAGTTCGGCTTGACGGTGATGACCGGGGTGCCCTTGGACACCCGGGACTTGGTGGTGAAGGACGCGGCGAACACCGACTGGGTGGCCACCGGACCCTCGTCGCCGGCCTCGAGGTCGACGGCGTCGGTGATGATGCCGGAGCCGATGCGCAGCGCCAGACGGGCGGCGATCTCCTTGCCCTCCGCGGAGGAGGACACCAGCACGGCGGCCGGGGAGACGGCCTCGTAGGCGGCCTGGAGCGCGTCCACCTTCGGCACGACCAGGTAGTCGGCGTACTCGGACGCGTCGTGCGTGAGCACCTTCACCGCGCCGTGCTCGGCGAGCGCGGCGGCGGTGTTCTCCGCACCGGCGCCCAGGGCGACGGCGACCGGCTCGCCGATGCGGCGGGCGAGGGTCAGCAGCTCAAGGGTGGGCTTGCGGACGGCACCGTCCACGTGGTCGACGTAGACGAGGACTTCAGCCATGGGATTGCTCTCCTGCGTACGAAAGTTGAGGGGCGGTCAGCGTGTCGAGCCTTAGATGAACTTCTGGCTCGCGAGGAACTCAGCGAGCTGCTTGCCGCCCTCGCCCTCGTCCTTGACGATCGTGCCGGCGGTGCGAGCCGGGCGCTCGGCAGCGGAGTCGACCTTGGTCCAGGCGCCGTCGAGGCCGACCTCGTCGGCCTCGATGTCGAGGTCCGACAGGTCCCAGGACTCCACCGGCTTCTTCTTGGCGGCCATGATGCCCTTGAAGGACGGGTAGCGCGCCTCACCCGACTGGTCGGTGACCGACACGACGGCCGGCAGGGAGGCCTCGAGCTGCTCCGAGGCGGCGTCGCCGTCGCGGCGGCCCTTGACCGTGCCGTCCTCGACGGAGACCTCGGACAGCAGGGTGACCTGCGGGACGCCCAGGCGCTCGGCGAGCAGGGCGGGGACCACACCGCCGGTGCCGTCGGTGGAGGCCATGCCGGAGATGACCAGGTCGTAGCCGGCCTTCTCGATTGCCTTGGCCAGCACGAAGGAGGTGCCGATGGCGTCGGTGCCGTGCAGGTCGTCGTCCTCGACGTGGATCGCCTTGTCGGCACCCATGGACAGCGCCTTGCGCAGCGCGTCCTTGGCGTCCTCGGGGCCCACCGTCAGGACGGTGATCTCCACGTCGTCGTCGGAGTTCTCGGAGATCTGCAGCGCCTGCTCGACCGCGTACTCGTCGAGCTCGGAGAGCAGACCGTCCACGTCGTCCCGGTCGACGGTCAGGTCATCGGCGAAGTGCCGGTCGCCAGTGGCGTCGGGCACGTACTTCACAGTGACAACGATCCTCAAGCTCACGCCGGCTCTCCTACTGCATCGTCAGTTCTCGGCTGCCTTCTTGCAGGCAGCATAGGCGCCACAAGCGGCCGATCCCGATCGGGGCCACCCGCGCTCCGACCGAAATATTACTCGTCAGTACACCCAGTTCGTTCCCGCTAAGCAAGCGCTTTGAACTGTGACCTTCGCAACGCAGCGTAATCGGAATCCGACGATCCCGCAGGAGAGCCGGGCAGTGATCAATCGCGCAGAGCGGTGAACCGGCCCTGGTGGTAGAGCAGCGGGCGGCCCTCTCCGGCCGGATCACCCAGGACGACCTCCGCCAGCACGATGCGATGGTCCCCCGCGGGCACGCGCGCGACGACCCGGCACACCAGCCAGGCGAGCACGTCGTCCAGGACGGGCACCCCCTCCGGCCCCTCCCGCCACGCCGTCGGGGCGCCGAAGCGGTCGGCGCCGCTGCGGGCGAAGGTGACGGCCAGGTCCTGCTGGTGGTCGCCGAGTATGTGCACGCCGACGTGGCCGGCACGGGAGAGCGCCGGCCAGCTGGAGGCGCCGGTGCCGACGCCGAACGAGAGCATCGGCGGGTCGGCGGAGACCGAGGTGAGGGAGGTGGCGGTGAAGCCGACCGGGCCGGACTCGCCGGACGCGGTGATCACCGCCACTCCGGCCGCGTGACGGCGGAAGACGGAGCGCAGCAGGTCGGGTGAGGCGAGCTGGGGGGTGCCGAGGCCGGACGTGGCCGTCATGGAGGTGTCCTTCTGCGGGAGGTGGCGTGGAGATCCGTGGGTGCTCAACGGCCCGGACAGCACGCGCTCGCGGTACGGGCGAGGTCGACGTGGACCCGTCCGTGGAGAAGGAGTTCCTCAGGCATACGGTCAGGCTGACGATAGGTGGTCCGCGCAGTCAAGTGCGTCCCGGCATCCGGGAGACGCCGCGCCCACCCCGGCGCGGGCCTCACACCGCCTCCCCCAGGGCCGCGATGACGTCGGCCTTGCGCGGCTGACCGGCGGCGCGGCGCACGACGCGGCCGTCCCGGTCCAGGACGAGCACGGTCGGGGTCTTGAGGATGCCGAGCTCGCGGACGAGGTCCAGACGGGCCTCGGCGTCGATCTCCAGGTGGGTCACGCCGGGAACCAGGCCGGCGACCTCACCGAGGATCCGGCGGGTCGCCCGGCAGGGGGCGCAGAAGGCGCTGGAGAACTGCACGAGCGTGGCCCGTTCGCCGAGTTCGCCGCCCAGCCGGTCGGCTCCGAGCCGCTGTCCTTCGTCGCGCCCGCGCACGCGCACCCTCCCGCTCCGCCGCCGGTGCAGCGCTCCGTGGGCGCTCGCCACCGCGAGCGCCCCGCGCACACCAGGAGTCCGGTCATCACCCGCACAGCATCCACGAGACGGCAAAGATTCCCGCCACCGGGAGCATTTCCCCCACCATCGTCCGGCCGACGCCCGCGGCGACGGAGCCCGAGCCGCCGGAGCCGCCGCGGTCCGCCCAGGCGGTGGGGCTGGTCTGCCCGGACGTGGGCCTGGCCGGCTGTGACCGGCGGCAACCGGGCGGCACTCGCGGCCGCGTTCCTCGACACCGCCTTCGGGTATCGCATGGAGGTGCGAAATGCACCGACATGTACCGCTTGTACGCCGGGTGATGTAGGTACGGAGTAAAGATGATCTGATGACACAGGGCGATTCGGGGGAAGACGTGACGAGGATCTCGCGGTTCGGCGGCACCAGAGCTGGCTACCCGGCCGTTCTTCGGGCACGATCTGCGAGATGCCGTAAACCTACGGCTGCGTAACTTTGCCGTCGGGGGTGTGCTCCCGGGCAGAGAGAAGGAAGGGTCCGCCCCGCCCATGGCAGAGATTGTCTACCGCCCCGTTGTCGGCCTCGCCCAGACGCTGTTCAAGGTCTGGGACCTCAAGATCGACTGCCAGGGGTCGGAAAACATCCCGCGCTCGGGCGGAGCCGTGCTGGTGAGCAATCACATCAGCTACCTCGACTTCATCTTCAGCGGACTGGCCGCGCTCCCACAGAAGCGTCTCGTGCGGTTCATGGCCAAGGACTCGGTCTTCCGGCACCGGATCTCCGGTCCGCTGATGCGTGGCATGAAGCACATCCCCGTGGACCGCACGCAGGGCGAGGCGGCGTACGCGCACGCCCTGGACTCACTGCGTTCCGGTGAGATCGTCGGCGTCTTCCCGGAGGCCACCATCTCCGAGTCGTTCACCCTGAAGAGCTTCAAGTCGGGTGCCGCCCGGCTGGCCCAGGAGGCGGGCGTCCCGCTGATCCCGATGGCCCTGTGGGGCACGCAGCGGCTGTGGACCAAGGGGCACCCGCGCAACTTCAAGCGCAGCCACACCCCCATCACCATCCGGGTCGGCGAGGCGGTCGAGGCCTCCCGCGACAAGTACGCGGGCGCGATCACCCGGCAGCTGCGCGAGCGCGTCCAGGAGCTCCTGGAGGCCGCCCAGCGCGCCTACCCGGTGCGCCCCAAGGACGCGAACGACACCTGGTGGATGCCGGCCCATCTCGGCGGCACGGCGCCGACGCCCGAGCAGGTCCGCGAGGCCGAGAGCCGCTGACGGCTCTCTCCCCGCCCCCGCGCCGGGGGCGGGCCGCGGCGGCCCACAGGACCCGGCCAGGAATCGGAAGCCCGGCGTCGGGCCCCTCGCCACGGCCGCTCGGCTGTTGTCCACCGGACCCGCTACGGCCGGTCGCGCGCGACGGGGACACCGGCAAGCGCGGCCACGGCGGGGCCCTCACAGCGCCGTGGGGAGCGTTCGCCACAGGGACGGCCGGTCGGGGGCGGCCTGCAGCGCGCTCAGGACGGCCGGGTGCGGTGCGGCGTACAGGACCGGGTGGTCCAGTTCGCCGGCCTCGGTGTCGGGAGTGAAGGCCAACTGTTCGCCGTCCAGGGAGAACTGGGCGTTCACACCGGGCTTGTTGCCCCGGGGGTCCTGGCGGTGCCAGGCGCCGTTGAAGCGGACGGCGACGAGCCCGTGCACCACGTCGAACTTCTGGTAGCACAGGGCGGTGGGGATGTCCTCGGCCCGCAGCAGCGCGGCCAGCGCGTGCGCCTTGGCGTAGCAGATGCCCGTCCGCCGCTCCAGCACGTCGGAGGCGCGCCAGGTGACGCGCAGATCGCCGGAGTCCTGCGAATGGGGAATCGTGTCGCGGACGAACTCATACGCCAGTCGCGCATAAGCATACGAGTCCGCCGCATCCTCGGCGAGGCGCGCGGCCGTGTCACGCACCCGTGGATGGTCATGGTCGATGACCTCGTCAGCGGCCAGGTAGGCAGACAGGTCGGGGTTCTCCTGGATCAGCTCCATGGCTGGAGAGCATAGGAATGCGATCACCCGACAGTCAATGACTTTTCAGGTGACCGCATACCTATACATTGGCCGTTGGCGCCGCTCGTTTTGCGCCGTCCGTCAGCGCGCCATCTCCTCCTTGAGCGCCGCCACGAAGGCGTCCACATCTTCCTCCGTCGTGTCGAAGGCGCACATCCAGCGCACCACGCCGGCCGCCTCGTCCCAGAAGTAGAACCGGAACCGCTTCTGCAGCCGCTCGCTCACGTCGTGCGGGAGCTTCGCGAAGACGCCGTTGGCCTGCACCGGGTGGAGGATCTCGACGCCGTGCACGGCCCGCACGCCCTCGGCCAGGCGCTGGGCCATCTCGTTGGCGTGGCGGGCGTTGCGCAGCCAGAGGTCCTTGGCGAGCAGGGCCTCCAACTGCACCGACACGAAGCGCATCTTGGAGGCGAGCTGCATGGACAGCTTGCGCAGGTGCTTCATCCGGCGGACGGCGTCCTGGTTGACGACGACGACGGCCTCGCCGAACATCGCCCCGTTCTTCGTCCCGCCCAGGGAGAGGATGTCGACGCCGACCGCGTTCGTGAACGTCCGCATCGGCACGTCCAGGGAGGCGGCGGCGTTCGCTATCCGGGAGCCGTCGAGGTGCACCTTCATCCCGTGCGCGTGCGCGTGCTCGCAGATGGCGCGGATCTCGTCGGGCGTGTACAGCGTGCCCAGCTCGGTGCTCTGGGTGATCGAGACGACCTGCGGCATCGCGCGGTGCTCGTCCTCCCAGCCGTACGCCTGCCGGTCGATCAGCTCGGGGGTGAGCTTGCCGTCCAGGGTGGGGACGGTGAGCAGCTTCAGTCCGCCCATGCGCTCGGGCGCGCCGCCCTCGTCGACGTTGATGTGGGCGCTCTCGGCGCAGATCACCGCGCCCCAGCGGTCGGTGACCGCCTGGAGCGCGACGACGTTGGCGCCGGTGCCGTTGAAGACCGGGAAGGCCTCTGCCGTGGCCCCGAAGTGGCTGCGGACGATCCGCTGGAGGTTCTCGGTGTAGACGTCCTCGCCGTACGCGACCTGGTGGCCGCCGTTGGCCAGGGCCAGGGCGGCCATCACCTCCGGGTGCACCCCGGCGTAGTTGTCGCTGGCGAAACCGCGGACCTGCGGGTCGTGGTGGCGACGTGCGTCGCTCTTGGGTGGGTTCACGGCTTCTCGGTGAGCCACAGACGGTGTCCGTTCACTTCGGCGGCGGACTTCTCCCAGACACCCACGACGGCCTCGGCCAGGTCCTTGACGTCGGTGAAGCCCGCGAACTTCGCGTTGGGGCGCTCGGCGCGCATGGCGTCGTGCACCAGTGCCTTCACCACCAGGATCGCAGCCGCCGACGTCGGCCCCTCGGCGCCCCCGGCCTTGCGGAAGAAGTCGGCCATGGCCAGCGTCCACGCCTCGGCGGCGGCCTTGGCCGCGGCGTAGGCGGCGTTGCCCGCGGTGGGCTTGCTGGCACCCGCGGCGCTGATCAGGACGTAGCGCCCGCGGTCGCTGCGCTGCAGCGCCTCGTGGAACGCGAGGGAGGTGTGCTGCACGGTGCGGACGAGCAGCATCTCCAGGAAGTCCCAGTCGTCGAGACTCGTCCTGGTGAAGGTCTCGCTGCCGCGCCAGCCGCCGACGAGGTGGACCAGACCGTCGACGTGGCCGTAGTCCTTCTCGATGCGGGCGGCCCAGTCCCGGGTGGCCTGCAGGTCGAGCAGGTCGACCGTGTCCCCGGTGACCGTCGCGCCGCCGTGCGCGTAGCTCGCGGCGTCCACGGCCTCCGACAGCCGCTCCGGGTCGTTGTCCGAACCGACGACGGTCGCCCCCGCCTCGGCGAGGCTGATCAGTGCCGCCCGGCCGGCGGGTCCGCCCGCGCCGGCCACCGCGATCACCGCACCGCTGAGAGCCCCGTTCTGCATGGTCTTCGCCTCCTGAGCCGTGTTCTCGGTACGGCGGTCGCTCATGCGGCGATCCGCTCGGCACCGTCCGCCGTGATGCCCCGGGTGGAGGCGATCACGTTCTTGAGCTTCTTGGACAGTGCCTCATAGAACATGCTCAGCGGAAACTCGTCCGGAAGCACGTCATCGACGAGCTTGCGCGGCGGCTGCGTCAGGTCCAGGGCGTCGGGGCCCTTGGCCCACTTGGAGCCCGGGTGCGGGGGGAGGTAGGTGGAGACCAGCTCGTACCCGGCGAACCAGTGGACGAGCTTCGGGCGGTCGATGCCGTCCCGGTAGAGCTTCTCGATCTCGGCGCACAGCTCGTTGGTGACCTGCGGGGCGCGCTGCCAGTCGATGAACAGCTTGTTGTCGGTCCAGCGGACGACGTCGTGCTTGTGCAGGTAGGCGAAGAGCAGCTGACCGCCCAGGCCGTCGTAGTTGCGCACGCGCTCGCCGGTCACGGGGAAGCGGAACATGCGGTCGAACAGCACCGCGTACTGCACGTCACGGGCCTGCGGGACGCCGTCGGCCTCCAGCTTGACGGCCTCCTTGAAGGCCGTGAGGTCGCAGCGCAGCTCCTCCAGGCCGTACATCCAGAACGGCTGGCGCTGCTTGATCATGAACGGGTCGAAGGGCAGGTCGCCGTGGCTGTGGGTGCGGTCGTGGACCATGTCCCACAGGACGAAGGCCTCCTCGCAGCGCTTCTGGTCGTGGACCATCGCGGCGATGTCCTCGGGCAGCTCGAGACCCAGGATGTCGACGGCGGCGGCGGTGACGCGGCGGAAGCGGGCCGCCTCGCGGTCGCAGAAGATGCCGCCCCAGGAGAACCGCTCCGGTGCCTCGCGCACCGCGATGGTCTCCGGGAAGAGGACGGCGGAGTTGGTGTCGTAGCCGGCCGTGAAGTCCTCGAAGGTGATGCCGCAGAAGAGCGGGTTGTCGTAGCGGGTGCGCTCCAGCTCGGCCAGCCAGTCGGGCCAGACCATGCGCAGCACGACCGCCTCGAGGTTGCGGTCCGGGTTGCCGTTCTGCGTGTACATCGGGAAGACGACCAGGTGCTGGAGGCCGTCCGCCCGGTTGGCGGCGGGCTGGAAGGCCAGCAGCGAGTCGAGGAAGTCCGGCACGCCGAAGCCGCCGTCGGCCCAGCGGCGCAGGTCGCCGGCGAGGGCCCGGTGGTAGTCCGCGTCGTGCGGGAGCAGCGGGGACAGCTCCCCGACCGCCTCGATCACACGCCGCACGGCCTCCTCGGCGTCGGCGGGTGCGGGAGCGCCCTCGGCCGTGAAGTCGATCGATCCGTCCTTCGACTGCCACGGGCGGATCCGCTCCACGGCATCCTTGAGCACGGGCCACGCCGGGTGCTCCACCACCCTGGCCACGGGAGGAACCTGTTCCTCCGCACCCACCTGCACAAGAATTTCCGTCATGTCCCATCCTCCACGGGCGAACCTCTCGTACGGACACCGTATGCATACGAGGTTTCCCTCAGCAAGAGGATCATCGGGAAATTATCCTGTGCACCCCCCATGGTCACCGCGCTTTTTCCTGTGTGATACCGGATGTGCGATGACTTTCGCTACAGGGTCGCGGGTAGGGGAACCCGCGGTGCACGCACATGTCCATGTCGGCCCGGGGCCACTAGGCTGCGGGCTCTTCCAGCGCCGCCGTCGACGGAAGGCAGTCGAGTCTTGAACCTCCTCACCATCGGTCACCGCGGAGTCATGGGTGTCGAGCCCGAGAACACCCTCCGGTCGTTCGTCGCCGCCGAGCACGCCGGCCTCGACGTCGTCGAACTGGATCTGCACCTGAGCAAGGACGGCGCGCTCGTGGTCATGCACGACGCGGACGTGGACCGTACGACCGACGGGAGCGGGCCCGTCGCGGACCACACGCTCGCCGAGCTGCGCGCCCTCGACGCGGGGCGCGGGGAGCGGGTGCCGGTCTTCGAGGAGGTCCTGGAAGCGGTGTCGGTGCCGCTCCAGGCCGAGATCAAGGACGTGCAGGCCGCGCGGGCGCTCGCGCAGGC
The DNA here is from genome assembly GCF_044455165.1 of Streptomyces sp. NPDC051315. Classification (NCBI taxonomy): domain Bacteria; kingdom Bacillati; phylum Actinomycetota; class Actinomycetes; order Kitasatosporales; family Streptomycetaceae; genus Streptomyces; species Streptomyces sp. NPDC051315. The sequence goes on from NZ_JBITEN010000002.1 coordinate 250,827, forward strand.
CATGCGCGAGCGGGATCTGGTGGAGCGGGTAGAGGTGTCCTCGTTCCACGACGAGGCCGTCGCCGAGATCTCCCGGCTGGTGCCCGGCGTGCGCACGGCCCTCATCGGCAGCCGCTACGGCCTCGACATCGTGGAGCGGGCCGTGGCCGTCGGCGCCGCGACCGTGTGCCTGAACATCCGGCGGCTGACCCTGGAGATCGTCGAACACGCCCGCGAGCACGACCTGCGGATCATCGGCTGGGTGGTCAACACCCCGGACCACCTGCGGCTGGTGCGCGCCCTGGAGCTGGACGGCGCGACCACCGACCATCCGGAGATCAAGCGCACCGGCCGCTTCACCGCGTGAGCCTCCCGGCGTGAGCGTCAGACCAGGGGCTTGACCAGCAGCTCGAACCGGAGGTCGTCGCGCTGGGGGATGCCGAAGCGCTCGTCACCGTAAGGGAAGGGGGTCATCCGTCCGGTACGGCGGTAGCCCCGGCGCTCGTACCAGGCGATGAGGTCGTCGCGCACCGAGATCACCGTCATGTGCATCTCGGTGACGCCCCAGGTCTCGCGGGCCCGGCGCTCGGCCTCCGCCAGGACGGTCCGGCCGAGTCCGCCGCCCTGGGCCGTGGGGCTGACCGCGAACAGTCCGAAGTATGCGTGCGCGCCGCGGTGTTCGAGCTGGCAGCAGGCGACGATCCGGCCGTCCCGCTCGGCGGCGAGCACCAGCCCGTCGGGTGACTTGATGATGTCGAGGACGCCCTCCGGATCGGTCCGCTGCCCCTCCAGGATGTCCGCCTCCGTGGTCCAGCCGGCCCGGCTGGACTCTCCCCGGTAGGCCGACTCGACGAGCGCGACGAGCGTGTCCACGTCCTCCTCGGTGGCGTCGCGGAAGCTGAGTTCGGTGGCGGTGGCGTCCATACGGGGGTCTCCGGTCTGCGGCACGGCTCGGGCACCGAAGAGCCTAACCCTGCTCTAGGCTCCGGTTGCATGGTGCATGTACTCAGCAGCAGGATCCTGCTCCGTCCCACCGATCCCGAGCGCTCCCGTGCCTTCTACGGCGAGCAGTTGGGCCTCGCCGTCCATCGTGAGTTCGGCACGGGGACGGAGCGGGGCACCGTCTACTTCCTCGGCGGGGGTTTCCTCGAGCTCTCGGGACGCTCGGAGGCCCCGCCGGACCCCGCCGTACGGCTGTGGATGCAGGTCCCCGACGTGGCGGCGGCCCAGGAGGAACTCCGGGAGAAGGGCGTGGAGATCGTCCGGCCGCCGGTGCAGGAGCCGTGGGGCCTGCTCGAGATGTGGATCGCGGACCCGGACGGGACCCCGATCGTGCTGGTGGAGGTGCCGGCGGACCATCCGCTGCGGTACCGGCCGGGGATCTGAGGCCGGCCGCTGCCGACGGACGCCGGGGCACGGGCCCGGGCTCGGCGTGCCGGAGGGGGTGACCCCGCGGGCCGATCCGTGGTCGCCCTCGCCCCGGCGGCGCCGCCTTCCATCTGTGGCAGGCGCGGACCTTACCGGGCGCCGGACCGTTCGACGCCCCCGGCCGCTCGGCCGGGTGGAGCTGATGTCCCCGCGACCCCGAGCGGGCCGAGGCCATCCGCACGACGGTGCACCCGCAGGGCGCGGTGTCCGGGGTGCACCGGGCGAGCGGTGAGAGGTGGGCGGCCGGGCGGCGACAGGAGCGGGCGCCGGGGACGGTGACCGGCCGTGGACCGCCGTGTCCGGCGACAGACGGTGACCCGCCGCGGTGGTCCGCCGCACCCGGCGACAGGCAGTGACCCACCGCGCCCGGTGACGTGAGGCGTCCGCGCGCGCCCGGCGGCGAAAGACGGTCGCCGCGGGGCGTCGGGCGCGCGGGGTGAGGGGGTCAGGCCCGCAGGCGCTGCAGGTGGCCTTCCAGGCGGCTCAGCAGCTCACCCAGCAGTTCCGCGAGTTCGCCCTGCCGGTCGCGGTCGAGGGCGGACAGTACGGCCCTCTCGTAGGCGAGTTGCTCGGGCAGGATGCCGTCGACCACGTCACGGCCGGCGTCGGTGAGGCGGACGTGGGCGACGCGGCGGTCGCGGGTGTCGCCGCGTCGCTCGACGAGGCCGCGTTCGGTGAGCTGCTTGAGGCGTTTGGTGACGGCGGCGCCCGAGGAGAAGGTCTCGCGGGCCAGGTCACCCGGGGTCAGCTCGCGGCCGGTGCGCCGCAGCGCGCCGAGCAGGTCGAACTCGGGGCGGCTCAGGCCCGCCCGGCGCAGGGGGGCGTCCTCGGCCTGCTGGAGGAGGGCGGCGCAGCGGTTGACGCGGCCGATGATCTCCATGGGGGCGGTGTCGAGGTCGGGGTGGACGGTGCGCCACTGCGCCACGACCGCGGCGACGGTGTCGCCCCGGGCCCCCTCCCCGGGGACACCGCGCCGGGGAGTGCCGTCTCCGGGAATGCCTCGCTCCCCGAGGTCTCCGCCTGCGGGGGCCCCGTCCCCGGCGGTCCCGTCCCCGGGGGCTTCGGATCGCCCCCGCGCTCCACCGTCCCCGCCGACAGGCCGTCCCTGCGTCGCCGTCATGGCCGTACGCCCTCCGTTCTCGCGCTGGTGTCCCGGGCCGGGAGCAGTCCCTGGCGCCGTACCGTCGCGGCGAGCGTACGGTGTCCGGACTGCTCGGCCGCGACGACCCGCTCCTCGGGCAGCGCCCGCTGCCACCACTCGCCGGACGCGGCGTCGGCGGTGGCCCGCAGGTCGACCAGGGCGGCGGCGAGGCCACGGCGGGCGGACTCCAGGGCGCCGGGGGCGGGGCTCGGCTCCGTCAGGAGGCGGGCGGCGTGCTCGCGGGCCCGTTCGACGGCCGTCAGGGCGTGTCCGAGGCGGTCGCCGGCCCGGCGGTTGGTGACGGCGACCGCGGCGGCGAAGCCGACCAGGGCACCGACGAAGGTGTCCACCACCCGTTCCGTGATCAGCTCCCCCGCGTCCTGGTAGCGGGTGAACTCGGTGATCAGGAGGGCCATCGGGGTCACACAGACGCTGCCGAGCCAGTAGTTGCGGCTGATCAGCGCCTCCGCGCCGAAGTTGAGGGCGAGGCAGACGAGGACCAGGGCCGCCTGATGGAGGTGGGCGACCGGGACGATCACGGCGAAGGCCAGAACGCCGACGAGGTTGCCGACGACCCGCTGGACGCCACGGCTCCAGGTGAGGGTGACGTTCGCCTGATAGAGGGAGGCGGCGGTGACCAGAGCCCAGTAGGGGCGGCCGATGCCGAGCGCGAGGGAGGCGTGTCCGGCGAGGGCGCAGCCCAGTGCGGTGCGCACGGCGAGTGGGGTGAGGGGGCCGAGCCGGCGCCACAGGGGCGGCTGTCCGGCGGCGCGCTCGGCGTCGACGCCGAGGAGTTCGTCGTCGTCCGGGAGCCCGTCGGGGCACGGGACCGGTTCCGTGCCGCGCAGTGCGCGGGCCCAGGTGCGCAGGCGGTCCGGGTCCGTGTCGGCGGGCGCGGCGAGGGCCACCTCGGCGCGGACGACGAGCCGTTCCAGGGCGCGGCTCGTGTCCCCGCCGCGGGACGACAGCAGCGTCTGCCAGGCGGCCTGCACGGTGGCTGCCGCGGCGGCTCGGGCGCGGGCGTGACCCTCACCGGTCCCGCGCGTGGCGGCGTACGCGGCGGCCGTGTCCAGGGCCCGGGCGGTGGCCCGGCGCTCCGGGCCGTGCGGGCGCAGCAGGCCCGGTGCCATCCCGACGACCCAGGACCAGGCGCCCGCGGCGAGGGCCAGACCCAGATGGGCGGGGACCTGCCCCGGGGTCTGCGGCGTGAACAGCGCGGCGGAGCTGATGAAGGTGAGGACGACGTTGCCGGGCGGGCCGATGCGGGTCGCGTCGCAGAGGACCTTCTGCGCGGCGGCGAGCAGGGCGCCGACGGTGACGAGGACGGCGGCGTTCGCGGCGAGCGAGGCGGCCAGCAGGGCGACGGCCAGCCCGCCGGTCATGCCGAGGACCACCCAGGCCAGGGCACGGGCCCGGGCGGCGTACGGGCGGTTGTGGGCGTACAGGGCGCACAGGGACCCGGCCATCGTGTACATCGCCAGGTCGAGGCGGCCGAGGGCCAGCAGCGTCAGGTTCGGCGGGGCGACCGCGGGGACCACGCTCAGAGCCGGCTTGAACCAGATGTCGGAGGGGCGGCCGAGCCGCAGGACGCCGGCGAGCGGGAGACGGGTCGTACTACTCATACCCGTCAATTTAGCATGTGTTTTACTCGTAAAACACTTCGGCCGCCCCGCTATGGGTCATGTCACCTCCGTCCGGCGGTCCGGTCACCTGCCGTGCTCCGCCGACCGCTCCCCGTGTACACCCTTGCGCTCGCGTGCGCTCCGCGTGTCCCGGGCATCGCATCCCTGGACCGACCGTCGAGCGGGGAGGTGCGCGTGCACGGAACGGCTTCGCCCGGCTGGCTGCTGGTCGCGCTGTGTGCGGCGAGCGGCGCCTACTGCCTGCTGCGGATGCGCAGCGCGGACGAGGAGCAGCGCCGGGCGGCGGGCGGCGAGGCGCTGATGGGTTTCGGCATGGCGGTGATGGCCGTGCCCGCGGCGGCGTTCACCCCGCCGGGGTGGGCCTGGGCGGCGTACGCGGCGGTGTTCGGCACGGCCGCGCTGCGGGCCCTGTGGGCGGCCCGCGCGAGCGCCCACCATCTGCACCACCTGGTGGGGGCCTCGGCCATGGTCTACATGGCGGCCGTGATGGCCGCCTCCCCCGGCGCGGGGCACGCCCACGGCGGCTCCGGGGTCCCGCCGCTCACGGGCGCGCTGCTGCTGTACTTCGCGGGATACGTCCTCGTCTCCGGGGTCCGGCTGCTGCCGGTGGCCGCGGCGGCGGGGAGCCCGGTCGCGTGGAGCGACCGGCCGGAACTGGCGCGCGTGTGCCGGTTGTCGATGGGGATCGGGATGCTCGCGATGCTCCTGACGGTGTGACGCTCGGGGGTGCGGGCGCGACAGCTTCGGCGGGGGTGCCGCACCCGCCGGCCCGCGGTCGTGGTCTGCGTCACTTTGCCGTGACGAGCCGTACCCGTGAGCGGTGCGCCGCTCATAAGGTGCTCCCCATGATGGTCCCCGCGGTCCTGCTGCTGCTCGCTGCCCTGACCGCCGTCGTCGGCCCCCGGCTGCTCGCCCGGGCCGACTGGCCGGACCGTGAACCGGTGGTCGCGTTGTGGGCGTGGCAGTGCGTGGTGGCGGCGGTGCTGCTGTGCTGCGCGCTGTCGATGACCCTGAGCGCGGCGGCGGCCTGGCAGGCGGTGCGCGGACACGTCTTCGCGCCGGCCCCGCGCGGGGTCGTGGAGGCCTACGCCCTGAGTGCGACGGGCCCCTGGGCGGCGGCGACCGCGGTGGCGCTCGCGAGCGCCGGGCTGTGGAGCGGGGCGATGCTGGTGCGGGAGATCGCCAGGGCCCGCACCCGCCGTCGGCGCCGACGGGCCGAACTGCTGCTGCGGGCCCCGCAGTTGCCGGGTGAGGAGCCCGCGAGCGGACCGCTGGTGGTGCTGGAGAGCGAGCGGCCCGACGCCTGGTGGCTGCCGGGCGGGTCGCCTCGGCTGGTGGTGACCACCGCGGCGTTGCGGCGGCTGAAGGGGCGTCAGCTCGACGCGGTCCTCGCACACGAGCAGGGGCACGCCCAGGCGCGGCACGACTGGCTGCTGCACTGCTCGGCCGCGCTGGCCAACGGCTTCCCGCAGGTGCCGGTGTTCGCCGCGTTCCGCGCCGAGATGCACCGGCTGGTCGAGCTCGCCGCCGACGACATGGCCTCCCGTCGCTTCGGCCGCCTGACGACCGCGCTCGCGCTGGTGGAACTGAACGAGGACCGGGGCGTTTTCGGCCCCTCCCCCACCCCCCAGGCGCACGTCCCGCAGCGGGTGCACCGGCTGCTCACACCCCCGGACCGGCTCACCGCGGCCCGCAGACTGCGCCTGACGGCCGCAGCCGCGCTGGTGCCGGTGATCCCGGTGCTGGTGACTCTGGTGCCGGGCCTGCGCGCGCTCGGCTGAGTCACCCCGCCGGCAGGAAGTCGCCCCCGGGTTGGCTTGGGCCGCGGCCGTTCGGCAAGGATCACACCATGCACAACCCGTCCGTCGACTCCCCGCCCACCCCGTCGCCCTACCGCGCGGCCGTCCGCACCGGACTCGTGCTGGGGCTGTGCTCCCTCCTGCTCCTGGTCCTGGTGTGGACCGAGTGGCACCCCCTGACCTCCGCCGACGGCGACGTCTCCCGCACGGCCCACCGCTGGGCCGTCGCCGACCCCGACGTCACGCAGGCCTGCCGCATCCTCACCGACTGGGTCTGGGACCCGCTGACGATGCGCCTGCTGTGCGCGGCGGTCGCCGGCTGGCTGGTGTGGCGCCGCTCGGCGTGGTGGACGGCGGTGTGGCTGGTCACCGCCTCGGCCGTGGGCACGGTCCTCCAGCAGGGCCTCAAGGCCGTGGTCGGCCGCGAACGCCCCGTGTGGCCCGACCCCGTGGACTCCGCCCACTACGCGGCCTACCCCTCCGGTCACGCCCTCACGGCCACCGTCGTCCTCGGCCTCCTCCTGTGGCTCCTGTACCGCCACCGAGTCGGCCCCGCCGTGTGGCGTACGGCGGTGGCGGTGGCCGTCGTCTCCGTGGTGGGCGTGGGGCTGACCCGCGTGTGGCTGGGCGTCCACTGGCCCACGGACGTCCTCGGCGGGTGGCTGATGGGGACGATGGTGGTGGCCCTGGCGATCGCGGCCCACCTGCGCTGGCGTCCGTGAGCGCGCCGCGACCACGCCGGCGTCGGAGGCCCGGACGGATTCCCGCACGCCCTGGTCCTCCGGCGCTGCGAGCGCAGCCGGGAGGTGTGGTCTCGAGCGTGTCCGCGGCGATTTTCCCGATCCCGCGGCGTCGGCCCGTCGCGTCCGTAGGATCGACCGCGTGATCGCCGCCGTGCTGTTCGACTTCTCCGGGACGCTCTTCCGTGTCGAGTCCGCCGAGTCCTGGCTGCGGGCCGTGCTCGACGTGGCCGGTGTCGAGCTGCCCGAGGCGGAGGTCGTCGCGACGGCCCGGGCGCTCGAGCGGGCCGGTGCGCTGCCGGGCGGGGCGGCTCCGGTACGGGTGCCCGAGGAGGTGGCCGGCCTGTGGCGGGTGCGGGACGAGAGCGCCGAACTGCACCGGGCCGCGTACACCGGCCTCTCCCGTCAGGTGCCGCTGCCCCATCCCGCCCTGCACGACGCGCTGTACGACCGGCACATGACGCCGGCCGCCTGGACGCCGTACCCGGACGCCCCGCAGGTGCTGGGCGCGCTGCGGGAGCGCGGGGTGCGCGTGGGTGTGGTGAGCAACATCGGCTGGGATCTGCGGCCGGTCTTCCGTGAGCACGGCCTCGACCCGTTCGTCGACGCGTACGTGCTGTCGTACGAGCACGGCGTGCAGAAGCCGCATCCGCGCCTGTTCGAGACGGCGTGCGCGGCGCTGGGGGTGGAGCCGCGGACGACACTGATGGTGGGCGACGACCGGCGGGCGGACGGCGGGGCCGCGGCGCTGGGCTGCGGGGTGCACTTCGTTGACCACCTGCCGGCGGCCGAACGGCCCGACGGGCTGCGGCCGGTGCTGGACCTGATCGGCTGAGCCCCACCGGAAGGCCGCTGTCCGCGACCGGGAACGAAACAAGACTCGAAGCCGGAAACGGAACCGGAAGCGAACCGGTCCGAAAGGAGCCTCAGGCCACCATCGGGGGGAAAGCACGCCCACTCTGGACGATCCCCCGCGTCGCCCAGAGCAGGCGGCCGCCCGGCGCGCTCCGAGCGGAGCCGGCCGGGATGCGCTGAGTATAGTTGGCTGGCAGCCAGTCAACGCAGGAGTTACAGCATGTCCCCGCGCAGCGCCTCGGTCAATGAAGAATTGCGGCGGCGCTCCCGCGAGCGACTCCTGCAAGCCGCGGTCGAGTTGGTGAGCGAGCGCGGGTACGAGGCCACGACGCTCGGCGACATAGCGGACCGGTCGGGCTCGGCACGCGGACTGGTGTCGTACTACTTCCCCGGCAAACGCCAGTTGGTGCAGTCGGCCGTGCACCGGCTGATGCACCGCACGCTCGAGGAGGCGCTGGAGCGGGAGCCGTGCGCCGAGGACGGCCGGGAGCGGATGGCGCGGGCCATCGACGCGATCCTGGGACTGGCCCGGGACCAAACGGTGCTGATGCGCCAGCACATGGCGGGGATGCTCCAGGGGGAGGGCTTCGTGCAGTGTCCGGAGCAGCGGCGGCTGGCCGAGCTGCTGCGGGACACGGTGGCCCGGCACGGCTCGCGGGACGTCGACACCGACTATCCCCTGCTGCGCGCCCTGCTCATGGGCTCCGTCTACGCGATGGTGCTGCCCAACGCGGGGATGCCGCTGACCCCGGTGCGCGCCGAGCTGTTCACGCGCTACCGGCTCGACTGGGAGCTGGGGGTCCCGCCGGACGCCGAGGCGCCCGGCGGGAGGTGTGACACGGACCTGTCGCGGTTCTTCGCGACGGAACCGCCGACCGCCGATCAGTCGAAGTAGTCCGGCTGTGTCTGGACGTTGAGCTCGGACAGCCGGACGTACTTGGCCGGATCCGTGCGCCGGTCGTTGACCTTCAGCACGTCCAGGCCCTTGGCGATGTCGTTCGAGTAGATGTAGCCGTTGTAGTAGTACGCCGACCAGGAGCCGGCGGTGGTCAGCCGCTCGGTGGTCACCGGGCCGCGCTCGAAGTAGGCGATCTCCTTCGGGTGGGCGGAGTCGGTGAAGTCCCAGACGGAGACACCGCCCTGGTACCAGGCCTGGACCATGAGGTCCTTGCCCTTGACCGGGATCAGCGAGCCGTTGTGGGCCACGCAGACCTCGACGTCCGCCTGGTGACGGTCGATCTTGAAGTAGCTGCGGAAGACCAGCTTGCGGTGGTCGCCCTTGCCGACGATGTCGTAGATGCCGTCGGCACCCCGGTTCGGACCGGTCTCGGCGTTGCAGGTGGCCGCGCCGCCGCCGCCCAGCTCGTCGGTGAAGACGACCTTGTTCGCCTTGAGGTTGAAGGTCGCCGAGTGCCAGAACGCGAAGTTCACGTTGTCCTGGACCTGGTCGATGATCTTCGGGTTCTCCGGGTCCTCGATCGAGAACAGGATGCCGTCGCCCATGCAGGCGCCGGCCGCCAGGTCCTTCTCCGGGAGCACGGTGATGTCGTGGCAGCCGGTCGTCTTGGAGACGCCCGGGTTGGTGGGCCCGCCCGGGTTGCCGCCGCCGTCCGGTCCCTCACCGGGGAAGAGGACGGGGAAGTTCACGATCGCGGCCTTCTCCGGCGCCTTGCGCGGCACCTTGATGATCGAGATGCCGTCGTGCGGAGGCTGGCAGTCGGGGTAGGCGGCGTTGGGCGAGTACGAGGAGACGTACACGTAGACGTTCCGGCGCTCGGGCACCAGCGTGTGGGTGTGCGAGCCGCAGGCGGTCTCGACGGCGGCGACGTACTGGGGGTTCTCCTTGTCGCTGATGTCGAAGATCTTCATGCCCTCCCAGGAGGACTTCTCGGTCGCGGGTTGCGTGGTGCTGTTGCAACTGCTGTCGCTGCGCGAGGAGTCGGTGGAGAGGAAGAGCAGGTCGCCGGAGACGGAGATGTCGTTCTGCGAGCCCGGGCAGAGCACCTGGGCGACGGACTTCGGCGCCTTGGGGTTGCTGATGTCGAAGATGCGGAAGCCGTCGTAGTTGCCGGCGAAGGCGTACTTGCCCTGGAAGGCCAGGTCCGAGTTGGTGCCGGTGAGCGCGTCCTTGGGGACGTTGGCGAGGTGTTCGATGTTGGCGGAGTGGACGATCTCGTCCTGGCCGGGTATCTCCCCCTCGGCGATCGCCTCGGCCACCTCGGCCTGCACGCCTCGGGACACCTCACGCTGCGCGGCGGGGCCGTCCCCCGGGTCGGGGGTCGCGGCCGCCGGGACCGCCGTGAGCAGCGCGGCCATGAGCCCAGCACAGGCCGCCGCAACTCCCAGCCGTCTGTGCCGCGTTCGAGGATCGTTCAACAGGGTCACTGCGTCCTCCCTTGCTACCGTTCTCGGGGAACGGTTCACGGTCCTCCGAAGTATCGTCTTCATCATGCACAGATCAACAGACGGCAACCCACTCGTAATGAATGTTTTTGATCAGCGGGGCCCCTACTCGTGCTAGGACGGTCCTCGGTCCCTGTCAGATCCTCACGGATCGTCAACCCCGCCACGCCAGGAGGTCGTTGTGCTCGTCCGCCGCGCTCCCCTCGTCACCGCCTCGCTGCTGGCGCTCGTCCTCGCGGGCTGTGACTCCGGGTCGGACCGCAACTCGGGGGCGGGGAGCGGGCCTTCGGTGATCGCACCGGGGATGCCGGGCGAGGAGAACCGGACACTGTCCGCCGAGGACGCGGCGGAGCAGCGCGCCGAGGACGACACCCCGAACTCGGCGGACGTCTCCTTCGCCCGCATGATGATCGAGCACCACGGCCAGGCCCTGGAGATGACCGCGCTCGCCCCGAAGCAGGCCGAGTCGGCCAAGGTGAAGGCGCTGGCCGGCCGCATCGCCGCCGCCCAGGGGCCGGAGATCGAGGCCATGAGGAGCTGGCTGACGACGCACGACAAGGACGGCGAGAGCGCGCCGAGCGGCGGGCACGACCATGCCGCGATGCCCGGGATGGCCACCGAGGCACAGATGAAGCAACTGCGGGCGGCCCGCGGCAAGGCCTTCGACGAGCTGTTCCTCACCCTGATGATCACCCATCACGAGGGCGCCCTCACCATGGCCGCGGACGTCAAGGCGCAGGGGAACAACATCCGCATCGAGGAGATGGCGGACGACGTGGTCGCGGAGCAGACGACGGAGATCACACGGATGCGGGAGATGTTGTAGCGCCCGGCCGGCGGATCGGGTCGCGAGAGACCGGCGGGTTCCATCGGCGGAGGTTCCGTCGGCGAGGCCATCGGCGGGGGTTCCCTCAACGCGGGTGATCCGCTGATCCCCGCGCCGGCGGCATGATCCGCCGATTCCCACGCCCGCGGCGTGAGCCGGCGATCCCCGCGTCCGCGGCGTGACCCGCCGGACAGGCCCCGGGGCTCCTCGCCCGTACGGCGTTCTCAGCGCCGGGCGTGACGGGGCGCCAGGAAGCCGGCGTCCCGGGCCTGCGCGATCAGCCGCAGTGACCTGCGGCGGCTGTGGCCGGTCGCGCACATGACCGCGAGGACGGGGTCGGCGCCCTTCTCCTGGGCCGCGCGGTACTCCTGGGCGACCAGCCGGCGGCCCTTGACGCCGCGCGGCCAGGCGGGACGGGCCCTGCGCGGACCGTGACCGCCCTCCGGGCCCTCCTCGCCGCCCGAGGCACCCGTCTCGGGGACGCCCGCGCCGCACCGCTCGGACAGCGGCCCCTCGATCCAGCCCGCGAGCACCGTCAGGCCGGCCAGGGACAGGGCCGGCTGGGCCCGCACGTCCTCGACGGAGATCCGGCCCCGGGAGACGACCGCCAGCACCTCGACGCGCGCCCCGTCGGGAAACACCAGCCGGACGTCGTACCAGGAGGTCGCCACGTCGTCCTCCCGCACTTCCCACGCGGGCCACACGGACACCGTGCCGTCCTCGACGCGACGGTCGGAAAGATTGAGAAACGACGTTTCCAGCACGCACGGAACGTAACCGCGCGATCACTTTCCATACGAACGGACACGCACGCGCGCCCTACGCACAGCACCCACTCGGCGGTGCCATGCTGGAAGCACCAGAGTTCTCCTGCGCCTGGGGGTAAGGAGTTCGACCGTGCTGCGTGTCGCCGTCGTCGGCTCCGGGCCGAGTGGGGTCTACACCGCCCAGAGCCTCGTCCAGCAGGACCCCGAGGTGTTCGTCGACGTCCTGGACCGGCTGCCGTGCCCGTACGGACTCGTGCGGTACGGCGTCGCCCCGGACCACGAGAAGATCAAGTCGCTCCAGCAGAACCTGCGGACCGTCCTGGAGCACGACCGGGTGCGCTTCCTGGGCGGAGTGCGGGTCGGGGCGGGCGGGGTGCCCGTCGAGCGGCTGCGGGAGCTGTACCACGCGGTCGTGTACTGCGTGGGCGCCGCGGCGGACCGGCGGCTGGGTGTCCCCGGCGAGGACCTGCCGGGCAGCTGGTCGGCGACCGAGTTCGTGGCCTGGTACAGCGCCCACCCGGACGCCGTCACCGACGGCTTCCTCTCCGGCGCCCGCTCGGCCGTGGTGGTCGGCGTGGGGAACGTCGCGGTGGACGTCACGCGGATCCTGGCTCGCGGCGCGGCGGAGCTGAGCCCCACCGACATGCCGCAGGCGGCGCTGAGCGCGCTGGCCGCGAGCGAGGTGACCGAGATCCACATGGTGGGGCGGCGCGGCCCCTCCCAGGCCCGCTTCACCACCAAGGAGCTGCGGGAGCTGGGCGTCCTGCCGGACACCGACGTGGTCGTCGACGAGGCGGAGCTCGCCCTGGACCCCGCGTACGCCGACCCTGCCGCGCTGCCGGCGGCGCAGCGCCGCAACATCGAGGTGCTGCGCGGCTGGGCGGCCGCACCGTCGCGCGGGCTGCGGCGCCGGATCCACCTGCGGTTCTTCCTGCGGCCCGTCGAGCTGCTCGCCGACCGGGGCCGGGTGGGCGCGGTGCGCTTCGAGCGGACCGCCCCGGACGGGCGCGGCGGGGTGACGGGGACCGGCCGGTACGAGGAGTTGGAGGCGCAGCTGGTGCTGCGGTCGGTGGGCTACCGCGGAGTGCCGCTGGAGGGAGTGCCGTTCGACCCCGAGCGGGGCACGGTGCCGCACCTCGCCGGGCGGGTGCTGCGCGCGGGCGCCGTGGCGCCGGGCGAGTACGTGGCCGGCTGGATCAAGCGGGGCCCGACCGGTGTCATCGGCACCAACCGGCCGTGCGCGAAGGAGACGGTGGCGTCCCTGCTCGAGGACGCCCCCGTCCTCGTGCGGCGGGAGCTGCGCGGTGATCCGGTGCCGCTGCTGCGGGAGGCCGGTGCGGAGCCGGTCGAGTGGGCCGGGTGGCTGGCGATCGAGCGGGCCGAGGCGGAGCTGGGGGCCTCGCTGGGGCGGGGTGTGGTGAAGCTGCCGGACTGGGCGTCGCTGCGGGCGGCGGCGGGTACGACACCGCCCGGTGTACAGGACACACGTCGGCAACATCGGTGAAATCAACAAACTGTTTAACCCTCGTACGGTCTCGTGCTGTCCGGATGTCGCCACCCCCCGCTGCCCTTCCTCCCCCGCCGCTCTGGAGTGCCCATGGCCACGACCGCGCCCGTTCATCCCGTCGACGAAGTGCCCCCCGCACGGCAGTTGGCCGCCTTCGGCCTCCAGCACGTGCTCGCGATGTACGCGGGCGCGGTGGCCGTCCCGCTGATCGTGGGCAGCGCGATGAAGCTCTCCCCCGCCGACCTGGCGTACCTGATCACCGCGGACCTGTTGATCTGCGGTGTCGCCACGCTCATCCAGTGCGTGGGCTTCTGGCGCTTCGGCGTTCGGCTGCCCATCATGCAGGGCTGTACGTTCGCGGCCGTCTCGCCGATGGTGCTGATCGGGACGACCGGCGGCGGACTGCCGGCCATCTACGGCTCGGTGATCGTGGCGGGCCTCGCGATCGTGCTGCTGGCGCCGGTGTTCGGCCGGCTCCTGAGGTTCTTCCCGCCGCTCGTCACGGGCACGGTGATCCTGATCATCGGCATCTCGCTGCTGCCGGTCGCGGGGAACTGGGCCGCGGGCGGGGCCGGTTCGGCGGACTTCGGGGAGCCGAAGAACCTCGCGCTCGCCGCGTTCGTGCTCGCGGTGGTGCTCGGCGTGCAGCGGTTCGCGCCGGCGTTCCTGAGCCGGATCGCGGTGCTGACCGGCATCGCGGTGGGCCTCGCGGTCGCCGTCCCCTTCGGCTTCACGGACTTCGGCGGGGTCGGCGACGCCGACTGGGTCGGGATCAGCACGCCGTTCCACTTCGGCGCACCCTCCTTCGAGGCGTCGGCGATCATCTCGATGCTGGTCGTGGCGCTGGTGTGCATGACCGAGACCACGGGTGACTTCATCGCGGTCGGCGAGATGACCGGGCGCGCGGTGGACCCGCGTTCCCTCTCCGACGGCCTGCGCGCCGACGGCCTGTCGACCGTCCTGGGCGGCGTCTTCAACACCTTCCCCTACACGGCGTACGCGCAGAACGTCGGCCTGGTCGGCATGACCCGGGTGCGCAGCCGCTGGGTCGTCGCCGCCGCCGGCGGCATCCTGGTCCTGCTCGGCCTGCTGCCGAAGCTGGGCGCGGTGGTCGCGGCGATTCCGGCCCCGGTCCTGGGCGGCGCGGGCCTGGTGATGTTCGGGACGGTCGCGGCGAGCGGCCTGCGCACTCTGGCCGAGGTCGACTTCAGGGGGAACCACAATCTGACGGTGGTGGCCGTGTCGGTGGCGATGGGCGTGCTGCCGGTCGGCGTCCCGACGGTCTACGAGAAGTTCCCCGACTGGTTCCAGACGGTGATGAACAGCGGGATCAGCGCGGGCTGCGTGACCGCGATCGTGCTGAACCTGCTCTTCAACCACCTTCCGGCCAAGGGCGGTACGGAACCCGCCGGGGCGGCCGGCCCCTCCGGCGACGGCTCCGCGCAGGGCGGCGGCTCCGCGCAGGGCGGCGGCTCCGCGCAGGGCGACGGCTCCGCGCAGAGCGCTGGTTCCGCGCAGGCCGTCGGGAAGTCCCGGGAGGAGGTCGTGTAGGGCGCCTGCGCACGGGCCGCCCTCTTCGGCGGGCGCCCGTCGGGACCGTCCCGAGGGGCACCCGCCGACGACCGTCCCCTCCGGCGCCCCTTTCAGGGACCGTCCCGGCGGCCCCTCGGGGACCCGTCCCGGCGTCGCCTCAGGGACCGTCCCGGCGCCCCCAGGAGGCGCCCCGTGACCGCCGAGGTCGGTCGAGCAGCGCCGTGTCCTCGGGCGAGCGCCGGTAGACACCGTCCTGGCGGTCGAGGTGGTGCAGGTCGACCAGGTAGCGGCGCAGGGTGACGTGGTCGACCCCGCCGCCCTCGCACCAGGTCCGCAACCTGTCGTCGACCTCCCGCTCGGAGTACTCCCGGCCGGTCTCGAAGCTGTGCTCCGCGAGATGGCGCAGGACGACCTTCTTGCGCTCCCACTGGGCCGGCAGGCGCACCAGCCGCCCGCCGCGCAGGAACGTCCGCAGCAGCGTCTCCACTCGCTCGTCCCCTAAACCGTGGTCCTGCGGCGGCCCGGACACGGCCGCCGCGCGGGCCAGGCCGCGGAAGTGGTCGTACGACACGGTCAGCGCGCCGCCGTCCGACACGACGACCGCGCGGTCCTCCAGGCGGCGCAGCGCGCCGAGGGCGTC
The DNA here is from genome assembly GCF_044455165.1 of Streptomyces sp. NPDC051315. Classification (NCBI taxonomy): domain Bacteria; kingdom Bacillati; phylum Actinomycetota; class Actinomycetes; order Kitasatosporales; family Streptomycetaceae; genus Streptomyces; species Streptomyces sp. NPDC051315. Next base: position 266,088 of record NZ_JBITEN010000002.1, read on the forward strand.
CCTGGCCGTCAGGCCGGTGCGCTCGACGACCTCGTCGGCGCTCCTGGCGCCCAGCGCCACGGCGGCGAAGGCGCGCACCCGGGTCTCGTCGGCGAACAGCCTCACCACGTCGTCGGACGTCATACTCGTCTCTCCTTCCGTCAGGACGGGGCGCCCGGTCCCGACGGAAGGACGGGGGCTCTCCCCGGCTCCCGGCTCCCGGCTCCCGGCTCCCGGCTCCCGGCTCCCGGCTCCCGGCTCCCGGCTCCCGGCGAAGCTACCCGCCGCCTTCCGCCGACCGCTCGGGATTTCCGCCCGCGCCGGCCCGTGGGTGACGGCCCGCGGCCCCCCGGGCCGGCCCCCCCGGGCCCCCGGGGCCCGTGTTGGGGGGGGTGGGGGA
>NZ_JBITEN010000002.1:266476-407956 GCF_044455165.1 Streptomyces sp. NPDC051315
CCCCCCCCGCCCGCGGGCCCCCCCCCCCGGGGGCGGGCGCGGCCCCCCCCCCCCCCCCCCCCCCCCCCCCCCCCGCGCCGCCTGAGCCAGTTGTGGCCGGTTGTGGCCTACTGGGCGTCAGGTGACGGTGCAGACGGTCCCGTTGAGCGTGAAGGCGCCGGGCGGCGCGCTGTTGCCCGTGTGGGCGGCCTGGTAGCCGATGGTGACCCCGGCGTTCGGCGCGAGCGTGCCGTTGTAGGCCGCGTTGGCCGCCGTCACCGCGCCGGTGGCCGGTGCGTAGGTGGCGCCCCAGCCGTTGGTGATGGTCTGCCCGGCGGGCAGGGTGAAGCCGAGCTGCCAGCCGTTCACCGTGCCGGTACCTGTGTTGGTGATCGTCACCGAGGCGGTCAGGCCGGTGTTCCAGGCGTTGGTGGACACGGTCACCCTGCACGGGCTCGTGGGGGGTTGGGGTGCGGGGCCGCCGGCGGAGTCCAGGCCGAAGAACGTGATGACACGCGAGGCCATGCCCCAGGCGTACAGGTTGTGTCCGACGCCCTGGAGGCTGATGGCCTCCACCGGGGCCTGGTCACCGGTGCCGCCGTAGCGGGTCCGGGTCCAGCCGGACTGCGGCGAGTCGGTGGCGGCCGGGGTCTGTCCGAGCCCCCGGACGTCGGTCCACTGCTTGATCTCCTCGCCGAAGTTCGGGTAGCGCAGCACGTCGTCCTCGGTGCCGTGCCACAGCTGCATGCGCGGCCGGGGCCCGGTGTAGCCGGGATGGGCACCGCGCACCAGGTCGCCCCACTGCTGCGGGGTGCGGATGACGGTGCCGCCGGAGCAGGCGCTGTTCCACTCGGAGCCGTCGGTGGTGGCGAAGCAGCCGAACGGCACCCCGGCGAACGCGGCGCCCGCGGCGAACACGTCGGGGTAGTCGCCGAGCAGGACGTTGGTCATCATCGCCCCGGAGGAGATGCCGGTGGCGTACACGCGGGAGGTGTCGGCGGAGTACGTCGTGGTCACCCAGTCGATCATCGACTTGATGCCGACGGGATCGCTGCCCCCGCCGCGCTTCAGCGCCTGCGGCGAGGAGACGTCGAAGCACTTGCTGGCGCGGGTGACCGACGGGTAGACGATCACGAACCCGTGGCGGTCGGCGAGCTGGGCGTACTCGGTGCCGGAGTGCATGGCGGGGCCGGAGCCGCCGCACCAGTGCACGGCGACGAGGACCGCCGGGTGCGCGGGGACGTCGGCCGGCACGTAGACGTACATCTGCAGGTTGCTGGGGTTGGCGCCGAAGCCGGTGACCTCGGTGAGCGTGGCGGCGGGGACGGTCGCGGTCGCCTCCGTACGGGCGGAGGCGGGGGGTGCGGCGAGGAGGGCGCCGGTGAGGAGGAGCAGCAGCAGCGCGGTCAGCGCCGCACGCAGGGCTCGCCTCGGGGAGTCGGGGGTGTACACGTGCTGGTCCCTTCTGGTGGCGGCTCGGGGTGCGCGAACGGTGGCGCAGCAGGTGGGGTTCGTCCGGGTCAGCGGGGCCAGACGTCAGGGGAGCCGCGAGCAGTCGCCGCTCGCGGCCGGGTCCATGCCCCGGCAGAGGAAGCGCAGACGGCAGGGGTCGATGGCGAGGGTCTGGTCGGCACCGTCACGGATCATCCCGCCGTGGCCGAAGTCCCTGGCCCAGGCGGGTCGGCCGGCCGCGAAGGTGACGTCGGCGGAGCGGATGAAGGCGTGGGTCCCGGTGTCGGCCCGCGGGGTCCAGGCACCGCCGAGGCCGTCGGCCGTCCAGGCGCCGACGGAGTCGATCGGGTGGGCGGGGTCCGGCCCGGGGCCGATTGAGCGGGCCGGTCGAGGTCCAGGTGAAGGAGCTGGGCAGGGGTCCCGCCCGGCCGGGCTCCGCTCCATCGGCTGCCGTGGCGCGCGGTGGCGGGAGCAGGGCGGCGACGGCCGGCAGGAGCAGGCACCAGCCCGTCGGCGAACGTGCGCGTGCGCGGAGTCGGCATCGACTCGCCTCTCTCGTGCGGCCCAGGTGGCTCGGGGACCCCGCAGAGCTGCGAAGCCCGTCGGGGAAGCGTCCGCACCCGCATGGTGGCATGCACATGCCTTCCATGGAAGCGCTCCCACACCCCTTCCCGGAAGTCCTTGCCGGTCCGTCGGGGTGGCCGAATGTCGACTGCGCAAAGCGTTGACTAGAAAGCGCTTGCCCCCTACGTTCCGTTCAGCAGTGTGACCGAGCCGCTCACTCCGATCCCCACAGGGCCACACTGCCCGCACAAACCGTTCAGCCTTACGCCCATGGTCCACATACGTGACCACCGTCACTCTCCAGGAGGAACACACCCGCATGCGTGCCGGCTTCCGCGTACACACACGCAAAGGTCCGCTCGGGACCGAGCCCCCCAGGGCCGGGACGCCCACGCAACCGACGTCCGGCGCGTGCGCCAGGACGCTCTCACCCACCCCCACGACAGAAGGAAACGGGACATGTCTTCTGCCACACGATCGCGCGCCCGTCGGCGCGCGCTGACCGGAGCCTTGGCCACCCTCGGAGTTTCGGTCGGCATGATCATGACTACCGGAACGGGACCGGCGAGCGCCGCGACCTGGCCGTCCGCATCCGGCAGCCAGGCGGTCTCCGCGACGATCAACCTGACCAGTTCCAAGGACTACGGGATGCTGCGCCTGTACGGCAGCGGCGCCCTGGGCACCGGCGACCAGGCCGAGGACCAGCAGCCGATCCTCACCCTCGCCAACGGCGTGACCCTGAAGAACGTCATCATCGGCGCGCCCGGCGCCGACGGCATCCACTGCCTGGGCAGCTGCACGCTGCAGAACGTCTGGTGGGAGGACGTCGGCGAGGACGCTGCCACCTTCAAGGGCGGTACCAGCGCGACGTACAACGTCGTCGGCGGCGGCGCCAAGAAGGCCTCCGACAAGGTCTTCCAGCACAACGGCGGCGGCACGGTGAACATCTCCAACTTCGCCGTGCAGGAGTTCAAGACCCTCTACCGCTCCTGCGGTGACTGCTCCACGCAGTACACCCGCAAGGTCAACCTCAACACCATCGAGGTGACCGGTACCGGCTCCACGGCACGAATCGTCGGCATCAACGTCAACCGCAACGACGTGGCGACGCTGCGCAACATCACGATCCTCAACGACGCGAGCCGCAAGGTCGTCCCCTGCCAGAAGTACAACAACACCACGGCGGTGGGGGTGGGCCCCGACAGCACCAACTGCCTGTACTCCACCTCGGACGTCACCTACCGCTGATCCCCCTCCCCTTCCCCCCACGGACGGCCGGAGGAAGCGGCCCGCACCCGCTTCCTCCGGCCGTCAGGCGTGTTCCCGCCCGTGCACCGCGTCCGTCACCTCGCGCTGGTAGTCGGTGTAGACGGCGCGCAGGGCGGCACCGGGCCAGTCGGCGGGCAGCAGCTCGGGCGGCAGGACCGGATCGGCGAGGAGATGCCGTACGGCGGCCCCGAAAGCGGTGAAGCGGTCGGCGGGCCGCCGGGCCCGCGCGATGTGCGCGAGCAGCGCACGGGCCGTGGCGGCCCACTCCTCCAACGGCCACAATCCGGCCGCCAGTCCACGGGCAGGAGCCTCGGGTCGGACGGTGAAGTACCGGGTGACGTCGGCGAGCCGCTCCGGCCAGGGGCGGAGCAGGGTGGCGGGACGCAGCCACACCCCCTCGCGCAGTTCGGCAAGCCGCAGACGGGTCAAGTCGGTGCGCAGCCCGGCGCGTTCGGCCGGGCCGCGGCCGGTGGCCGTCACCACGGCCATCTCCCAGTCGCCGTCCCAGGGCCGGGTCGCCGGGTGGACGGCGTCGTCCTGGCGGCGCTGGCGCTCCACCAGACGGTCGCTGAGACCGTAGACGGCACCGGCACGCCGCAGGTCGCCGGCCGCCACCATCCGGCTGAGGGCCGCCCGCAGCGTGGAGCCGCCGACCCCGAAGGGCTCCACCAGGCGCACGAGATCCTTCACCGGCAGCTCCGGGGGATGCGTGCCGAGCAGCAGGCTCAGCACCACCGACCGGGCCGACAGCGGCCGCAGCTCCACCTCACCGGCACGGGCCGACACGTTCTCGCGCATGAGGCCGTACTGTACGTCCGCCCCGATGTTGCACTATTGCTGCGACTGTACGAAGCATGCAACATGACCACATGACCCTCCTCCTCGGGCAGACACCCGCCCCCGCCTCCGGCACGCACGAGGTCACCAACCAGCCGCCTCCCCTGGCCCCGTACGACGCCTCCGACGACACCGCCCTGCTGGAAGGGCTGCGGCGGGAGGGCGCCGGATGGGCGGAGGGAGACGTCCGGCGGCTCGGGCTGCGGGCCGGCGGCCGTGAGGCGCAGGAGTGGGGCGAGCTGGCCAACCGCTACGAGCCCGTGCTGCGCACGCACGACCGGTACGGGCACCGCGTCGACGAGGTGGACTTCCACCCCAGCTGGCACGAGCTGATGCGGGTCGCCGTGGCCGAGGGCCTGGCCGGGGCGCCCTGGGCGGACGGCCGGCCCGGCGCCCATGTCGCCCGGACGGCCGGCGGTCTGGTGTGGGGCCACACCGAGGCGGGGCACGGCTGCCCGACGTCGATGACGTACGCGGCCGTCCCCGCCCTGCGCCGGCAGCCGGACCTCGCCGAGGTGTACGAGCCCCTGCTGACCGCCCGTGAGTACGACCCGGGGCTGCGGGTGCCGACCGGGAAGCGCGGGCTGCTCGCGGGCATGGGGATGACCGAGAAGCAGGGCGGGTCGGACGTCAGGACGAACACCACGACGGCCACGCCCACGGCGGAGCCCGGCGTGTACACGCTGCGCGGGCACAAGTGGTTCACGTCCGCGCCGATGTGCGACCTCTTCCTCGTGCTGGCCCAGGTGGCCCCGCCCGGCGGCGGAGGACGTCCGTCCTGCTTCCTGGTGCCGCGTGTGCTGCCCGACGGCACGCGCAACCCGTTCCGCATCCAGCGGCTGAAGGACAAGCTGGGCAACCGTTCCAACGCCTCCTCGGAACCGGAGTTCGACGGGACGCTGGCCTGGCTGGTCGGGCCGGAGGGGCAGGGGGTGAAGACCATCATCGAGATGGTCAACTGCACCCGGCTGGACTGCGTGATGATGTCGGCGTCGCTGATGCGCAGGACGCTCGTCGAGGCCGGCCATCACGTGCGGCACCGCAGCGCGTTCGGGGCGCGGCTGATCGACCAGCCGCTGATGCGCAACGTGCTGGCGGACCTGGCGCTGGAGTCGGAGGCCGCCACCACGCTCACGCTGCGGCTGGCCGGGGCGGCCGACCGGGCGGTGCGCGGCGACGCCGGCGAGCAGGCCTTCCGGCGGATCGCGACCGCCGTCGGCAAGTACTGGGTGACCAAGCGGGGTCCGGCCTTCACCGCGGAGGCCCTGGAGTGCCTGGGCGGCAACGGGTACGTGGAGGACTCCGGCATGCCCCGCCACTACCGCGAGGCCCCTCTGCTGTCGATCTGGGAGGGCTCCGGCAATGTCAACGCGCTCGACGTGCTGCGTGCGCTGACCCGCGAGCCCGCCACCGTGGACTCCCTCTTCGGCGAACTCGACCTGGCACGAGGGGCCGACCCCCGGCTGGACGCTGCGGTCACCCGCCTGAAGTCCCGGCTCGGCGAGGCGACGCAGGTCGCGGCCCGCCGTCTGGTGGAGCGGATGGCCCTCACCCTCCAGGCCTCCCTCCTGGTCCGGCACGCCCCTGCCGCGGTCGCCGACGCTTTCTGCGCGACCCGGCTCGGTGGCGACGGGGGGTACGCCTACGGCACGCTCCCGGACGGCGCGGACCTGGACGGGATCCTGGGCCGGGCGCTGCCCGACGGGGACTGACCGACCGCCCGGGGAGAAGGGAGGCGGGAGAGGGACCGCCTTTCGTCGACCGTCACCGACGAGATGCGGCTGCACGGGAAGGGCCCGCGCCTGGAGGCGCGCGAAGGCGGGGGGCGAGAACGACCGGCTCGTGCGGTGCCCCGCCGGGGCGAAGCGCCTCGGGGGCGCACCGCCTCATCCGGCCCTCACCCCGCCGGCCTGCCCCACAGCGCGTCGAACCGCGCCCACTCCACGTCCCACCGCTCCACCCGTCGACGCTCCAGACGTCCGCGCAGCATCCGGCCGCCAGCGAGCGGAACGGCCGCCGCCGTCACGCCCGCCAGACCGCCGACCAGGAAGGAGCGGAAGCGGGCCTGGCCGGCGGTGGGCGGCTCGGTGACCAGGCGGCCCCGGCGGTCCGTCCAGACGGTGACCCGGGTCCCGGCGGCGCTGCCGGGGGCGACACGGACCTGGCCGGTGTGGGCGGAGCCGTCGGGGCCGGTCCAGCCGGCCTGCGCCCACACCCGGTCCCCGCTGGAGATGCCCGGGCGCGCGGGAGGCTTGCCGGGGGCCTGCTCGGTGAGCCGCCCGGTGGTGGGGCGCCACTCGACGCGTTCCCGGGCCAGCCCGTCCTCGACGGACCGGGCCGCCGCCCAGCCGGCCAGCACTCCGGCGAGGACGGTCATCACCCAGGCACCGAGCACGACCCAGGCCTCCACCGTGTCGGCGCGACGCTTCAGCGGGTTGCGCCGCCAGCGCCACAGCCACACCTTCGGACCACGGAACGCCATGGAAGGCTTCCTCCTCACGAGCGCGTGAACATCCCGGCGCCCTCCCATACGCGGCAGGCGGTCCGGATGCTCAGGGCGAGTCCTGGCGTCCCGACGGTCGCACGCGTCCCGCCGCCCGCGCAGGCGTCCCGCCGAACGTGGCCGAGGAACGCCGGTCCCGGCCCGTCACCGCCGCTGTGACCTGCGGCGACGCCGTTTCCAGGGGTGACTGTCAGTGGTGGGGTGCAGACTGGCCGTTGCTGGGACAAGGACGTCGCGGAGGTAACCGGCATGACTGAGGTACTGCTCGCCGTGGGCACACGCAAAGGCCTGTTCATCGGGCGCAGGCGCGGTGGCGCATGGGAGTTCGACGCATCCCCCTACTTCAACGCCCAGGCGATCTACTCGGTCGCCATCGACACCCGCGGCGACCGCCCGCGTCTCCTGGCCGGGGGCGACAGCGCGCACTGGGGGCCGTCGGTGTTCCACTCCGACGACCTCGGCCGGAGCTGGACCGAACCGGCCAGGCCGGCGGTCAAGTTCCCGCAGGACACGAAGGCCTCGCTGGAGCGGGTCTGGCAGTTGCACCCGGCGGCCGCCGAGCCCGACGTGGTGTACGCGGGCACCGAACCGGCCGCGCTGTACCGCTCCGAGGACCGCGGGGAGAGCTTCGAACTGGTCCGCCCGCTGTGGGAGCACCCGACGCGCGCCCAGTGGGTGCCGGGCGGTGGCGGGGAGGGGCTCCACACGGTGCTCACCGACAAGCGGGACCCCCGGGCGGTGACGGTGGCGGTGTCGACGGCCGGCGTGTTCCGCACCACCGACGGCGGCGCGAGCTGGGCGCCGTCCAACTCCGGTGTCTCCGCGGTGTTCCTGCCGGATCCGAACCCCGAGTTCGGGCAGTGCGTGCACAAGGTCGCGCGGGACGCGGCGAACCCGGACCGTCTGTACCTGCAGAACCACTGGGGCGTGTACCGCAGCGACGACTCGGGCGCGCACTGGACGGACATCGGCGAGGGCCTGCCCTCCACCTTCGGCTTCGCCGCCGCCGCGCACCCCCACCGCGGCGACACGGCGTACGTCTTCCCGATCAACGCCGACGCGGACCGGGTGCCCGCCGACCACCGCTGCCGGGTCTTCCGTACGGCGGACGCGGGCAAGAGCTGGGAGCCGCTGTCGGCGGGCCTGCCGCAGGAGGACCACTACGGCACGGTGTTGCGTGACGCGCTCTGCACGGACGACGCCGACCGGGCGGGCGTCTACTTCGGCAACCGCAACGGCGAGGTGTTCGCCTCGGCCGACGACGGCGACAGCTGGCGGCAGTTGGCCTCACACCTGCCGGACGTGCTGTGTGTGCGCGCCGCGGTCGTCGGATGAGCCGGTTCGGCAACGGGGGGTGGCCGTCCGGCCTTGGCCACCGGTTGATCACCGCCGCGTGTACGGCAGTAGGGTGACGCCCGTGGCACCACGACCCTTGCATGAAATCGTCGAACCGGGCTGGGCGAAGGCCCTGGAACCGGTGGCCGGACGGATCGCCGAGATGGGCGACTTCCTGCGCGCGGAGATCGCCGCGGGACGCACTTACCTCCCCGCCGGGCCGAACGTCCTGCGGGCCTTCCAGCAGCCCTTCGACGAGGTCCGCGTCCTGATCGTCGGACAGGACCCGTACCCGACGCCGGGTCACGCGGTGGGCCTGTCCTTCTCGGTCGCGCCGGACGTACGGCCGCTGCCCGGCAGCCTGATCAACATCTACCGGGAGCTGACCACCGACCTGGGCCTGCCCCAGCCGTCCAACGGCGATCTGACACCGTGGACGCAGCAGGGCGTGCTGCTGCTCAACAGGGCGTTGACCACGGCTCCGCGCAAGCCGGGCGCGCACCGCGGCAAGGGCTGGGAAGAAGTCACCGAGCAGGCGATACGGGCGCTGGCCGCGCGCGGCAAACCGCTGGTGTCCATCCTGTGGGGCCGTGACGCCCGCAATCTGCGGCCGCTGCTGGGCGACCTGCCCTCGGTGGAGTCGGCGCACCCCTCCCCCATGTCGGCCGACCGGGGCTTCTTCGGCTCGCGCCCCTTCAGCCGGGCCAACGACCTGCTGATCCGTCAGGGGGGTCAACCCGTGGACTGGCGCCTGCCGTGACCGTTCCCGCCGGTCCGGAACCCTCGCCCGGCATCCTCGCCGTGGACTCGGGCGGCTCCGGACTGCGGGTCGTCCTCGGCACTCTCGGACGGGGCACGTCGGCGCACCGCTCGTCCCGGGTGCCCGTGCGCACCGGCGCGCGGGGCATCGACCCGGAGCACCTGATGGAACAGCTCACCCCCCTGGTCCGGGCGTTGACGGCCGAGACCGGTGTCGGACGTCCTCGTGTCGCGGTCGTCGGCGCGGCCGGCTTCAGCACCCTGGGCGAGGCCCTGCGCGCCGAGCTTCCGACCGCTCTGGCGAGGGAGTTCGGCGTGGGCACCGTCGCCCTCGCCGCCGACGCCGTCACCGCCTATGTCGGCGCCCTCGGGTTCCGGCCGGGTGCCGTCGTCGCCGCCGGCACCGGCCTGATCGCGATCGGCACGGACCTGACGGCCTGGCGGCGGGCCGACGGCTGGGGACACCTGCTGGGCGACTGCGGGGGCGGTGCCTGGATCGGACGGGCCGGGCTGGAAGCCGCCCTGCGCGCCCACGACGGGCGGACCGGCGGTTCCGTTGCGCTCCTCGCCCGCGCCGAGGAGCAGTTAGGGCCGATGCCCGGCCTGCCCGGACGCCTCTACCCGCGCGCCGACCGCCCGGCCGTCCTCGCCTCCTTCGCGCCCCAGGTCGCCGCGTGCGCGCCGGACGATCCGGTCGCCGCCGGCATCCTGCGGGCGGCGGCCCGACACATGGCCGACTCGGCCGCCGCCGTCTGCCCGGCCGGCCCAGAGCCCCACATCGCCGTCACCGGGGGCCTGTGCGAGATGGGCGACCCCCTTCTGGTGCCTTGGGAAGAGGAGCTGGCCCGGCGGCTTCCGTACGCGCGCCGGGTCGCGGCCGCCGGCGACCCGGTGGACGGCGCGGTCCGTATCGCCACCGAACTGGCGGTGGGCACGCTCACCCTGCCGGGTGACGAGACGATGCTGCACGTGGTGAACGGCACGCATCACACATAAGGGGGATTGACCCGTTCGAGGGCAAGTCGCCCGGAAAACACGCTGATCACTTCTGATCCGTACGTAACTCATCAGACAAAACCGGACGGATACCGCTCACCTGCACCCTCCCCGAACAAGGGAGCCCAGGAAGCCAGTAACATGCGGCGCCATGAGCTCCCCCACTGGGCCCGCGTCCGGCCTGCCTGTACGAATGCCGCGCCCCCGCCAGCCCGGGCGGCACCGCCGACCCGAGCCCCTGGCGGCTCCCGAGGGCGCGCCCGCGCTCGTCCTCGCGGTGCCGGGCACGCCGAGCGCCGCCACCCGCGGCCTCGCCGAGGAGATCGTGAGCATCGCCCGCTCCGAGCTTCCCGGTGTCGACGCGCGCATCGGGTACCTCGACGGGGACAACACCGAGTTCCCCACCCTCCAGTCCGTGCTGGCGTACGCCGCCGACGAGCGCACCGCGCGCTACGAGCAGGCGCTGGCCGCCGGTCTGGACGTCAAGGAGCCCGACGGTCCCGTCGCCGTCGTGGTTCCGCTGCTGGCCGGTCCCGACAGCGCCCTGCTGCGCCAGGTCCGCCAGGCGCTCATGGACAGCCGGGTCGCCGCCGAGCTGACCGACGTCCTCGGCCCGCACCCGCTGCTCGCCGAGGCGCTGCACGTGCGGCTGTCCGAGGCGGGTCTGGCCCGCGCCGACCGCGCCCGGCTGTTCACCGTGGCCACGGCCGCGGACGGCATCATCCTGGCCTCGGTCGGCGGCGAGGAGGCCGTGCAGGCCGCGGGGATCACCGGCATGCTGCTGGCCGCGCGCCTCGCCGTGCCGGTGATGGCCGCGGCCCTGGACCAGGAGGGTTCCATCGCCTCGGTCGCCGATCAGCTGCGCTCCTCCGGCTCGCAGCAGTTGGCCCTGGCCCCCTACCTCATCGGCCCGGAGATCGAGGCCACGCTGATCGAGGAAGCGGCCAAGGAGGCCGACTGCCCCGCCGCCGACGCCCTCGGCCCGTACCCGGCCATCGGCAAGCTCGCTCTGGCCAAGTACACGACGGCCCTGGGCATCGCTCCCCAGCAGCCGCAGGGGACGCCGGTCCGCTAGCCCGGACTCCGGCAGCCGTATGCCCCGCAGCACGACGAAAGGGCCCGCTCCCGCCGAGGAGCGGGCCCTTCGTCGTACCCGGCCGGACGGGGACGCCGCGACCGGCCGGGACGCGCCGGGGCGGTCGCAGTGGGCCCGGCGGCGTTCCCCGTCCGCACGCTCGCAGGCGCCCGCGCCGGCGGTCCGGACTTTCCCGGGGCGCATCGCCACGGGACTGGGGGGAGGCCGGCCAGGAGGCCTGCGGGTTCGTCGGCCACGGGTCGGGCGCGCCGCCGGGCCGGGCCGCCCCGGCCGACCGGGCGGGCGCGCCGACGGTCGGGTGCCGGCGTGGGTGCGGGGCCGGCCGACGGCGGGGCTGAACCGCGCGTTGCGGGTCACCCCCGGTCAGCCGCCCGGCCCCGGTGAGGGCCGGGCGGGCACGGATCCGTGCCGGTCGCCCGAGGTACGTGATCGAACGCGGGGTACGGCCCCGCCGTCGGCCGGCCGGGAGCCCGCGGTACCGGATCAGCCGGGGTCCGAGACGCCGGACCAGTCGCAAGGCCCCAGGACGCCGGACCAGCTGGCCGCTCCAGGCGCGCCGGACCAGCCGGGGCCGAAGACGCCGGACCAGCCTGAGGCCCCAGGACGCCGGACCAGCCGGAGGCCCCGGGCGCCCCAGACCAGCCGGAGGGCTCAAAACGTCGGACCAGCCAGAAGCCCGAGGCCCTCGACCCAGGCCGGCGGAGACGGTGCCGGTCAGCCGGGGGAAGCCCGTCACGCCGGTCAGCCGTGTCCGGGCCCAGCGGTGGCGGTCAGTCGAACACCACGCACGACGGCGCCGTCACGTCGATCGAACCCGTGCGGTGGGGCAGTCCTGTGGCCGGGTCGAGGGCGAACCAGGTGACATCACCGGAGCGTTCGTTCGCGACGTACAGGAAGCCGGCGGACTCGGCGAGCGCCCGTGGCCAGTGGCCGGCGCAGGACACGGTGCCGACCAGCCGCAGCGCCTCGCCCTCGCCCTGCACGGTGAACACGGACAGCACGTCCTCGCCACGGGTGGCCGTCCACACGAACCGGCCGTCGGGCGAGACGACGATGCCCGACGGGTAGGCGTCCCCGGCGGGCGGTCCGGACAGGACGGGGAGCTCCGCCAGCGGTTTCAGTGAGCCCTGCGGGGCGTCCCAGCGGCAGACGGTGACGGTCGGCGTGAGTTCGTTGACGACGTACGCGTACGAGCCGCCCGGATGGAAGGCCAGGTGGCGCGGGCCGGATCCCGGGCGCAGGGCGGACTCCCGGTGCAGGACGGGGCTGCCGTCGCGCAGGTCGCACACGCGCACGGAGTCCGTCCCGAGGTCCACGCTGACCACCCAGCGCCCGGTGGGGTCGGGCTGCACCTGATGGGCGTGCGGCCCCTGCTGGCGCCGCGTGTGCGGGCCGGATCCGCTGTGGCGCAGCACGCCCGAGACCGCCCGGGCCAGGGCGCCGTCCGTGCGGACGGGGATGGCGCTGACGCTTCCGGAGCCGTAGTTGGCGGTGAGGACGTGGCCGTCGCACACGCTGAGGTGGGTGGGACCGCTGCCGTCGACCGGCACGGGCGGCCCCAGCGGTTCGGGCACGTCCCCGACGACGCCGTACGCCGCCACCGCGCCCTCCGCGGTCTCGCTGACCGCGTACAGCGTCGTCCCGGTCGGCGAGAGCGCCAGGTAGGAGGGGTCGGGGACGCCGTCGACGCTGCCGAGGACGGTCAGCGCCCCGCTGGCCGGATCCACGGCCGCCGCCACGATCCCGGGCCCGCCGGCCGCCGTGAACGACCCGATGAACGCCCGCTTCCGCCGCCTGACGACATCTGCCACCGTTGTCCCCTCTCGTGTCGCCGCTGCCCGGCTGACGATCACAGTGGATCACGAGCGGTCTAGACCAGGGAAGCCCCCGAAGCGCCCCGCTGCGACGGCGTCTTCGGCCGGACGGCCGCAGGCGGGGACGGGTCCACGGCCCCGCCGGTCCGGGCGTGGCCGGCACCGACGGACCGGCCCCCGCGCGGCCCTGCGGGCGGCGCCCGGACCCCCGACGGCGCCCGCCGGCAGCCACCGGCCACCCGCCGTCGGCACGCCACCCCATTCCGCAGGCCTCCGTGCCCCCGCAAAGCCCTCAGGCCCTCAAGCGCTTCCGGCCGGCGCGCCCACGCGCCTCTCAGGCCCCCACCAGCGGCGAGCCCGGATCCGCCCGCAGCGGCTGGGCCAGCTCCGCCAGCGCCCGCTCCAGCCCGTGCAGATGCGCCAGCGCGGGCTCACCGCCCGCCGGCGGCCGCTCGGTGTTCGGCGACGGCCGCTCCAGGGACGCCTCCCGCTCCGGTCCCCCCTCGGTCAGAGCCTCCACCGCGCCCTGCACCCGCCAGCAGGCGGCGGCGAGGCGGGCGTCGTGCGAGGCCTCGGGATCGGCGGCCACGGCGACGAGGCCGCGGATCTCACGCGCGCAGTCGTCGAGCAGCGCGAGCACCCGGCGGGCGCGCCGCTTGCGGCCGAGGGCGGGGTTGAGCGGGTGCACGAGCGGGGCGACGGAGAGCCGTACCCGGCCGAGGAGCTGCTCCAGCTCGGTGACACGGGCGGCGGGGTCGGCGGCCGGGTCGCCCGCGAGGCGTGCGGCGGCCTCGGCGGTGCACGCGTGGACGCAGCGCAGGGCCCGCTGGATCCAGGCGTCGGTGACGGCGTGGGTGGTGACGGGCAGCACGAACAGCACCGCCAGGACGGCACCGACCGCCCCGACGCCGGTCTCGGCGAGCCGCAGCGCCAGCAGTCCGGGACTGAGGACGCCGAGGAGGCCGTAGAGCAGTTCGGCGAGCAGGGTCACCCAGAGCATCATCCAGGTGTAGGAGACCGCGGCCGTGTAGAAGATCCCGAAGACGCAGACGGCGACGAGCGCGGCCGTGGGCGCGCCGGCCCCGTGCAGGGGGACGGCGACGAGCAGGCCGAGTCCGATGCCGATGACCGTGCCGAGGACGCGTCGGAAGCCGCGTACGAGGGTCTCGCCGCGCGAGGTGGTGTTGACGAAGATCCACCAGGTGGCGCCGACGGCCCAGTACCAGCGCTGACCGGACACCAGCTGGCCCACGACCAGGGCGAAGCCCGCGCCGGCGGTGGCCTGGACCGCCTGGCGGGTGGTGACCCGGGCGAGGCCACGGCCGCCGGGCGGGGCGGGCACGGGGGCCGGGGGCAGCCGGCGTTCGTAGCACCAGATGCCGAACCGCACCGCCGCCGCGGTCAGCACGGACAGCGCGACGGACGCGTACAGCTCGGGCAGCTGCGCCCTCGTCGCGTGCAGGAACTGCGCGACGAAGAACATCATGAACGCGAACACGCCCAGGCTGTGCCCGCGCGGCCCCCAGCGGCGCGCGTACACGCCCGCGCCGATGACGGCGAGGAAGGTGAGGTCGCGGGCCACGGGGTGGTCGTGCAGCACGGCGGCGGCCGCGAGCACGGGCAGACCGACGGCGGGCAGCAGCGCGGTGGTCACCGCCTGGCCGCGCACGGTGGCGTCGGTGACGGTGAACAGCGCGAGCAGCGCGGCGAGTCCGCCGGTGACGGCGCCGATCAGGGAGTGCCCGGCGAGGCCGCAGGCCGCGACCGCCAGTCCGATGCCGAGGACCGCCCGCGCGGCGAACCGCAGCCGCGCCCGCCCCGGGTCCGGAGCCACGAACACCCTCTTCAGCACTGCTTCCCACCCCTCCGTGACACCGGCGTGAAAAAGGCGCCGCGGAGTCCGCAGCGCCATCGACCCGCTCATCTCAGCACCTGGACGGCTTGTGGTTCAACCGAGCTCAAGATCACTGGTCCAATGGTCCAGTCGGAAGACGTTTCGGAGCGCCATCAGGTGGCCAACGGACCACTCGCCGGGGCCGCGGTCACCCCAGGACCGCAGGGCAGGGCGGTCGTACGGGCCTTCACGTGCGGCCGGCGTGCCGCTCGGCAGCCGCGCGCAGGGCTTCCAGCACCTCGTTGTCCGAGAGCTGTTCGAAGTCCTCGTACCAGAGGCCGACCGCCATGAAGGCCGCCGGCCGGTGCAGACAGATCACCTCGTCGGCCGCGGTGCGCAGCAGGTTCACCGCCTCGGGCGAACCGACCGGCACGGCCAGCACGACCCGGCGGGGCGCCAGACGCCGTACGGCGTGCAGCGCGGCGCGAGCCGTGCCTCCGGTCGCCAACCCGTCGTCGACGACGATCGCGGTGCGTCCGCGCAGGTCGGGGGCGGGGCGGCCCTGCCGGTAGAGCCGCTCGCGGCGGTGGAGTTCCCTGCGTTCCCGCTCCACCACCGGCGCGAGCTCGCTCCTGCTGAGGCCGAGTTTGCCGAGGGCCGCCTCGTCGAAGAGCGCCTCGTGGTCGCCGGCGATCGCGCCGACGCCGAGCTCCTCCTGGAACGGGGCGCCGATCTTGCGTACGACGAGCACGTCGAGCGGGGCGTCGAGCGCGCGGGCGACCTCCGCGGCCACGGTGACGCCGCCGCGGGGCAGGGCGAGGACGACGGGATCGGGCAGGTCGCCCTCCTCCTGCCGGGTGCGCAGCAGGTCGGCCAGTCGCCGTCCGGCCTGCTGTCGATCACGGAACTGCATGGCGGCTGCCACTCCTTCCTCGTCGGCCTTCCTCCGGCACCGCACGGCGGTGCGCCGGGCGCGGGCGCCGACGGGCACACGGCAGTGCGCCCGTCGGCCGCGGCCGGTCAGCTCTCCTCGGTGTGCTGACGTACGTGCTGCAGACAGTCCGCGCACCACTCCTTCACCGCCTCGGCGACCTGTTCCAGTGCGCCGGGCTCCTCGAACAGGTGGGTGGCCCCCGGCACCACGTGGACGGAATGCGGGACGCGCAGCCGGCGCGCGGCCTCCCGGTTCAGCCGGAGCACCTCCGGGTCCCGGCCGCCGACGATGAGCAGCACCGGTACCCGTACGCGCTCCAGCGCGGTTTCCGCCAAGTCGGGCCGGCCGCCGCGGGAGACCACGGTCAGGACCCGGTCGGGCCGTTCGGCGGCGGCCACCAGGGCCGCCGCCGCCCCGGTGCTGGCGCCGAACAGGACGACGGGAAGCGTCCCGGTGCCGGGCTGTGCCGCCAGCCAGTCGGCGGCGGCGGCCACGCGGCGGCCCAGCAGCGGTATGTCGAAACGGTGCTCGGCCGTCACCGCGTCCACGCGTTCCTCGCGTTCGGTGAGCAGATCGATCAGCACGGTGGCCAGGCCCGCGGTGCGCAGCTCGGCGGCCACCATGCGGTTGCGCGGGCTGTGCCGTGAGCTGCCGCTGCCGTGGGCGAACAGCACCACCGCCCGCGCCGACGCCGGTACGAGGAGGTCGCCCGTGAGCGCTCCGCCGGCGACGGGCACCCGAACCAGCTGGGAGAGCGTCGCCCTCACCTTCTTCCTCATGCCGTCGGTCGGTCCGGCCTCATTGGCCCACCGGGACCCGGGTACCCGTATCGGCGAAGACGACCGAGGAGGGCGGGCATGGTCGGCGACACCGACGACGACAGGCAGGCGCGGCGGCAGGGTTCGAGCGGCCACCGGAGGGTGGCTCACGCCGACGACATCCGCATCGACGCCTGGGGGACGAGCCGCGAGCGCTGTCTGGTGGAGGCGGCGCTGGGCATGGTGGAGTGCTTCGCCGACGTCACGGCGGTGCGGCCCACCGCCGTCGAGCGGCTGCAACTGGCCGAGGGCAGCGACGACGACCTGCTGTCCGCGTTGCTGGACGAGGTCGCCCACCGGCTGGAGGCGTACGGTCAGGTGCCCGTCGACGTGGAGGCGGAGGCCACGGACGACGGGATGGACGTGCGGCTGGCGGTGGCCGGGCTGGCGGACGTGGAGATCACCGGCACCGTGCCGACCGCCGTCTCGTGGCACGAGCTGCACATGGGGCCTGATCCGTACGGCTGGTCGTGCGCGGTGACCGTCGACATGTGAGGCACGACGACGTCCGTCCCGGCGGGGGTTACCGTGAGGACATGGATGGCGGCGCGGTGACGCTGTTCCTGTGCGGCGATGTGATGCTGGGGCGCGGCGTCGACCAGATCCTCCCGCGTCCCGGCAGTCCGGAACTGCGCGAGGACCACGTCCGGGACGCCCGCACCTACGTCCGGCTGGCGGAGTCGGTCCACGGGCCCGTCCCCGCTCCCGTGGACCCCTCGTGGCCGTGGGGCGAGGCGCTGCGGTGGCTGGAGCGGTACGCCCCGGACGTGCGGATCGTGAACCTGGAGACGTCCGTCACGCGGAGCGACGCCTTCGCGCCCGGCAAGGCGATCCACTACCGGATGCACCCGGCCAACCTGCCCGCTCTCACGGTGGCCCGGCCCGACGTCTGCGTCCTGGCCAACAACCACGTGCTCGACTTCGGCCGCCCGGGCCTGGAGGAGACGCTCGACTCGCTGGAGCGCGCGGGTCTGCGCGCGGCCGGAGCGGGACGGAGCCCCGCCGAGGCCTGCGCGCCCGTCGCGGTGCCCGTTCCCGCCGACGGCCGGGTGCTCGTGTTCGCCCTCGGGGCGCGGTCCGCCGGCGTACCGTCCGCGTGGGCGGCCACCCCGAGGGCGGCCGGTGTCGCCCACCTCCCCGAGCTGTCGGCGGACACGGCCGCCGCGGTGGTCCGCCACGTGCGGGAGACGAGACGCCCGGGCGACCTCGCGGTCGTGTCCGTGCACTGGGGCTCCAACTGGGGTTACCGCGTGCCCCGCGATCAGATCCGCTTCGCCCGCCTCCTGGTGGACGGGGGCGTCGATCTGGTGCACGGGCACTCCTCGCACCACCCCCGCCCCGTCGAGGTGTACCGCGACCGGCTCGTCCTGTACGGCTGCGGCGACTTCATCGACGACTACGAGGGGATCTCCGGCTACGAGGAGTACCGCGACGACCTGCGGATCGCGTACCTCGTCACGGTGGAGCGGGACACGGGCCGGCTGGCCGGTCTGCGGATGCTGCCGCTGCGCGCCCGGCGCCTGCGGCTCGAGCCGGCGCCGGACGAGGACCGCGTCTGGCTGCGCACCGTGCTCGACCGGATCAGCGACGGGGTGCACATCGCCCTGGACACCGACGGCACGCTCGCCCTGGGACAACCGGCCGCCACGCCCCGGACGGGGACCGGGCCATGAGCGACCGGACCGTCCGGAGGGGGTACGGCTGAGCCATTGGTACAGTCGGTGTGGGTCCCGCGCGGACGCGGGCACACCAGGGCACGAGGAGGCCGGGCACCATGGCCGTGGACGAGCTCGACACCCGCATCCTGCGGCTGTTGCTGGAGCAGCCCCGCACCAGCGTGCGGGAGTACGCCCGCGTCCTCGGCATCGCCCGCGGCACCCTCCAGGCCCGCCTCGACCGGCTGGAACGCGACGGCGTGATCACCGGCACGGGCCCGTCGCTCTCCCCCTCCGCGCTCGGCCACCCCGTGCTGGCGTTCGTGCACATCGAGGTCACCCAGGGCCATCTCGACGACGTGGGCGACGCGCTGGCCGCCGTACCGGAGATCGTCGAGGCGTTCTCGATCACCGGCGGCGGTGATCTCCTCACCCGGGTCGTGGCGCGCGACAACGCCCATCTGGAGGACGTGATCCAGAAGCTGATCAGTCTCCCCGGCGTGGTCCGCACCCGCACCGAGGTCGCCCTGCGCGAGCGCGTTCCGTACCGCCTGCTGCCGCTGGTGGAGTCGATCGGCCGCACGGCCGACAGGTGACGGGACGGGCGAGCCGGGTACGGCGCACCGCCCGAGGATTTGCTCCCGGCCAATCGCGTCGGCACCGTTGACGCCCTTCCGTCCCACCTCTAGCGTCTGGTCGATCATTCGCACACCATTCGTAATTTCGAACATTCGTGGACCCCTGGACCCCGGAGGAGCAGCACATGGCCCCGCCCCTCAGCAGACGGACCCTTCTCCAGAGCGCGATCCTCGCGGCCGCCGTCCCCGGGATCGGCGGCGGGGCGGTCGCCGCGGCCTCGGCGGCGACACTTCCGCCCCCGTCCGCCTGGGCCCTCCGGCCCTTCCCGCTGGACACCGTGAAGCTCCGCCCGGGCATCTTCGCGGCCAAGCGCCAGTTGATGCTGGACCACGCCCGCGGCTACGACGTGAACCGGCTGCTCCAGGTCTTCCGCGCCAACGCCGGCCTGTCCACGCTGGGCGCGGTCGCCCCCGGCGGCTGGGAGGGACTCGACGGGGAGGCCAACGGCAATCTGCGCGGCCACTACACCGGCCACTTCCTGACCATGCTGTCCCAGGCGTACGCGAGCACCGGAGACCAGGCGTACGCCGACAAGATCCGATCGATGGTCGGTGCGCTGACCGAGGTGCGGAACGCCCTGCGCGGCGACCCGAAGATGCTCGCCGTCACCGGAAGGTGGGGCGGCGCGCACGAGAACCTCCGGGGCTCGTACCAGTACGTCGACCTCCCGGCCGCCGTGCTCGGCGGTGCGGCGGCGATCACCCTGTCGGTCTGGGTGAGGCCCACCCACAACGCCGACTGGCAGCGCGTCTTCGACTTCGGCGACAACACCACCCGGTACCTGTACCTGGCCACCCGCAACGCGAACGGAGTGCCGCGGTTCGCCATCACCACCAACGGGCCGGGCGGGGAGCAGGGGCTCGACGGAACCGCCGCGCTGCCGCTGAACCAGTGGAGCCACCTGGCGGTGACCCTCTCCGGCAGCACGGGCACCCTCTACGTCAACGGCGCCGCCGTCGCCCGCTCCACCTCGATGACGCTCAACCCGTCCGTCCTGGGCACCCTGACGAACAACTGGCTGGGCCGCTCCAACTTCTCCGGCGACCCGGTCTTCGCGGGCGCCTTCGACGAGTTCAACGTCTACGCGCGGGCCCTGACCGCGGCCGAGATCACCTCGCTGCAGACCAACGAGGCCAAGAACTCCTCCGCGGGGCTCGGCGACCTCGCGTCGTACTACTTCTCCGCCACCACCGGCGGCACCTTCGCCGACGCCTCCGGCCGCGGGCTCACCGCCACCCTGCGCCGCACCTGGGGCGGGCCGAGCCACCCCGGGTTCCTCGCCGCGTACCCGGAGACGCAGTTCATCGAGCTCGAGTCGATGACCAGCGGCGACTACACCCGCGTGTGGGCGCCGTACTACACGGCGCACAAGATCCTCAAGGGTCTGCTGGACGCCCACCTCGCCACGGGCGACGCCCGGGCGCTCGACCTCGCGTCCGGGATGTGCGACTGGATGTACTCCCGGCTGTCCAAGCTGCCCGACGCCACCCTGCAACGGATGTGGGGCATCTTCTCCAGCGGCGAGTTCGGCGGCATCGTCGAGACGATCGTCGACCTGCACTCGGTCACCGGCAAGGCCGAGCACCTCGCGCTGGCCAAGCTGTTCGACCTCGACAGGCTCATCGACGCCTGCGCCGCGAACACCGACATCCTCGACGGCCTGCACGCCAACCAGCACATCCCGATCTTCACCGGCTACGTCCGGCTGTACGACGCGACGGGCGAGACCCGCTACCTCACCGCCGCCAGGAACTTCTGGGGCATGGTCGTCCCGCACCGCATGTACGGCATCGGCGGTACCAGCACGGCGGAGTTCTGGAAGGCCCGCGGGCTCATCGCCGGCACGATCAGCGACACCACCGCCGAGACCTGCTGCGCGTACAACCTGCTCAAGCTGAGCCGGATGCTGTTCTTCCACGACCAGGACCCGAAGTACATGGACTACTACGAGCGGGGCCTGTACAACCAGGTCCTCGGCTCCAAGCAGGACAAGGCCGACGCGGAGAAGCCGCTCGTCACGTACTTCATCGGCCTGAAGCCCGGGCACGTGCGCGACTACACCCCCAAGCAGGGCACGACCTGCTGCGAGGGCACCGGCATGGAGAGCGCCACCAAGTACCAGGACTCGGTGTACTTCAAGAAGGCCGACGACTCCGCCCTCTACGTCAACCTGTACAGCCCTTCCACGCTGACCTGGGCCGAGAAGGGCGTCACCGTCACGCAGACCACCGACTACCCGAGGGAGCAGGGAACCACCCTCACCATCGGCGGGGGCAGCGCGTCCTTCGAGCTGAGACTGCGCGTGCCGTCCTGGGCGACCAGCGGCTTCAAGGTGACCGTCAACGGCAGCGCCGTCAGCGGCACTCCGGCCGCCGGCAGCTACTTCACCGTGTCCCGGACCTGGCGCGGCGGCGACACCGTGCGCGTCACCATCCCCTTCCGGCTGCGGGTCGAGAAGGCCCTGGACGACCCGTCCCTGCAGGCCCTGTTCTACGGTCCGGTCAACCTGGTGGGCCGCAGCTCCGCCACGACCCACCTCCAGGTCGGGCTCTACCGGAATGCCGCGCTCTCCGGCGACCTGCTGCCCTCGCTGACGCCCGTGTCCGGCAAGCCCCTCCACTACACGCTGGGCGGCACCGAGTTCGCCCCCTTCCACGAGGGCACCGAGGACCCGACCCACGCCTACGTGCGGCGTGCCGAGCCCCAGGTCGTCTTCGGGAACACCGACGCGGGCGTCGCCAACCCGGCGAAGCCCGACGGCACGACTCTCCTGGACGAGATATGGGCCGGGGCACCCTTCGCGGACAAGAACGCGCTGGTGACGAGGGTGCAGAGCGTGGTGAACGCCTGGGTGGGCGCCGGGCTGCTCGGACAGGCCGACGGGGGGAAGGTGGTGAGCACGGCGCGGGGCGCGACGTTCGTGCCGTAGAGATGTCGGTGCCGTGGACGTTCGCGTGCCGTGACGTGCACGCGGACGTTCGCGTGCCGTGGACGTGCACGTGCCGTGGACGTCCACGGCCGTAGCGGGAGGGTCTACGACCGGCGGCGCGGCTTGCCCGTGCCCCGCCTGGCGCCGGCGCCCTTGGCACCACCGCTCCTGGGGCCGCCGGTCCGGCCCCGGGCGGCGCCGCCGGTCGTCCTGCCCGCCGCCGTCCTGCGGGGCTCGCGCTTCTTCTCGCTCTTCGGCTGGGTCTGCTGTTGCGCGCGGCCCCGCGAACTGTTGACCGTGCGACCGCGCACGATGCCGATGAAGTCCTCGACCAGGTCGGTGGTCGCCTCCTCCGGCCAGGCCAGGACGACGCCCGACCGGGGGGCGTCCACGACCGTGCGGTAGGTGAGGTCGCGGCGGTGGTGCAGCCGGGCCAGCGACTGCGGCACCACCAGGACTCCGATGTTCGCCGCGACCAGCTCGATCGCGTCCGCCGTGGTCGCCGGACGCTCGAAGGCGGGCTCACCGGGGAGCCGCTCCCAGCCGAGGACGTCGTCCAGGGGGTGGAGGACCACCTCGTCGGCCAGGTCGTCGAGGGTCACCTCGTCCGCCGCGGTCAGCAGGTGGTCCTTGGGGACCACGACGACGGTCGTCTCCGTGTAGAGGGGGATCGCGCTGAACACCGTACGGTCGACCGGGAGCCGGACCAGGCCCGCGTCGGCGCCGCCGTCCCGCAGGACGTCGGCGGCCTCGCCGGGCGTCACCTGCAGCAGGGTGAGGGGGACGTCGGGCAGGCGCTCCTCCCAGATCCGCACCCACTTGGCGGGCGTCACTCCGGGGACGTAGGCGAGCCGGAACGAGGGGGAATCCGCCGAGTCGGTCATCCCGCCAGGTTACCGGCTGTGGTCGGAGGCCACGTCGGCGGCCGATAGTCTGGACAGCATGAAGTCGCACCAGAGCACCCAGACGATGAAGCCCGCGACCGCGGCGAAGAAGCTGGGTGTGTACCTCCCCGCCACCCCCGCCGAGTTCCAGGAGGGTGTCGTCTCGCGCGCCGAACTGAACGAACTGCAGGCGAACCCGCCCGAGTGGCTGCGTGCGCTGCGGGAGAGCGGTCCGCACCCCCGTCCGGTCGTCGCGGCGAAGCTGGGTGTGTCCATCGCGGGCCTGGCGCGCGGCGGTGTCACCGAGGCGCTCACCACCGAGCAGATCGAGGCCCTCAAGGACGCCAGGCCCGAGTGGCTGGAGAAGGAGCGCGCCACTCAGGCCGAGGTCCGCAAGGAGGCGGCCCGCCTGAAGAAGCGTGACGCCGAGAAGGCGGAGCAGAGCGCTCACGACGCGTCCTGACCCGCCGGCTCCTCACCCGCGCCGCGCCGCGAGGATGCTGAGGGCGTTGGCCAGGACGACCGCGGCCACGGCCGACCAGTCGACGAGGCCGAGGCCCTGTCCGAGGCCGATCCAGCCGACCAGCGCCGCGAGCACCGGGTTGACGCTCATGAACAGGCCGAACGCGGCCGGGGGCACGTGCCGCAGCGTGAACACGTCCGCGAGGTAGGGCACGGCCGAGGACAGCACACCGGCGGCGACCGCGTAGCCGACGGCCGGGGCGGTCGGCGGGTGACGGAGCACGAGGACGACAGCGACCGGCAGGAACACCAGCGCGGAGACGGCGGCCGCGGCGGCCGAACCCTGCGCCCCGGGCACACGCCGCCCGACGGTCCGGTTGAGCAGGATGTACGCCGCCCAGCAGACGGCGGCCAGGAGGGCGAGGCCCATCCCGAGGTAGTCGGTGGAGGGCTGCGGGCGCATCAGCGTCACGGCACCCGCCGCGGCGATCACCGCGCAGCAGGCGTCGACCCGCCGGCGCGCGGCGGCCAGGGCGATGGCCAGCGGGCCCAGGAACTCCAGGGTCACCGCCAGCCCGAGGCCGATGCGGTCGATCGCCGTGTACAGGGAGAGGTTCATCGTCCCGAACACCAGCGCCAGCAGCAGGATCGGTCCCCACTCGTGCCGGGTGAAGGACCGCGGGCGGGGGCGGCCGACGGCCAGCAGGACGACCGCGGCGACGTACTGGCGTACCGCCACGACGCCCGCCGGGCCGAGGACCGGGAAAGCGAGCGAGCCGATCGCGGCGCCGGTCTGGTTGGACAGACCGCTGCCGACCATGGTGACCACTCCGGCGAGCCGCCGCGGGGCGGGCGGCGCCGAGGGCGCGGACGGGACCGGTGCGGTGGGCGCCCCTGCGGGGGATACGGCGGACATGGTCGAAAGCGTGCTCCGCGGTCGCCGTTGCGCAAAATGCATGCGGCGAGCGATCGATACGCTGTGGTCATGGATCGTGGGACGGGCGTGGAGCTGAGGCAGCTGCGGTGTCTCGTCGCGATCCTCGACGAGGGCGGGTTCACCGACGCCGCGGCCGTGCTCGGCATCTCCCAGGCGGCCGTCTCCCGCACTCTCGCCTCACTCGAACGCGCCCTCGGCGTACGGCTGTTGAGGCGTACGTCGCGGGTCGTGACGCCGACCGCGACCGGGCTGCGCGTGGCGGCGCACGCGCGGCGGGTGCTCGGCGAGGTGGACTCCCTGGTGCGGGAGGCCTCCTCCGGCCACACCCGTCTGCGGATCGGCTACGCCTGGTCGGCGCTGGGCCGCCACACGCTGGCCTTCCAGCGTCAGTGGGCGGCGCGGCACCCCGGGACGGAGCTCCAGCTGGTGCGCGTCAACTCCGCCAGCGCCGGGCTCGCGGAGGGCGCCTGCGACATGGCGGTGGTGCGCCGACCCCTGGACGACCGGCGCTTCGACGGCGCCTTCGTGGGCCTGGAGCGGCGCCTGTGCGCGCTGGCCGCCGACGACCCGCTGGCCCGGCGCCGCTCGGTGCGGCTCGCCGACCTCAGCGGGCGGACGCTGCTGGTCGACCGCCGCACCGGCACCACCACCCCCGAGCTGTGGCCGCCGGACGCGCGGCCGGCCACGGAGGAGATCCACGACGTCGACGACTGGCTCACCGTGATCGCCACCGGCCGCGGCGTCGGCATCACCGCCGAGGCGACCGCCAACCAGTATCCGCGGCCCGGGATCGTCTACCGGCCGGTCCGCGACGCCGAGCCGGTCGCCGTCCGCCTGGTGTGGTGGCGCGACGATCCGCACCCGGCGACCCAGGCGGTGATGGAGCTGCTCACGGCGTTGTACCGTGCGCAGTGAGCCCCCCGGGAGTCGCTCGGGGGCCGTCGGGGTTGAACTACGATCTGGTCAGGTTCACCGACGTGGGTGTTTCGAGGTTTGCTGGGGGTTGGGATGGTTGCTGGTCGTGTGGTGCGCTTCGACAGCCAGCGTGGTTACGGGTTCATCGCGCCGGACGACGGCGGGGAGGATGTCTTCCTGCACGTGAACGACATGCTGATGCCCGAGTCGCAGGTGCGGCGGGGTGTCGTCGTGGAGTTCGAGATCGAGGACGGCGAGCGCGGTCCGAAGGCGTCCGGGGTGCGGCTCGCGCGGGGCGCGGACGGCAAGCCGCTGGCGGCCGACGACGACGTCCTGTGCGACGTGCTCAGCACGGAGGAGTTCACCCGGGACGTCACCGAGGCCCTGCTGACGGCGGCGCCCTCGCTGACCGCCGAGCAGATCCTGCAGGTCCGCGGCTCGCTGGCGCAGTTCGCGAAGAACCACGGCTGGGTCGAGGGCTGACGAGACCGGCCGGGCACAGGTGTCCGCCGCAGGCGGTACGGGCCCGGCCGCCCGCAGGTTCTCGTTCCGTACGACGGACGTGGACGAGGCGCGTGCGGCGGTCGACGCCACGTACTACGCCACCTCCATGACCCTGCTGGACCCCGCCGGGGTGCTCGACGCCCGGTTCGAGGTGGTGCGGCTGGGGCCGCTGACCGTGGGTGACCTCAGCTGCGGCGCCCCGGTCGGGATGCGCTTCGGCGACCTGGGCGCCTACCACGTCGACCTGCCCCTGTCGGGCCGGCTCCAGTGGAGCCAGGCGGGCCGGGAGTCTGCGCTCGCCACCCCGGCCCGCGCCGCCGTGTTCCAACCGGAGGGGCGGACATCGCTGGAGCGCTGGCACCCGGACTGCCGGCTGATCGCCGTGAAGATCGAGGCGCGCGCCCTCGAGCGCCATCTGGAGCGTCTGCTGGGCCGGCCGGTGCGCACGCCGCTGCGCCTCGCGCCCGAGCTGGACCCGACCTCGGGTCCGGGGGCGACCTGGGCGCGGCTGGCCCGGCTGGTCGTGGCGGAGATGGACAACGACGGCGGTCTGCTGCACCAGCCGCTCCTGACCGCCCAGCTCGCGGAGTCCCTGCTGACCGGTCTGCTGCTGGCCACGGGCCACGCGTACCGGGAGGACCTCGACACCCCGCCGGCCGCGGCCGCGCCCACGGCCGCCCGCCCGGTGGAACGGGTCCTGGACGCGGTCCACGCCCACCCCGAACGCCCCTTCACCACCGTCGAGTTGGCCGCCGTGGCGGGGGTCGGCGCACGCTGGCTGCAGGTGGCGTTCCGGCGACAGCTCGGTCTGTCCCCCATGGCGTATGTGCGCGAGGTGCGGCTGGCGCGCATCCGGGAGGAGCTGACGCGGGCCGATCCGGCGGGGACGACCGTGGCGGACGTGGCGTTCCGCTGGGGCTTCGGGCACCTCGGCCGATTCGCGGAGAAGTACCGCGAACGGTACGGCGAACTGCCCTCGGAGACACTGAAGTCCCCCTGATCGGGTCCCTGATCCGGTCCCGGATGCGCTCCCTGATCCGGTCCCTGATCCGCCCCTGGGCGTGCGCGAATCGGCCACGCTCAGCGGATCGCCGCCGCCCGGTGGGCGGGGGTACCTTCTCCCTGCCGTGTCAAGGACTCGACACGGTCCTCCACGGCGAGACCGCTCCCCTCCGCGTCGGTGGGCGGCCGGGCCGTCCACCGGCGACGATCCTGGGGTCTCGCCGGTTCGAGGAGGTGCGCGGGCTGCCCGTGCCCGGATCCCATCCCCGTGATCCGGGTACGGGCAGCCTCGCCGCCCAGCCCCGAAGGGCGATTCCAGGACCCTCCGCTCACCCCCGGTCCACGACGGCGGCCTGCGGTCCCGCCCCGTCCGGCCCGGGTCATCGCCCGCCCGGGGTCGTTGTCAGTGGCCTGATCTAGAGTTCCCGTCACTTGATCACTGCGGGTGCGGGAGGCACACATGGGGTGGGTGTCGGCCGGCGACTACGAAGTCGCCCTCGACGACGGCAAGGTGGTGTGCCGCAACGCGGCGGGGCGGCGGTTGAAGTCCGTGCCGCCCAAGATCGCCGACGATCCGGCCGTGGTGGGCCTGCGTCAGCTCGTCGAGTGGCTGGAACGGCACGAGCGCCAGTGCCTGACCGACGTGGAGCGGTGGATGGTGCGCTCCCTGCCGGTGCCGTTCGCCGTCCTCGCGCGGGTGTGGCCGGACCCGGCCTGGCAGGCCGCCCTGCGTGACCTCGTCGTCACCGGCACCGACGGCGAGGTGGCCGGATTCCTTCGGGACGCCGACCCCGAGCGCGGCCTCGGACTGGTCGACCTCGACGGTGACACGGTCCGCATCACGCCGGACCTCGTCCACCTCCCGCACCCCGTGCTCCTCGACGACCTGGAGGAACTGCGGGAGTTCGCCGTCGAACTCGGCGTCGAGCAGCGCGCCCAGCAGCTCTTCCGCGAGGTGTGGCACCGGCCCGCCGCGCTCGACGCCGACGCCACCTCCGTGGAGGAGTACGCGGGTGGGGCGTTCAAGGAGCAGCGCTTCCTGCACGGCCGGGTCACCCAGCTCGGCTACCGCGTGCGCGGCGGCCACGCCGTCCACTCCGTCCCGGAGGGCGGCCGCACCGTCGAGGCCCGGGTGTGGGTCGGCGACTACGAGGGCTACGAGGAGGCCGAGACCGGCCCGCTGGTGTTCACCGACTCAGCGGGACGGGTGCTGAAGCTCGCTCAGGTCGGGCCGGTGGCCTGGTCGGAGGGCATGCGCATGGCGGCCGGGCTGTACGCCGGGCGCGACATCGAGGACGAGGAGCGGGCGGCATGACGGCCATCACGACGTACGACGAGACCACCGCGGCCGCGCTGCTCGACGCCGGCGCCGTCCTGCCCCCGGGCACCACGGACCGGGAGGACGCCGACGTCCTCACGGTCCGCACGTACACCCATCCCGTGCTGGACGGGCGGCGGATCGTCCGGCTCGTGCCGGGCACCCTCGGTGAGGCCGAGGACCTGGCGCTGGAGTTCCTCGGCCTGGCCAGGGAGGCGGAGACGCCCGAGGTCGGTCAGGTGCGCCGGGAGACGCTCGGTTTCCCCGCCTGGGCGCTGGTCAACGACCCGGCGAACGGGCATCACGCGCTGGCGCTGGTCAAGGACGTCGAGCGGCTCGCCCGGCAGGCCAAATCCCGTCCGGGCACGGCGAAGGAGGGCTTCGAGGCGCTCGGCGAGCGGCTCGGCCGGGCCGTGCCGCACTTCCTGCCCACTTTCTACGAGCAGGCCGCACGCGTCTTCCTCCAGCACGAGAACACCACTTACGCCGCCGCCTTCTTCGGCAAGGCCCGCGAGGCCGAGCGGGTGCACGCGCTGGCCGTGGACGAGGAGCGGCAGCGGGCCGTCTTCCTGGAGTTCGCCTTCGCCGGAGCCCTCACCGTCAAGGCCCTCAAGGAACATGTGAAGGCCCTCGCGGCGCGGCTCAGCCCGGCCGACGCCTGGGCGCAGTTCCGGCAGTTGACCGTGGAGCGCTGTGCGGCCGGCATGCCGCCGTACGCCTCGCTGCCGCAGGACGCGCGCGGGCTGATCAAGGCGGCCGGGCTGCACCGGGTCACCGAGGAGTGCGCCCTGGTCGCCGACCTGATCGCCTCGCCGGCGGCGGTCCGGGCGCCCGCGTCCTTCTGGAACACCTACCGGGCGACGCTCGTCGTCCTGGCCGAGCAGCGGCCCGCCGTGCGGGCCCGGCTGCTGGAGATCATGCCGGCGGGTTTGGGCCGCACCACCGAGGACGACGAGTTCTGGCTGGCGTTGCTCGCCGAGACGGGCGCCGACCTGTTGCTGACCGGGGAGGCCGGAGCGGCGGCCGACGGTGCGGACCCGGCGGCCGGGACCGACGCGGCGGACTGGCTCAGCCGTTGGGCCCTGCACCGCAAGCACGGCGGCTCGGTCGCCGACCGCTCGCCGGCCACCCTCGCGCTGGTGGAGCGGATGGCGCCGCGGCTGCGCGCCCAGGGCCGCCCCGTGGACCTGTTCACGGGCCGCTGGCACGCCGGCGCCGACCTGGACCTGCTGGACCTGTGCGTGGCGGAGGGCGTGCCGCTGAAGCTGCCCGGCGCCGACCAGGACGTCTTCCTGCCCCTGAACCGCTGGCTGCAGGACACCCGGCCGGGCCGGCGCGAGCTGACGGCCGTCGCGGCGGACCCGCGCCAGCGTCGTCTGCTGTACGTGTCCGTCGGGACCCTGAGCGGCCACCGCCCCGAGGCGAAACTGCTGAACGGCCTGGCCGGGCACCCCGTTCTCGCCGACGTGCTGCGCGAGTGGCTGGACGACGCGGCCGAGGAGCTGGTCGCCGCGGCCGGCCTGCCCGCGGCGCGCACCGCGCTGGAGAAGCTGCGTCCGTTCCGGACGGTCGCCGCCGGGGTCAGCCCGGCCGCCGTCGCCAAGGTCGCCGCGCACGAGGTGACGCCGCTGCTCGGCCGCACCCTGCGCGCCGGCATCCCGGACGAGCTGGGCTGGCCCGCCCTCGACGAGGCGCTGGCGCGGCTCGACGCCGAGACCCGGCGCGACCGCGACGACACCCTGTCCGTCACGGAGGCCTGGCCCGCGCTGATCCTCGCCCGTCGGCACAAGGCGATCGTCGTCGGCCCGCAGGAGATCCTGCTGGAGCACGACCTGCGCCTGCCCGACGGACTGGACCGCTGGCAGCGGCCGTCGTTCCGTTACACGGACGGCGAACTGCTGGTCATGTGGTGGCAGGACGGCAAGCAGTGCGGCTACTGGTCGGCCCGTCCGTCCGACGTGTTCCCGCTCGGCGGCGAGCAGCTCCCCCGCTGGTACGGCGGCAGCGACGCCGGCGAGCCGTCGATCCCGATGCCCGGCGGCGGCCGCGCCACCGGCGGGCGGGCGCTGCACGCCGGTGACACGGTCCTGCCGCCCGGCCGGCCCGTCCTGGGCGACGGCACCTCGTACTGGCGTCAGGGCAGGCAGGGTCGGCAGCAGGTGTGGCTGGAGTACGACCCGGTCACGGGCACACACGGGCGTGCCTCGCTGCCCGCGTTCCTGCGGACCGGCATCCGCGAGGGCGCGACCGTGCTGCAGCAGCACTGCGCGGTGCTGCCGCTCCAGCCCGGCCTGGAGCACAGCCCGTTCGGCACGGACGGCACGGTCCTCGGCCGCTGGGTGCGCAGGGAGGGCGAGGGCGCCGAGGTCCACCTGACCGCCGGCACACCGGACGGCCGGACCGTCACCCTGCCGACGGGACCGGGGAAGGTGCCGGGCGTTCCGCTCGGCGCGCTGCGGCTGCCGGGCGCCGAGCCCGTGGTCGTCGCCCTGCACCGGCAGGTCGCCCTGTACACGACCGACGAGGCGTCCGCCGCGCTGGAGTTGGGGCGGGTGACGCCGCTGGAGCGGGGCGGCGAGTTCGCCGCGGGTACACGCCTCGTGCCGCCGGTCGACTTCTGGCACGCGCTGCGGCCTCGGGACGAGGCCGCGTCGGCGGTCCTGCGGGCGCTGAGCGACGAGCAGGCCGGGCAGGTGCTGCGCGCGGGGGCCGAGGCGCTCGCGGAGCGGGCGGCGTTGTGGGCGGCGGCCGGAACCGCGACTGCGGCTGCGGCTGCGGCCACTGGGTCGGCGTCGGCTGCGGCGTCCGTTCCGGCTGCGGCGGGTGGCGGTTCGGCGGCGGCCGCCGTCGTCGGGAGCACGGCGACCGGGAACGCCGGCACCCCGGGCACGGCGGCCGGCACCACCACGGGCACGGCGACCGGCAAGCCCGTCGTCCCGAGCGCCGACGAGGTCGTGCGGGAGGCCGTCTCCCGTTGCCTGCCCGACCTCACCGAGCCGCACCTGCTCACCGGTGTCGCCTCCCTGGTGCGCGCTGTGCTGCGTCTCGCGGAGTCGACCGCCGCGTTCGTGGCGCCTCCGGTGGAGCGGCCGCAGGTGGACCGGCGGCGCGCCGAGGGCATGTTCGCCGACTACAGCCCCGCGCACGGCGACGACCAGACGGTGCGCGAGGCCGTGGACGGCTTGGCCCATCTGCCCGGCTGGTGGGGCAGCGGCACGCGGTACACCGCCCTGCGGCAGATCCGCGCCGTCAACCACGTGCTCTCCGGCGAGCCCGCCGACGGCAAGCCGCTGCCCGCGACCGCCCGGCTCACGCGCGCCACCGGCGGATGGCGGAGCGACGACCTCACCGTCCCGGGCATCGGCCTGATGTGGCCGTCCGTCCTGGACGCGCTGCGCCCGCTCGCCTACCGCGCCGCCTCCCCGACCGTCACCGACGCGCACCGGGAGGCGCTGCTCCTGCTGCTCGAGGCGGTCACGGACGGGCCGCTGGCCGCGCCGGGGGGTGCGCTGCGCGAGATCGTGCTGAGCGAGCCGCACGACAAGCAGGAACGCGTCGGTCAGGTGCTGCGCCGCGAGGGCCGTACGGTCGTCGTCCTCGGCTGCCAGAACACCGACCGCCAGACAGGGCGCGTGCACTGGCTGGCCCTGGACCACGACCCGGCCGGCGTGTTCGGCGCGGTCGCCCACTTCACGCTGGAGAGGGAGACCGCGCATCCGCCGGTGTTCCCCGCCGACGCGCTCGCCGCCGTGACCCGGCTGGTCCGCGACAAGGGGGCCGCGCCCTGGCAGGCGGAGGCGCCCGAGGCGCTCGCCGCAGCGACCCGGGGCGGGGTGGGACCGCTCCAGGCGGCGCTGCTGCTCGCCGGTGAGCCGGCGCAGCTCACCGACGAGGTGATCGCCGCGACCGGGCTGAAGCCTCGCCAGAAGGAGACCGGCGACGCTCTGCTGCGCTGCCTCGACGCCGATGACCGGGCGGCGCTCATCGGTGCGCTGCTGCCCGAGAACCCCGCTGACCTGTGGACGTCCGGCCCGGACACGGAGGCGGCGGGCCGGGTGTGGGAGGAACGGCTCGGCGGGGTGGTCCGTCTGCCCGAGGGCCTCGTCGGGAACCTCTCCCTGGCCGGCACGCCCCTCGGTGCCGCCGAGGCGGTCCTCAACCCCGGTCGCACCCCGTGGATCAGCCGCACCACGGTGCAGCGCACCGACAAGGACGGCAACCTGGTCCCGGAGGACGCCCGCGCCCTGCCCGGACGGTACGACCTGACGCGTGCCGTGGCCTCGCTGGCCGGACTCGCCTACTCGCTGCCGTACGGACACCCGCTGCGGGCCGCCCTGCCCGAGAGCCTCGCCGCGCTGCGCCGCCGGGTCGCCGACCCGGGGCTGCTCCTCGACCTCGACATCTCCTGGGCGGAGAAGGGCGGAAGGACCGCGGTCCCCCTGCGCAAGGCGTACGGGATGCCCGCCACCGGGGGCGCCGACGAGGACGGCCTGACGCGGCTGGGCGAGGCGCTGGTGCTGCGCCCCTGGTACCAGGAGGAGGAAGCCGTCCTGGTGCGCCCGGCCGGGCTCACCGGGCCGGACGACGCCGTGTTCGGGCTCGTCGAGGGGCTGGTCGGAACGGACCGCGGCGCGGGTCTGCCGGCGTTGCGGACGATCCTCGGCGACGAGCTCGCCCGCGCGGTCGCCGCCGGCGCCGGTCCCGGGGATCCCGCCGGGCACGCGCAGGACCCGACCGTCAGCGTGCCGGAGCTGGTCTCCGAGGTCGCCGGGGCTCACGGCCTGGGCGAGGACGCGGCGGCGCTCTACCTCCAGCTGCTGGCCCTGCCCGACCCCACGGACCGCAACTGCGCCCGCTGGACCGGCTGGAAGCCCGCCCGGACGAAGAAGGCCCGCGCCGAACTCGCGGCGACCGACCTGGTCGTGGAGGCCAGGCGGCCGCGCGCCGGGCGGACGCTGTTCCTGCCGTGCGGCTGGTACGACCTCAAGGCGCCCGCGCTGCCGGTGGAGGTCTGGAAGGAGGGCCTGTACCCGCTCCGCGACCACACCGGCGCGGTTCCGCTGCTGCCGGTGCCGGAGCTGTTCACGCGCGCGTGGGACCGCGTCCGCGCCGGTGACGCCCCGGCCTACGAGGAGCTCACCACCCGCGCCACCCGCAAGGGCCGCCGCCGATGACCGCCGTCCCCGCACACCTGGAAGAACCCGCACCGATGACCACCACTGTCTCCCCAGCCCCCACGCCGGCCCGCCAGGTCGTCCCGCCCGAGGACCGGTACGCCGGCGAACTGGCCTTCCTCGCCGCGTACGACGACGGGCCGCGTCCGCCGGCCTGGCGGCTCAGCCCGCGGGCGGTCGTCACGTTCGTCATGGGCAGCGACGGCCGGGCCCTGAAGCTGCCCGACGCCGCCGAGGTGCCCGACGGGGTGCCGCGCCGCATGGTGGTCGAGAGCAAGTTCGTCGGTGACCGGGCGCTGGTCGAGCGGTGCGTGGTGACCCTCGCGGGCGAGCGCGGTCTGCTGCTGGTCGGCGAGCCCGGCACCGCTAAGTCCATGCTGTCGGAGCTGCTGTCGGCCGCTGTGTGCGGCACGAGCGGGCTGGTCGTGCAGGGCACCGCGGGCACGACCGAGGACCAGCTCAAGTACGGATGGAACTACGCCCTGTTGCTGGCGCAGGGCCCCAGCCGGCAGGCGCTGGTGCCCTCGCCGGTGCTGACCGCCATGCGCCGGGGCGCCGTCGCCCGGGTCGAGGAGGTCACCCGCTGTCTGCCGGAGGTGCAGGACTCCCTGGTGTCGCTGCTCTCCGAGCGGCGCATCGCCGTGCCCGAGCTGGCGGGCACCGAGGACGCCCTGGCGCACGCGGCGCCCGGTTTCACCCTCATCGCCACCGCCAACCTGCGGGACAAGGGCGTATCCGAGATGTCCGCGGCCCTCAAGCGCCGTTTCAACTTCGAGACGGTGGGTCCGATTCCGGATCTCGACGCGGAGACCGCTCTCGTGCGCAGCCAGGCGCGGGCGTCGGTGGAGCGGGCGGGGGCGCCGTTCCAGGTCGACGACGCCGTGCTGGAGGCGCTGGTGACCGCCTTCCGGGATCTGCGCGAGGGCCGGTCGGCGGAGGGCTGGGAGGTGGAACGGCCGTCCACGGTGATGAGCACCGCGGAGGCGGTGTCCGTCGCGGGGGCGCTGGCCCTCGCGGCGGCGTACTTCCCCGGGGACCGTGACGTGCTCGGCCTGCTGCCGGGGCACCTGCTCGGGGTGGTCCGCAAGGACGACCCCGCCGACGCGGCCCGACTGCGCGGCTACTGGGACGGTCCGGTGCGCCGCCGCGCCGAACAGGGTTCCGCCACCTGGCGCACCCTGTGGGACCTGCGTTCGGTCCTGGAGGGCTGACGGCCGTGTCCCTCTCCCCCAGCCCCGAGCCGGGCGTGTCGTCCGGCGCCGGACCGGGCGCGCCCGGCTCCGCAGGCGTGCCCGGTCTCCCGGCTCTCCCCGAGGAGGCCCTCGCGGTCCTCACCGGGCCGTCGGCGCCCTACCTCGTCGGCGTACGGCACCACGCCCCCTCCCTCGCCGCCGCCGTGCCCGTGCTGCTCGAGGAGGCGAAGCCGGACGTGCTGCTCGTCGAGCTGCCGGCCGAGATGCAGGAATGGCTGCCGTGGCTCGGGCACGAGGGGACCCGGGCCCCGGTGGCGCTCGCCGCCGCACCCGGGGACGGGAGCGGGGGGCCCGCGTTCTATCCGTTCGCGGACTTCTCGCCCGAACTGGCCGCCGTCCGGTGGGCCTTCCGGCACGGCGTGCCGGTGATCGCCTGCGATCTGCCGCTCGCGGACCGGGCGTGGGGCGGGGGACGGCACACCCCGGCGCAGGGTGCCGGCCGGCCCGGGCTCGCCGCCGCCCTGCGGGCCGGGCTGACCGGCCGTCCCGGGGACGACCTGTGGGACCGGCTGGTCGAGGCGACCGCCCCCGGCTCCCCGCCCGAGGCGCTGCGCCGGGCGGCGTTGCTGACGGGCTGGGCGCTGCGGGAGGACGCGGCCGCCTCGGGCGGGGTGCCCGAGCTGGATCTGCGGCGGGAGCGGTGGATGCGGGCCCGGCTCGCCGAGGCCACCGCGCACGGGGAGCGGGCCGCCGTGGTGGTCGGCGCCTTCCACGCTCCGGCGCTGGTCGGGAGGCCCGCGGAGGAGGACGCCGAGGCCGACCCCGACGTGAGCGGCCCCACCGGTGCCGTGTGGACGACCTCGCTGATCCCGTACGCCTATTCCCTCCTCGACGAGCGGTCCGGCTACCCGGCGGGCATCCGCGATCCGGAGTGGCAGGACATGGTCCGGCGCGCGGCGGGCGATCCGGCGGCGCTGGCGGAGGCGCTGACGCGGGCGGCCGTGCGGATCTGTGCGGAGCTGCGCAGCCTCGGGCATCCGTCGGGTCCGGCCGACGCGCGCGAGATCACCCGGCTCGCCTCGGACCTCGCGCGGCTGCGCGGGCTGCCCGCGGCGGGCCGGGGGGAGCTGGTCGAGGCCGTGCAGACGGTGCTGGCGCAGGGCGAGCCGTACGGGCGGGGACGGGCCGTGGCGCGGGCGATGGAGCGGGTGCTCGTCGGCACCCGCACCGGCAGTCCCGCTCCGGACGCGCCGCGCAGTGGTCTCGCCCCGGCGGTGGAGGCCGAGGTGGCGGAGCTGGGCCTGCCCGGGCCGGCGGCGGGCGGCCCCGGCCGTGATCTGCGCCTCGACCCGCTGCGGTCGGACCTCGACCGGCGCCGCGAGCTGCTGCTGCGCCGGCTGACGGTGTGCGGGGTGCCCTACGCGGAGGCCAAGGAGGTCGTCGGCGCGGGCGGCGCCGAGGCCCTCACCTCACGCTGGGAAGTCCGCTGGACGCCCGCGACGGCCGCCATGCTGACCGCGGCCGGCGTGCGCGGAGTCACCCCCGCGCAGGCCGCCGAGGGAGTGCTGCGCGAGCGGCGGCGCACCCAGCGGGACGAGGGCGGGCCGACGGCCGCGCAGTGCCTGGAGGGGCTCGCGCAGGCGGCGCAGTGCGGTCTGCCCGCGCTGGCGGACGAGCGGCTCGACGATGTCGCCGGGGTGCTGCCCCCGGCCGGCACCCTCCCCGAACTCCTCGCCGGTCTGGCCCTGCTGGACCGGCTGGGTGCCGGTCACATCCCGGGGCTCGGCGCCGACGGCGGTCGTACGGCCCGGGTGGCGGCGGTGGCCGGGCCGCTCACCTCGGCGGCGGTGCGGCAGGTGGACGGGCTGACCGGCTC
Organism: Streptomyces sp. NPDC051315; assembly: GCF_044455165.1. Classification (NCBI taxonomy): domain Bacteria; kingdom Bacillati; phylum Actinomycetota; class Actinomycetes; order Kitasatosporales; family Streptomycetaceae; genus Streptomyces; species Streptomyces sp. NPDC051315. Next base: position 302,155 of record NZ_JBITEN010000002.1, read on the forward strand.
CGAGGACCCCGCCGACGCGCACGCCCTGCTCGAACTCGCCCACCGGGCCGACCTGTTGGGCGGCATCCGGCTCACCGACGCGCTGGCCCGGCTGGCCGCCGACGGCTCGCCGTTGATGCGCGGCGCCGCCGGGGCCGTCCGGGTGCTGCTCGGACAGGAGGACGCGCGGGTCTTCGGGGACCGGGTGGCCTCCTGGGTCGACGGGGCCGTCGACGCCGACTCCCGGGCGGCGCTCACCGCCCGGCTCAGCGGGCTGCTGACCGCCGCGGGCCCGCTGCTGGAGGCGGCGGCGCCCGCGCTGGAGCCCCTGCTCGACCGCGTGTCGGAGCTGTCCGACGGGGAGTTCCTCGACCGGCTTCCCGCGCTGCGGGGCGGCTTCGACACCCTGAGCCCCGCCGCCCGCGACCGTCTCCTGGCGGCCGTCGAGGAACGCCTCGACGCGGCGCACGTCGCCGACACCGACGGCGTCGACCCGGCCGCGCTCGCCGTCTGGACCCGTGCGGACCTCGCCGCTCGTGACACCCTGCGGTCGCTGGGTCTGCTGCCGGCGCCGGGCCGGGCCGAGGAGGACGTCACCGCCGCGGCCGCTGCCCCTCGGGCCGAGGACCACCTGCTGGGCCCGGCCGACCGCTGGCGGCTCGTGCTGGGCCGCCGTACGGACCGACTGCCGTCGTCCGCGGCTCCGTTGGCGACCGCGCTGGACGAGCTGTACGGCAGCGGGCGCGGGGAGGGCAGCAGGGGTGACCTCACCGGGTCGGGGGCCGGGGGCGGCCGGGAGGTGCCGTATCCCGGGGTGCGGGAGTGGTCGCAGGAGCTGGCCGCGCTGTTCGGGCCGGGCATCCGCGAGGAGGTGCTGGCGGCGGCGGCCGCGTCGGGCCGCAAGGACGTCCTCACCGAGCTGGACGCGGACAGTGCGCGGCCCTCGGTCGACCTGCTGCGGACCGTGCTGCGCCACGCCGGCGGGCTGCCCGAGGCCCGGCTGGCCGCGCTGCGCCCGCTGGTACGGCGGCTGGTCGACGCGCTGACCCGGGAACTGGCCACCCGGCTGCGTCCCGCCCTGCACGGCACGGCCCTGCCGCGGCCGAGCAGGCGGCCCGGCGGCGGCCTCGATCTGTCCCGCACCCTGCGGGCCAACCTCGCGACCGCGCGCCGCGGCCCCGACGGCACGGTGCGGGTGATCCCCGAACGCCCGGTCTTCCGTACGCGGGCGCGGCGGGCCGCCGACTGGCGGCTGATCCTGGTCACGGACGTGTCGGGGTCCATGGAGGCGTCCACGGTGTGGGCGGCCCTGACCGCCTCGGTGCTGGCCGGGGTGCCGACCCTGTCGACGCACTTCCTGGCCTTCTCCACCGAGGTCATCGACCTCACCGGGCATGTCGAGGACCCGCTGTCGCTGCTGCTGGAGGTCAGCGTGGGCGGCGGCACCCACATCACGGCGGGGCTGCGGCACGCGCGCGAGCTGGTCACCGTGCCGTCGCGGACCCTCGTCGTGGTCGTCAGCGACTTCGAGGAGGGCTACCCGCTGGGCGGCCTGCTCGCCGAGGTCCGCGCGCTCGTCGGTGCGGGCTGTCACGTCCTGGGCTGCGCGAGCCTCGACGACACGGGCCGGCCCCGTTACTCCACGGGCGTCGCGGGCCGGCTCGTGGACGCGGGCATGCCCGTCGCCGCCCTCAGTCCGCTCGAACTCGCCCGCTGGGTAGGGGAGAAGATCGCATGAGCCCGGACCTGCCTCCGGTCGCCCCGTCCGTCACCGCCGAACTCGTCGGGGCGCTGTCGCCCCGGCTGCGCAAGCGGCTGGACGCGGGCGTCGCCAAACTCGCGTCGCGTCCGGTGGTCCGCGAGGGCGACACCGTACGGATCGCCGTCGACGACGACACCAACCTCGAACTGCACGCGCCCGGCGGGACGGTGACCGGCGCGGACGCGATCCGCTGCGGTTGCCTGCTGGCTCCGGAGTGCCTGCACCGCGCGGCCGCGGCCTCGGCGGCACCGGTCGCGTCCGAGGCGCCGGCCGCGACCGGCCCCGCGGGGGACGCCCCGGAGGAAGCGGGAACGGCAGCGGAGGCCGACACCGGCCCCGCGGCGAACGCTTCGACGGAAGCGGGACCGGAAGCGGAGGACGAGACCGTCACCGTCGGCCAACGCGTCGCCGCCCGGGCCGTGTTCGACGCGGCGGCCGCCGTCCTCGAGGCGGGCACCGACGGGGCCGGCGCCGTGCTGCAGGCGGAGTTGCTGCGCGCCGCGCACACCGCTCGCCTCGCGGGCCTCCCGCGGGCCTCCGCCGCGGCGGTCTCCGTGGTCACCGGGGTGCGGGCGGCCCGCTCCGCCGACCCCGCGTACCGCCTCGCCGACCTGGCGGGCGCCGTACGTGGCGTCCTGGGCCTCACCCACCGCCTGCCCCTCACCACCGGCCCGGACCTGGCCGACCTGCGGGGCACGGTACGGCAGCCGTACCGCCCGGACGGCTCTCTGCGTCTGTACGGGCTCTTCTCCGAGCCCGTGCTGACGGCGACCGGGTACGCGGGCACCGTCACCTGGACCGCCGACGCCGAAGGACGCCTCTACACGGTCTCCGACGTGGCACCGGGCGGCCCGGCTCGGGCGACCGGCGCCGCCGACCGGGCCGTACGCGTCGGCGACACCGCCCTGACCCACCGTGAGCTGTCACGGGCGGGCCTCGCCGTGTCCGGCGCGACCGTCTCCCCGACGGGCCGCCTCGGCGCGGGGGCGGGGGTACGGGCGGTCCGTGCGTCCGGCGCCTCCTGGCACGGCGAGCCGCTGGACCGGCTGTGGGCCGTGCCCGTCGCCGAGCAGGTGTCCCGAGCACTGCACGACGGCCACGACCTGCTCTTCCTCGACGTCACGCTCAGCGGCACGGTCCGGGAGCCGGCCGGCGACTGCCTGCTGGCCGACTGCGACGGCCTGGCCCTCCGGCTGGTCACGGCCCACGACGACCCCGCCCTGCCCTACCGCGACAACCTCCGCCTCCTGGCCGCCGCCCGGGGCAGCCGCCTGCGGCTCATCGCCCGGCTGGTCCCCGGACCGCTCCCGCGCGCCCTGCTGCTCGCCGCCGAGCACCCCACCGACTCCACCGCCCGCGTGGACCTCGGCCTGGACCGCCTCCAGCGGGCGGACCTGCCTTCGGGGCCGGTTCCGGTGCCGGGGGCGGTCGCTCCCCTCGCGGACGAGGCTCCGCTGCACCTGCTGCGCCGCCGCGTCCACCAGGCGGTGTCCGGGGGGCGCCGTGTTCTGGCCTTCCCCGGCGGTGGGTCGGGCGACAGCGCCCGCCTGCGCCGCCTCGGGCTGGCCACGGCGGGCGATCTCCTCGACGAGCTGGAGGCGGCCGCCGCGGACCGTTCCCGTGACGCCTTCGGGCGTCTCCTCCCGGCGGACACGGACCGTTTCGCGCGCGCCTGGCTGGCCGCCGCGCTCTACACGGAGGAGGTGGAGCGGGGGTTGTGCGCGGCGGCCTGGGCAGGGGCCGCGGCCGCGGCTCCTCCCCCGCACGTTCTCCCGGCTCTTTAGGTCAGGATCTGACCTCTATGGCTTCTAACGTGGTGCTCGTCCACGGAACACCACCGACGGAAGCCGGAGACCATGAACACGACGCAGCCGCTCGACGCCCCCACCACCCCCGCCGCGACCGGTGAGCGCGCCGACCTGCTGGAGGCGCTGGCCCACCACCGGCACTTCCTGCGCCTCACCACCCACGACCTCACCGACGAGCAGGCCGGCCGCCGGACCACGGTGAGCGAGCTGTGCCTGGGCGGCCTGATCAAACACGTCACCTCGGTCGAGCGGAACTGGGTGGCCTTCATCCAGGAGGGCCCGGCGGCGATGGGCGACTTCACCCGGATGACCGAGGACGACTGGGCCCGGCGCGCCGACGAGTTCCGGCTGCTGCCCGGCGAGACGCTGGCCGGTGTCCTGGAGGAGTACGCGGAAGTGGCCCGGCGCACGGACGAGTTGGTCGCCGCCCTGCCGGACCTCGACGTGTCCCACCCGCTGCCGCCGGCCCCCTGGAACGAGCCCGGCGCGCGGTGGTCGGCCCGCCGGGTGCTGCTGCACCTCATCGGTGAGACCTCGCAGCACGCCGGTCACGCCGACATCATCCGGGAGTCCCTGGACGGCACCAAGAGCATGGGCTGAGCGGCGTCCCGGTCACCGTGTTTCCGGCTCCGGCGGGGTGAGGGTCCGGCACCCGTGGGGAGGGGGCGCTCCGAAGCGTCGGCGGTGTGACCCGACCCTCGTGGTGGGGTCAGCCCCACCCCCGGTTGGGTGGCCCGCTCCCTCGTTCCGGCGGGCGGGACACGGCATCGTTCAACCCGGTTGAGAAAAAACCCGGTTGAAGCCCGATCGCGGCCCGGCCAGAGTCGTCCGAGTCCAGCAGAGGTCCGTGCCCCGCCCGGAAGGAAAACGTCATGGAGTCCCCGTCCCCGTCGAAGCCGGGCGTCCTCGCCTCGTTCGTCCGGTTCGTGGTCTGCGGCGGCGGGGTCGGCCTCCTCTCCGGCATCGCCGTACCCCTGCTGGCCACGCTGATGCCCTGGGCCCTGGCGAACGCGGTGATCACGGTCGCCTCCACCCTGCTGTGCACCGAGTTGCACGCCCTGTTCACCTTCGGCACCGGCCGGCGCCCGGGCCTGCGCCACCACCTGCAGTCCGCCGGTTCGGCCACGGCCGCCTACCTGGTGACCTGCGTCGCGATGGCCGTTCTGTACGTGGTCCAGTCGTCCCCCGGCCTGTTCACACAGCAGGCCGTGTACCTCGGAGCGTCCGCCCTGGCGGGCATCGGCCGTTTCCTGGTCCTGCGGCTGTTCGTCTTCGCGGACGGCCGACGGGACACGGCAGCGCCGGTCGCCGACGGCGCGGACACACTCACGGGCGTGACCGCCTCCGCCCCGCACCGGCCCGCCCACCCCGTCCGTAGGCACCACCTGCCCGCCCGGCCCGCCGTCGCCGACGCCGGTACGCACCACCGGCCCGCCCGGCCCGCCGTCGTCGTCGCCTGTTGACGGCGGGTCCGGACGCTCCTTCGCCTCGGCTACAGGCTGAGCGCGTCCTCCGCGTTGCCGAGCCAGGCGGTCACCGAGTTCTTGTCGGGCGAGACGTGCAGACCGGGAGTCGACGCCTCCAGCGGCGTCTGCTCCAGGTCGGACTCGGTGTTCATCGTCATCGCGATCGAGTCGACCGTCTTGCCCGTGCCGTCGTCGACACCGCCCATGAGCCCCGCGTAGGCGGACTGGCCCGGTTCGAGCCTGATCGCGTCCTCGATGCCGGGGGCCTCGCCGCGCTCGGTGGCCTGCCCGTCCAGGTCGCCGAAGGTCACGACCGGGTGGCCCAGCACCCTGCACGCCTTGGTCTTCCTGTTGGTGATCTTCAGCAGGTAACTGCTGGTGGTGGGCTCCGCCAGGGTCGCGGTGAAGGTGACGTCGTAGGTGCTGCAGGGGAAGACGTCGTAGTCCGGGTCGGTCGACGAGCCGTCCCCGCCGCCGGGCGAGGCCGTGCCCGCGGACGCCGACGGCGGCGCCGCAGTCGTCGGCTTCGACGGCGTCACCGCCTCCGTCGTGCTCGCGGCCGGCCCGTCGGCCCCGGCCGCCGCGTCCTCCTCGGCGGGGCCACAGGCGGTCAGGGCCAGACCGGACACGACGGCGAGGACGACGAAGGCTCTGCGAAGAGTACTCATGGTGATGTTTCCCCCGAACGAGAAGCACGAACTGGCGTTGACCAGGTAGAAGATCGCACAGCGACTTCACAGCTCGGTGACGGGGTCTTGCCGAATCCACCACAGTCGTCGACACAGCGCCCGTCCACCGACCCGGGAGCGACGCGCGCGGGCGGGGCGGGGTTCGGCGGGGGGCCACCGTGAGACGTCGGGCGTCGCGTCCGGCCGGCCGGGCGGGCAGGGCCGGCCGGGCCGGTCAGGGCCCGAGGAACGACAGGCGCACCTTGCGCTCCGGGTTGTCCTTGTTGGTGTCCACCAGACACACGGACTGCCATGTCCCCAGCTCCAGCCTGCCGCTCACGACCGGCAGGGTCGCGTGGGGCGGGACGAAGGCCGGGAGGACGTGGTCGCGGCCGTGGCCGGGGCTGCCGTGGCGGTGCTGCCAGCGGTCGTCGGCGGGCAGGAGGGTGTGCAGGGCGGCGAGCAGGTCGTCGTCGCTGCCGGCGCCGGTCTCGATGATCGCGATACCGGCGGTGGCGTGCGGGACGAAGACGTTCAGGAGGCCGTCGCGGCCGGCGGCCGCGTCCCGCAGGAAGGCCTCGCAGTCACGGGTGAGGTCGACGACCGTCTCCTGTGAGCCGGAGGCGATGTGCAGTACTCGGGTGGTGAACGCATCTGACATGCCCCCATCCTGACCCACACGCCGGATTCCACACCCCTGGGACCGCCCGGCCCGTGATACGGGAGGTCCGCTGCGCGAGACGGCCGTTGACCATGGGCGGCCGCCTGGCTACGTTCGGCGGCATGTTGCGTTCAGCCCTGCTCACCACGCGCGGTCACATCGACCTGCTGCGGGTGGCCTCCGCCGCGTGTCGCCACGGCCGCTGACGCCTTTTCACCTCCTCTCCCCTCGCGGCCTGCCCGCCTCGGCCCACCCTGCCCGCACTCCCGGTCACCGCTGAACCGACCGTGACGCGGCGGCGAGGCGCGCCCGCCCGCCCCCACCGGTCGCCGTTCCTCCCCGTGGAGCCCCCATGAGCATCAGCCACGCCCCCGCGCAGTCGGTCGAGGCCGGGGAGTCCCTCGGCCTGTCGCGCCGGGGCCTCGTACGGCACCTCGTACTGCCGGGCGCACTGCACGGCGCGATGGACCGGCCTGCGCTACTCGCTGGTATCGCCTGTCTCGCGCTGGTCTTCGCCGAGCAGGTCAACGCCGACTCCGGCATCGGGTTCCTCATGGTGCAGGCGCGGGACTTCCTGCGGACCGACGTGATCGTGGTCTGCCTCATCGTCTACGCCTTCCTCGGCCTGCTCGCCGACTTCGTCGTCCGCTCCCTCGAAAGGCTGCTGCCGCAATGGCGACCGACGTTCACCGGCCGGTGACCCCGGCCTCTGCCGTGCGGGTCGAAGGGCTGACCCGCTCCTTCGACGGCCGCGCCGTCACCGACGACCTGCGACTCGACATCCGGCCGGGCGAGTTCGTGGCGCTGCTCGGCCGCAGCGGCTGCGGCAAGTCCACGCTGCTGCGCATCCTCGCCGGGCTCGACCGCGACATCGAGGGAACCGTGCTGGTGCCGCGTCGCAAGGCCGTCGCCTTCCAGGCGCCGCGTCTGAGGCCGTGGAAGAGGGTGTGGCGCAGCGTGCTCCTCGGTCTGCCCGGTCGACCTCGACGCCCGGTCGCCGAGAGGGCATTGGAGGAGGTGGGCCTGGGCCACCGCTCCGCCGCATGGCCGAAGACGCTCTCCGGCGGGGAGGCGCAGCGTGCCTCCCTGGCCCGGGCCCTGGTCCGCGAGCCCGATCTGCTGCTGCTCGACGAGCCGTTCGGCGCGCTCGACGCCCTCACCCGCATCACGGCGCAACGCCTGGTGGACGAGTTGTGGCGGCGCCGCGGCTGCGCGGTGCTGCTCGTCACGCGCGACGTCGAGGAGGCGGTGCTGCTCGCCGACCGCGTCCTGGTGATGGACGGCGGTGTCATCGCGCACGAGCAGCGGGTCGATCTCGACCGCCCGCGCGACGTCACCGACCCGCGCTTCGCCGCACTGCGGGCGGCACTGCTGCGGCGCCTCGGGGTGGACCCGGCCGCCGCCGAAGCCGCCTGACCGCCGCTCCCTTCCCCTTCCTCACCCTCCTCGGCTCCCCACGCCCCTCCCTCCACAGAACGGATCCCCCTGCGACGCCACCTCGCGCCCGCCGCCCTGCTCCTCTCCCTCCTCCTCACCGCCTGCGGCGGGAACTCGGCACGGGAACCGTCGGCGGCACCGACGGCAAGGGCTGCGTCACGCTGAACGTCGGGGACCTCCGAGCAGCAGATCGCCGACACGTTCACCGAGCCGAGGCTCATTCCGCGGAAGGTCGACTTCGGGGACTTCGTGGGCCCGCGGTACAACGGCGACCTGCCCGCCTCCACCAGCCGTCCTCGCGCGTCCTCCTAGGAGTTCGTCAGGCCTGTACGGCTCCCGCGGGCGCGGCGAGCCCGGAGGAGGCCGACGGGAAGATCCTCGACCCCGGTCGTGTTGGTGGAAGCGTGAACAACACGCGTGAGGTCGAGGTGGTCGTCATAGGCGCCGGTCAGGCGGGTCTGGCCGGCGCCTATCACCTGCGGCGCGCCGGTTTCGAGCCGGAGCGCGACTTCGTGGTGCTGGACCACTCCCCCGGCCCCGGCGGCGCCTGGCAGTTCCGGTGGCCGTCACTGACGTACGGCAAGGTGCACGGGATGCACTCCCTGCCCGGTATGGAGCTGACGGACGCGGATCCGGCGCGGCCGTCGTCCGAGGTCATCGCCGGGTACTTCGACCGCTACGAGCGCGCCTTCGACCTGCGCGTGCGGCGGCCGGTGGACGTGCGGGCCGTGCGCGAGGGGGCCGACGGGCGGCTGCTCGTCGAGACCTCCGACGGTACGTGGGCGACGAAGGCCCTGATCAACGCGACCGGCACCTGGGACCGGCCGTTCTGGCCCCGCTACCCGGGCCAGGACACCTTCCGGGGGCGGCAGGTGCACACCGCGCAGTACCCGGGGCCCGAGGCGTTCGCCGGGCAGCGGGTGGTCGTGGTGGGCGGCGGTGCGTCCGGTACGCAGCACCTGCTGGAGCTCGCCCCGTTCGCGGCCGCCACCACCTGGGTGACGCGGCGCCCGCCCGTCTTCCGCGAGGGGCCCTTCGACGAGAACGCGGGCCGCGCCGCGGTCGCCCTGGTGGAGGAACGCGTACGGCAGGGGCTGCCGCCGAAGAGCGTCGTCTCGGTGACCGGGCTGCCGCTCAACGACGCGATCCGGCAGGGGCTGGCGGACGGGGTGCTCGACCGGCTGCCCATGTTCGACCGGATCACGCCGGACGGCGTGCAGTGGCGGGACGGGCGGCGGGTGGCCGCCGACGTCATCCTGTGGGCGACCGGCTTCCGGGCCGCCGTCGACCACCTCGCGCCGCTGCGGCTGCGCGAGCCGGGCGGCGGCATTCGCGTCGAGGGCACGCGGGCGGTCGCCGACCCGCGCGTCCACCTCGTCGGCTACGGACCGTCCGCGAGCACCATCGGCGCCAACCGGGCCGGTCGCGCGGCCGTGCGGGACATCAGGCGGCTGCTCGCCGGACGCGCCGAGGAGCCGGTCGCCGCCTGACACCCCGGCCGGTCACTGTGCCGGTCACCGGGTCGTGCGGATGCGCGGACCGTGCGGCCCTGTGCTCACCGGGACCTCCGCGGTCACCGGCGTCACGGGGATCTCCGCCGTCACCGGGACGTCGACGGGCTCTGCGAGGCCTTCGCGCTCTGCTGGTTCCGGTTGAACTCGGCGACGTTGCGCTGGTGTTCCGCGTAGTCGGCCGTGAAGCGCGTGTCGCCCGGTTTGACCGTGACGAAGTACAGCCAGTCGCCCGGGACGGGGTTGATCGCGGCGTGCATCGCGTCCTGGCCGGGGTTGTCGATCGGCGTCGGGGGCAGGCCCATGCGCTGGTAGGAGTTGTAAGGGCTCTCGATGCGGGTGTCGGCCGCCGTCGTCTTCACCGTGAAGCGGTTCAGCGCGTAGTTGATCGTGGAGTCCATCTGCAGGGGCATGCCGCGCTCCAGGCGGTTGAAGACGACCCGGGCCACCTTGCCCATGTCCGCCTTGGTGGCGGCCTCGGCCTGGACGATGCTGGCGATGGTCACCGCCTGGTAGACGTTCATCGCGTTGCGCTGGGCCCCGGCGGCGATCGGCGCTCCGTTGAACTTCTTGTTCGCCGTGTCGACCATCTGCGTCAGCAACGCCTGGGGCGTCGGCTTCTCGCCCAGCGGATACGTCGCCGGGTAGAGGTAGCCCTCCGGGTTGCCCTCGGCGTCGATCGGCAGCCTCAGGTTCGCCGTCGGCAGCGCCTTCCTGGTGGTGCCGGGGGGCAGGGCGAGGATCTTGTCGACGGCGGTGTAGACCTGGCTCGCGCGCCAGCCCTCCGGGATCACCAGAGACGTCGGCTTCTTCTCCTCGTGGCCCTCCGGGGTCAGCAGCGGCACCGCCACGGCGGTGCCGGCCAGGACGGCTCCGGTCGCGATGAGGAGGAGACGGCCCCGGCGCGTCAGTCGCATCGTGCTCCGTGGCGGAGTGTTCTTCTGCATGCGGGCACGGTAACCCGCACATCGTCACGAAACCGGCATCCCTGGCGTATCGTCATCTTGTCGGCTCCAGTCGTGCATCCCTTCGCACCAGAGCCGCGTACCGTCCGCCCCGCGCCACCAACTCCTCGTGCGTGCCCCGTTCGGCCACTCGGCCGGCGTCCAGGACGATGATCTGGTCGGCACCGCGGACGGTGGACAGCCGGTGGGCGATGGTGAGCGTGGTGCGGTTGGCCGAGAGCGCGTCGATGGCCTCCTGGACGGCGGCCTCGGTGCGGGTGTCGAGGGCGCTCGTCGCCTCGTCGAGGATGAGCACCGGCGGATCGCGCAGGATGGTGCGCGCGATGGCCAGACGCTGCTTCTCCCCGCCGGAGAAACGGTGGCCGCGCTCGCCGACGACCGTGTCGTACCCGTCCGGCAGGGCGGCGATGTGGTCGTGGATCTGGGCCGCCCGCGCCGCCGCGTACAGCTCCTCGTCGGTGGCGTCCGGCTTGGCGAAGCGCAGGTTCTCCGCGACCGTGGCGTGGAAGAGGTACGTCTCCTGCGAGACGACGCCGACCGCGCGCGCGAGGGTGTCGAAGTCGAGGTCGCGGACGTCGACGCCGTCGAGGGTGACCCGGCCGCCCGTCACGTCGTACAAGCGCGGCACCAGGTAGCCGAGCGTGGACTTGCCGGCGCCGGTCGGGCCGACGATCGCGAGGCTGCCGCCCGCCGGGACCGTGACGTCGATGCCGTCGAGGACGGGCCCGACCGCCTTGTCGCCGTCCTGGTCGCTGTCGTACCGGAACTCCACGTCGTCGAAGCGGACCTCGCCCTTGACCTGCTCCAGGCGGACCGGGTCCGGGCGCTCGGTGATGTCGACGGGGAGGTCGAGGTACTCGAAGATGCGCTGGAAGAGCGCGAGCGAGCTTTGGATCTGCACACCCGTCGACAGGAGGCTGACGGCCGGGCGGAACAGGCCCTGCTGGAGCGAGACGAAGGCGACGATCGTGCCGAGGGAGACGTCCGGGCCGCCGAGCTGGAGGGCCATGCCCGCGGCCCAGTAGATGACGGCCGGCATGGCGGACATGACGATCCCGATCACGGCCATGCGCCAGCGGCCGGCCATGTTCGACCTCACCTCCAGGCCGACCAGCCGCTCGGACTCGTCGGCGAAGGACCGGGTGAGGGAGTCGGCGCGGCCCATGGTGCGGCCGAGCAGGATGCCGCTGACCGACAGGGACTCGGTGACGGTGGCGGCCATGGCGGCCATCTGCTTCTGGCGCTGGGTGGTGATCTTCCTGCGTTCGTTGCCGACGCGGCGGCTGATCCACACGAAGACCGGCAGCAGGAGCAGCGAGACGACGGTCAGGCGCCAGTCGAGGACGACCATGGCGACGATCGTGGCGACCACGCTGGTGAAGTTGGAGACCAGGGAGGTGGCGGTGGAGGTGACGGTGGCCTGCATGCCACCGATGTCGTTGGCGATGCGGGACTGCACCTCGCCGGTGCGCGTGCGCGTGAAGAACGCGAGCGACATGCGCTGGAGACGGCCGTAGACGGCGGTGCGCAGGTCGTGCATGACGCGCTGGCCGACCGTCGTGGAGATGAGGGTCTGCAGGACGCCGAAGACGCCGGCGAGGACGGCGCTGAGGATCATGCCGAGGGCGAGCAGGCTCAGCAGGCCCGTGCGCCCCTCGGGGATGGCGACGTCGAGCGTCTCCTTGAGCAGGAAGGGCGTGGCGACCGAGACCAGCGACGAGGCGGCGACCAGCAGGCCGACGACCGCGAGCCGGCCGCGGTAGGGACGGAAGAGCTTGAGGATGCGGCGCACTTGCCGGGGCTGTTCCCCGGCGTCGGCGGGTGGGGTCCAGGGGTCCGGTCGGTCGGGGTGCATGGGCTCCTACGGTAGGTGAGGGGGAGGGACTGAGGGAGCGTAGCTCATTGTTACCTATACTCACAATGAACGACGTCCTGATATTGTTCCCGCATGACCACCCCCGATCCCGACGGCGCGCTCGCCGAGCAGCTGCTGCGGTTCACCCGTCGGGTGCACCGCATCCAGAAGCGCCATCTGGAGCTGTCCGAGCTGGGCGTCACCCCGGCCCAGTCCCGCCTGCTGCGCACTCTCGCCCACTTCGGCGCGCCACCTCGGATGGCGGACGTCGCCGAGCGCCTGGAGGTCGTACCCCGCGCGGTGACCACGCTGGTCGACGGACTGGAGGCGAACGGCAAGGTGCGCCGGGTCCCGGATCCGACGAACCGCCGGGTGATCCGGATCGAGCTGACGGACGCGGGCCGCGAGACGCTCCGCGAGCTGCGCCGGGCGCGCCAGGCGGCCGCGCACGAGATCCTGGCTCCGCTGACCGACGTGGAGCGGGCGGTGCTCGGGGAGTTGCTGGACACGCTGATCGACGGGACCGCGGCTCAGCGCTGCTGAGCGGCCTGCGGCGTCTCGACGGAGACCGGTGGCGGCCCCCTTCCGTCCTGCCGGAGGGGGGGGCCGCCACCCGTGTGTCCGATTCCTTGGGCCCGCCGTCAGCCCTGCCCCGCGTCACACCGCCGCGAGCCGCCGCTCCCCTTGAGGAGAGCCCCGCTCAGCGGCCTTCCGGGAAGCCGGCCGCGCGCACCCGTCGCGGGCCTCGTTGATCGCCCTCCGAACGGTCGTCACCGACCGGCCGTGGCAGCCGGAGAGCCGTACAGCCGACAGCGCTCGCTCGTCGCGCCGACCGCGTGGCGCCGGTCGCGCGGAGTGACCGTCACCGAGACGCAGCCCACCTGGCCTTGCCGTCCGGAGACGCAGTCCGCCACCTTGCCGTCACGAAGACGCGCTTCCCCTGACCTTGCCGTCAGCAAGACCCGGTCCGCCTGACTTCGCCGTCACGGAGACGCGCTTCGCCTGACCTTGCCGTCGAGGGCAGCACCTCCTTGCTCCACCGGTCTCCCCTGCGCGGTGCCCGTGCGCCACCACCCCCGAGGGCGGTGCTCGCCAGGAGGTCCGCTCCCGTGAGATGGCCAGGAAAGTCCGACGGGTACGGCCGATCGTTCTAGGGGGAGTTGGGCGGCGCCCGCGATGAGGCGGGCGGCAGCCGGATCCCTGCGCCGCCGTGGAAAATCGGTTGATTCTGACCACCCGGTGAAGCGAACCTTTCACGGTTTGTTGCCGCCACTCCCGGCGGACTCCCTCCGTCCGCTCTCCCCCCGTCCGCCTCTTCCCCCGCCCCCTGTCACCCCCCTGACACGAGCCACTGGGACGTCATGCAGATCCAAGACCTTCCGTACCCCGGTCCGGGTGTCCCGGACGCACGCTCGGGGCCCCGCCTGCTGTGGTGGCTCGGCCGCAACCAGCTCGGCGGCCAACTCCGGTCACTGGCCTGGGGACTGCTGCACTTCGTGGCCGTCTCGGCGCAGCCGTTCTGCGTCGGGTTCGCCGTCGAGGCCGTCGTCGACCGCTCCGGCACACGGCTGGCGCTCGCCGGCGGGCTCATGGCCCTGTTCGGTGCGGCCACCGCCCTCGGGGACACCTTCCTGCACCGCGCCGCCATCACCAACTGGATCACCGCGGCCGCCCGTCTCCAGCAGCTCCTCGCGCGCAAGGCCGCGCGGCTGGGCTCCGCGCTGAGCCGGCGGGTCGCGGCCGGTGAGGTCGTGGCCGTCTCCACGGGGGACGTCGAGAAGATCGGCTGGTTCGTGGAGGCCGTCTCGCGGTTCACCGCCGCGGCCCTCACGGTCGTGCTGGTCTGCGTCGGTCTCGTGGTCTACCAGCCGGCCCTCGGCGTGGTGGTCGCCGTGGCCCTGCCCGTCGTCGCGGTCGCGGTGCTGCCCCTGCTGCCCCGAGCGACCCGCCGGGCCGACCACCAGCGTGAGAAGGCCGGACGCGCCACCGAACTGGCCTCGGACACCGTGGCCGGCCTGCGGGTCCTGCGCGGCATCGGCGGCGAGGAACTGTTCCTCGACCGCTACCGACACGCCTCCCAGGAGGTCCGCCACGCGGCCGTGCGCAGCGCCCGCATGTGGTCCCTGATCACCGCCGTCCAGGTCCTCATGCCGGGCCTGCTGCTGATCGCGGTCGTGTTCTACGGCGTCCACCTGGCCCGCGAGGGCCGGATCTCCGTCGGCGAACTCGTCACCTGCTACAGCTCCGTCATGGTCCTGATGTATCCCCTCAGGCACTTCGAGGAGATCGCGATGGCCTACTCGTTCTCCCGCCCGTCGGCCAAGCGGGCCGCCCACGTGCTGTCCCTGGAACGCGTCACGGACGTCGGCGGATCGCGCGCGGCGGACCTTCCCTCCGGTGACCTGTACGACCCCGCCACGGGACTGCTCGCCCCGGCCGGCCGCCTCACCGCCGTGGTGTGCGGCGACCCCGACGCGGCCGGGCGGCTGGCGGAACGCCTGGGCGGACACCCCTCGGAGAGTGGCCCGTCGGTGCTGCTCGGCGGCATTCCGCTGGACGAACTGCCGCTGGACTGCGCGCGCACCGCCGTCCTGGTCCAGGACAAGGACCCGGTCCTGCTCTCCGGCTCGCTGCGCGACCTGCTCGACGTTCCGGCCTCGGGCGACGTCGACGCGGCGGCGGCACTGGCCGCCGCCCAGTGCGGGGACGTACTCGAGGCGCTCGTCCAGGGCTCCCTCGACGCCGACGACCCGATGGACGCGCGCATCACCGAACGCGGACGCTCCCTGTCCGGCGGCCAGCGCCAGCGGCTGGCCCTGGCCCGGTCCCTCCGCACCGATCCGGAGGTACTCGTCCTGGACGAACCCACCTCCGCCGTCGACTCCCACACCGAGGCACGGATCGCCGAGGGCCTGCGGGAACTGCGGACGGGGCGCACGACGGTGGTGTTCACCTCGTCCCCGCTGCTCCTGGACCGGGCGGACCAGGTCGTCCTCGTGGACGAGGGGCGGGCCGCGGCGGTCGGCGCGCACCGCGACCTGCTGCACACCGAGTCGCGGTACCGCGCCGTGGTGACCCGGGAGACCGACGAAGAGGCCGCGCTGAGCGGTGTGTTCAAGGGTTTCGAGAAGAACGAGCTGCGAGAGATCGAGGAGACCGCATGATCGGCGTGGCGCCACCGGCGTACGACCCGGCGGCACCGACCACGGCCAGCACGCTGCCGGTCGGCGCCCCCGCGACCGTACGCGCCTACGTGGCGGAACTGTTGCGCCGGCACCGGCGCGCCTTCCTCATCCTCCTCGCCGTCAACACGGTCGCCACCGTCGCCTCGATGGTGGGGCCGTGGCTCCTGGGCGACCTCGTGGAACGGCTGTCCGACGGGGCGCGCGAACTTCCTCTGGAGCGCACCGCCGCACTGTTCCTGATCGCCCTGCTCGTCCAGGCCGCCTTCGTGCGGCAGGTGCGGTTGCGCGGCGCGATGCTCGGCGAGCGGATGCTGGCGGACCTGCGCGAGGACTTCCTCATCCGGTCGGTCCGGCTGCCGCCGGGCGTGCTGGAACGAGCCGGGACCGGCGACCTGCTGTCCCGCATCACCACGGACATCGACCGGCTGGCCAACGCCATGCGCGAGGCCGTCCCGCAGCTGACGATCGGAGTGATGTGGGCGGCGCTGCTGCTGGGCGGGCTCGTCGTCACGGCGCCTCCCCTGGCGCCGGCCGTGCTGGTCGCGGTGCCGCTGCTGGTGGCCGGCTGCCGCTGGTACTTCAAGCGGGCGCCGTCCGCCTACCGCTCGGAGGCCGCCGGGTACGCCGCCGTGGCCGCCGCCCTCGCCGAGACCGTGGACGCCGGGCGCACCGTGGAGGCCCACCGCCTCGGCGATGCCCGTGTCGAGCTGTCGGACCTGCGGATCAAGCAGTGGACCGCCTGGGAGCGGTACACCATGTGGCTGCGGTCGGTGCTCTTCCCGGTCATCAACATCGTGCACGTCACCGTCCTCGGATCGGTCGTCATGCTCGGCGGGGTGTTCGTCCTGCGGGGCTGGATCGGCGTCGGCCAGCTCACGACGGGCGCGCTCCTGGCCCAGATGCTCGTCGACCCGGTGAACCTGATCCTGCGCTGGTACGACGAGCTGCAGGTGGCGCAGGTGTCGCTGGCCCGCCTCGTCGGGGTGCGCGACATCGAGCCGGACGCGGGGGACGCCGCGCTGGAACCGGACGGGCGTGACGTGCTCGCCGACCGGGTCCACTTCGGCTACCGCGAGGGCGTCGACGTACTGCGCGAGGTGTCCCTGGAGGTCGCCCCCGGTACCCGGCTGGCCCTGGTCGGCCCCTCGGGCGCGGGCAAGTCCACGCTGGGCCGGCTCCTCGCCGGCATCTACGCACCGCGGGACGGCCGGGTCTCCCTCGGCGGGGCGGAACTGTCCCGTATGACCGCCGAGCGGGTCCGCTCACACGTGGCGCTCGTCAACCAGGAGCACCACGTCTTCGTCGGCTCGCTGCGCGACAACCTGCGGCTCGCCCTGCCCCACTCCCGGCTCCGGGCCGACGAGGGCACCCCGGCGGCCGCCGAGGACACGGAGGACGCCGAGCTGTGGGCCGCGCTGGCCGCGGTCGACGCGGACGGCTGGGCCCGGGCTCTGGACGACGGCCTCGACACCGAGGTCGGGTCCGGCGGCCTGGCGCTGACCCCGGCCCAGGCCCAGCAGATTGCGCTGGCCCGGCTGGTCCTGGCCGACCCGCACACGCTCGTCCTCGACGAGGCGACCTCGCTGCTCGACCCGCGCGCCGCCCGTCACCTGGAGCGGTCCCTGGCCCGCGTCCTGGACGGCCGCACCGTCATCGCCATCGCCCACCGCCTCCACACCGCCCACGACGCCGACGTCATCGCCGTCGTCGAGAACGGCCGCATCAGCGAGCTCGGAAGCCACACACAGCTCGTCGAGGCGGACGGAGCGTACGCGGCACTGTGGCGGTCCTGGCACGGGTGAGGGGCGGATCAGATCCACGGGGTCGGGCGGTGAGGGGGCGCGCCGCGGTGCGTGGCGGCCTCGGGGCGGGGCCCGTGCCCGGGGGTCCGTGCCGACTGAGGTCGGGGCCTCGGCGACAGAGCCCGTGTCGGCGCCGGGATCGGCGCGCGGGTCGGGGGACAGAGATGCGTTCGGCGCTGAGGCCGGGGCCGAAGCCGGAGCCGAGGCCGGGCCCGGAGCCAAAGTCGGAGCCGGGCCCGGAGCCAAAGTCGGAGCCGGTGCTGGGCCCGGCGCCGGGCCCGGAGCCGAGGCCGAGGTAGGCGTCGGGCCGAGGGCCGGCGGGCGTCGCCCCGGCCCCCGGGGCGGGCAGCGCCGAGGGGCGGCCCGAGGGGCGCCGGCCCCGCCCCGGAAGGTCCCGGAGCCAGGCGTCACGGCCCGCGCCGGTGCCCCGCTCCCGGCACCCCGCCCCCGCTGCCGTTGCGCGTCACCGAAGCGGGGTGGAACGCTGGAGAGCGGCACCCGCGCGGACGGGAGCCGGGCTGATCCGTCCGGAACGTGGCCGCGCTCGGCCGGTGCCCCGTGCGGCGGTGTCCCACCGCCGGCCGCGGTGAGGACGGGCCCGTCACCCCTGGAGGTACCCGTGAACAGCGCAGAAGGATGGGGGGACGACGTCTATCAGCCCGACGCATCCGAGATCCAGGACGACGCGGGACTGCTCGACGCGGAGGACACACTCGAGAACGACGGTGTCGACGACCCCCTGGACCGGGGCTGGTCGCCCCCGGACCGCCCCTGGGCCGTGGAGCACACCGGCGTGACGGCCGCGGAACGGCGGCAGGGCGAGACCCTGGACCAGCGGCTGGCGGAGGAACTGCCCGACCTCGTCGCACCCGACGGAGACGGTCTCGGTGATACCGACGGCACCGACGGGGAACTCCTGGACAACGAGGTCGGCGCCACCCGCTCCGGCCGGCTCGTCGCGCCGGACGAGGGAGCCCACGAGGACGAGGAGAGCGCCCTGGTCGCCACGGACGTCGGCATCGACGGCGCGGCCGCCTCCGCCGAGGAGGCCGCGATGCACATCGTCGACGAGGACGCGCTGCCCGGCTGACGCGACCGTCCCCGGCCCGTCGCTCTCGCCCCACCGCACGAGGAGCCCCGATGCAGCAGGACAAGCAGCCCGACTACCACCCGGTCGTCTTCCGTGACCGCGCCGCCGGTTACGCCTTCCTGACCCGGTCCACCGCGACCAGCGCGCAGACGATCGAGTGGGACGACGGCGAGACCTACCCGGTCGTGGACGTGGAGATCTCCTCCGAAAGCCACCCCTTCTACACCGGCAAGGCCCGCACGGTGGACACGGAGGGCCGCATCGCCCGCTTCGAGCGCCGCTACGGCGAGGGCACGACACCCTGAGCCGCCCCGCCGCCGAGGCTCAGATGACGTTCAGCGCGGCAGCGCCGCCCACTCCCCCGAGCACCATGAACACCGGCATCAGCACCTTCAGCTCGACCCAGCTGCCCGCCCGGAACCGCATCGCCTTGGGCGGACCCACCGGGTACCACCGCTTGCGCCCGATGGGGATGGGCCACAGGACCGGGCAGCCCGAGACGGTCAGCGCGTCACCGATGTCGTGCACCAGGGCGCCCAGCAGGATCGGCAGCCCCAGCCACAGGTACTCCTGGCCGGGGTCCGTGAACAGCCAGTCCGCGCCGTTGCCGGGCTTGTCCAGGATCCCGGCCAGGATCCACGCGCTGGTCGCCGCCAGCAGCCACACCAGCACGTCGCTGCTGGAACCACGCGTCGCCCGCCACAGCAGGCCCTCGATCGCCAGCACCATGTGCACGAAGAGGATCGCCAGCACCGCCCAGCGGCCACCGGAGATCGCCAGCACCGAGGTGCCCGCGCCGATCATGACCGCCCACAGCCAGGTGTGCGTCAGGGTGCGGTGTCCACCGGAGCGACGCGGGTCGCCCTGTTTCTTCGTGGCCTTGTAGACGGCGTAGGAGAGCTTGTCCACGATCTCGCACAGCCAGCGCGAGACGGGACCGAAGGCCCGGGAGATCGTCGCGGCCTTGTGGTCGAGGTCCGGAGCGAGTGCGGCACCGGCGCAGATCAGCGCACCGGACAACAGCACGGGCCAGGGCATGGTGTGACCGGCCGCGGCGGCCGCCGCGCCCACGCCGAGCCAGGCGGCGGCGCCCGACAGTGAGTGTGCTGGTCCCATCATGGCCGTTGCCCGCCCTGTTCCTCGTGTGCCGCTGTCCAGTTGACCGGGTGCGATGACGCGCCGTCGGCGACACAGCGTAGCTCCCGTGATCTTCGGACGGGCATCCGATTCCCCCCCAGGGCCTCGGGGCAGGCAAGATGGGGGCGTGACCCTCATCGATCAGTTGCCGCCGACCGCAGATCCCGACGCCCTGTACGACGCCTTCGAGTCCTGGGCCCAGGAGCGCGGTCTCACGCTCTACCCCCACCAGGAGGAGGCGCTGATCGAGGCGGTCTCCGGAGCGAACGTGATCGTCTCGACGCCCACCGGTTCGGGCAAGAGCATGATCGCGGCGGGTGCGCACTTCGCGGCCCTCGCCCGGGACGAGGTCACCTTCTACACGGCGCCCATCAAGGCGCTGGTGTCGGAGAAGTTCTTCGAGCTGTGCAAGCTCTTCGGCACGGAGAACGTCGGCATGCTGACCGGCGACGCCTCCGTCAACGCCGACGCCCCGGTCATCTGCTGCACCGCCGAGGTGCTCGCCTCGATCGCGTTGCGCGACGGCAGGCACGCGGACGTCGGCCAGGTCGTGATGGACGAGTTCCACTTCTACGCGGAGGGCGACCGCGGCTGGGCCTGGCAGATCCCCATCCTGGAGCTGCCGCAGGCGCAGTTCGTCCTCATGTCGGCGACGCTCGGCGACGTCTCCTTCTTCGAGAAGGACCTGACCCGCCGTACCGGCCGGCCCACCGCGGTGGTCCGCTCGGCGACCCGGCCGGTGCCGCTGTCCTACGAGTACCGGTACACCCCGCTCACGGAGACCCTCACCGACCTGCTGGAGACGAAGCAGGCTCCCGTCTACATCGTGCACTTCACGCAGGCGCAGGCGGTGGAGCGGGCGCAGGCGCTGATGAGCATCAACATGTGCTCGCGTGAGGAGAAGGAGCAGATCGCGGAGCTGATCGGCAACTTCCGCTTCACCACGAAGTTCGGCCGCAACCTCTCCCGTTACGTGCGGCACGGCATCGGCGTGCACCACGCCGGCATGCTGCCCAAGTACCGGCGCCTGGTGGAGAAGCTCGCCCAGGCCGGTCTGCTGAAGGTGATCTGCGGGACGGACACGCTCGGCGTCGGCGTCAATGTGCCCATCCGGACGGTGCTGTTCACGGCGCTGACCAAGTACGACGGCAACCGCGTGCGTACGCTGCGGGCGCGGGAGTTCCACCAGATCGCGGGCCGGGCCGGCCGCGCCGGCTTCGACACGGCGGGGCTGGTGGTCGCGCAGGCGCCCGAGCACGTCATCGAGAACGAGAAGGCGCTCGCCAAGGCCGGCGACGACCCGAAGAAGCGCCGCAAGGTGGTGCGCAAGAAGGCGCCGGAGGGGTTCGTCGGCTGGACGGAGAACACCTTCGAGAAGCTCATCGACTCCGAGCCGGAGCCGCTGACGTCCCGCTTCCGCGTCACGCACACGATGCTGCTGTCCGTGATCGCCCGCCCCGGCAACGCCTTCGCCGGGATGCGGCACCTGCTGGAGGACAACCACGAACCGCGCAAGCAGCAGCTGCGGCACATCCGGCGCGCGATCGCGATCTACCGCTCCCTGCTGGACGGCGGGATCGTGGAGAAGCTCGACGAGCCGGACGCCACGGGCCGCATCGTCCGCCTCACCGTGGACCTGCAGCAGGACTTCGCGCTGAACCAGCCGCTGTCCACCTTCGCGCTGGCCGCCTTCGAACTGCTCGACCCGGAGTCGCCGTCCTACGCGCTCGACATGGTCTCCGTCGTGGAGTCCACGCTCGACGATCCGCGTCAGATCCTCGCCGCCCAGCAGAACAAGGCGCGCGGCGAGGCGGTCGCCGCGATGAAGGCGGACGGCGTCGAGTACGAGGAGCGCATGGAGCGCCTCCAGGACATCAGCTACCCGAAGCCGCTGGAGGAGCTGCTCTTCCACGCGTACGACACGTACCGCAAGAGCCACCCGTGGGTCGGCGACCACCCGCTGTCGCCGAAGTCGGTGATCCGCGACATGTACGAGCGGGCCATGTCCTTCACCGAGCTGGTGTCCCACTACGAGCTGGCCCGCACCGAGGGCATCGTGCTGCGCTACCTGGCCAGCGCCTACAAGGCCCTCGACCACACCGTCCCGGACGACCTCAAGTCCGAGGATCTGCAGGACTTGATCGAGTGGCTGGGCGAGATGGTGCGCCAGGTCGACTCCAGCCTGCTGGACGAGTGGGAGCAGCTCGCCAACCCGGAGGAGATGACCGCCGAGGAGGCCCAGGAGAAGGCCGACGAGGTCAAGCCGGTCACCACCAACGCGCGCGCCTTCCGCGTCCTCGTCCGCAACGCGATGTTCCGTCGCGTGGAGCTCGCCGCCCTGGACCAGGTCGACGAACTCGGGGAGCTGGACGCCGACTCCGGCTGGGACGCGGACGCGTGGGGCGAGGCGATGGACAAGTACTGGGACGAGTACGACGACCTCGGCACCGGTCCGAACGCCCGTGGTCCCAAGCTGCTCGTCATCCAGGAGGAGCCGGAGAACCGTCTGTGGCGGGTCCGGCAGATCTTCGACGACCCCAACGGCGATCATGACTGGGGCATCAGCGCGGAGGTCGACCTCACGGCCTCGGACGCGGAGGGCCGCGCGATCGTCCGCGTCACCGACGTGGGCCAGTTGTGATCACGGAAGCAGGCACAGGAGAAGCGCACCGATGACGAATCCCGCCGACAGGCTCGTCGACCTGCTCGATCTGGAGCAGATCGAGGTCAACATCTTCCGCGGCCGCAGCCCGCAGGAGTCCCTGCAGCGGGTCTTTGGCGGGCAGGTGGCGGGCCAGGCGCTGGTCGCGGCCGGCCGGACCACCGAGGGCGACCGGCCCGTGCACTCGCTGCACGCGTACTTCCTGCGCCCGGGCCGGCCGGGCGTGCCGATCGTGTACCAGGTCGAACGGGTGCGGGACGGGCGGTCGTTCACGACGCGCCGGGTCACCGCGGTGCAGCAGGGCCGCACGATCTTCAATCTCACCGCCTCGTTCCACAAGCCGGAGGAGGGGCCCTTCGAGCACCAGCTGCCGCCGGCCCGTGAGGTGCCGGACCCGGAGTCCCTGCCGACGGTCGTGGAGGAGGTCCGTAAGCATCTGGGCGGGCTGCCGGAGCAGTTGGAGCGGATGGCACGCCGGCAGCCCTTCGACATCCGGTACGCGGACGGGCTGCGCTGGAGCGACGAGGAGATCAGGGACGCCGAGCCGCGCAGCGCGGTGTGGATGCGCGCGGTCGGTCCGCTCGGTGACGATCCGCTGGTGCACACCTGCGCGCTGACGTACGCCAGTGACATGACGCTTCTCGACGCCGTCCGTCTCCCGGTCGAGCCTCTGTGGGGTCCGCGGAACTTCGACATGGCGTCGCTGGACCACGCCATGTGGTTCCACCGGCCGTTCCGCGCGGACGAGTGGCTGCTGTACGACCAGGAGTCACCGATCGCGGTCGGCGGTCGTGGCCTGGCCCGCGGCCGCATCTACGACCGCGAGGGCCGGCTGGTCGTGTCGGTGGTCCAGGAGGGACTCTTCCGCAAGCTCGGCTGACGTCTTCTCCCACTGTTCGCGAGCGGTGCCGGTCCCCCGTCGGGGTGTTCAGCGCCTCCACTGCCGCGGGCGGTGGGCCGACCGGCGGCCGTGCAACCGGTAGACCGACCTCAGGGCGACCGCGAGGAACACACAGCACCCGATGGCGACGAGCAGCCGGACGAGAAGGTCGCCGCCACCGATCCGGTTTAGGATCCCCGGCACTTCGGCTGTGGGTCAGCGGACCGCGACGACGACGCAGCTGTCGCCGTACTGCCAGACGGCGCCCGCCCGCCCGAACCCCGCCCGGCGCAGCAGGTCCAGGTGGGCGGACAGGGACAGGCGGGCTGCGCTGCCGGTGCCGCCGACCGGCTGCCGCCTCCGGCGTTCGGCGAGGAGGTCGGCCAGTTCGGGGTCCTCCGCGACCGCCGCCCACCAGGCCTCCCAGTCCTCGTGGGCGAGGGCTCGCTGCCGCTCGGCCCGGCGGCGGCCCACGCACCCGGTGATGCCGGCCAGTACGGGGTCGTCCTGCGGGAGGTGGTCACCGTTGACGAGGACCCCGCCGGGGCGCAGCAGCCCCGCGAGGTGGCGGTAGGTGCGGTGCAGGGCGTCCACGCTCAGGTAGTGCAGGGCGGTCGTCGACACGGCCGCGTCCAGGGGGCGGTCGAGGGCCAGGGCCCGCGTCCAGCCGTCCTCGCCGATCACCGTGTCGACGTAGCGGGCCGCGTCGGCGTGGTGCGTGCGGGCGAGTTCGAGCAGCAGGGGGTCCTGGTCGACGGCCACGATGTCCGCGTCGGGCAGTCGGCGGGCCAGCCGGGCCGCCAGCGAGCCGGGGCCGCAGCCGAGGTCGACGAGCAGGGGCCGGCCGGCGCGGCCCGCGGTGATGTGCTCGACGATGTCGGCGATCACCGTGAAGCGGTCCTCACGGTCGACGGCGTACCGCCGCTGCTGGAGTTCCCACCGCTCCACCCAGGTCTCGGCCGTCGCCAGGCTCAGCCCCATCCGGTCGTGCCACCTTGCCGTTTCGTGCCTGCGTTCCTTCTCGACGCGACTCTACCGATGGAAACGGTTCCCATTCTCGTTTTTCGGGCCGCGTCACCCCAGGGTGGCAAGGACCGCCAACAGCCGGTCGATCTCCTCGGCGGTGTTGTAGACGTGCACGCTCACTCGCACGGACTCGCTCTCCTCCCCCGCGCCGCCCTGGCAGTGGTGGTCGGAGCGGACCATGAAACCGTGGCTGAAGAGGATGAACCCCAGGTCGCCCGAGCCGATCCCGCGGTGGCGGAAGGTGACGATGCCCTGGCGCCGCTGGACCGGGGAGTCGGCCGCCAGGCTGGCCTGGCAGCCGAGGATCTCGTAGGCGTCCAGGTGGCGCAGCCCTTCGGTGAGGCGGGCGGTGAGCGCGACCGTCCAGCGTGCGACGCGGTCCGTGCCGGCGGTCTCGAGCCAGTCCAGCGCGGCGGCGAGGGAGGCGATGCCGACGGTGTTGGGGGTGCCCGACCAGCCGCCGGGGGTGAACGCCGGGCCGCGCGTCTGGCGGGCCCAGACGGCGCCCGTGCCGGGCAGGGCGAGGGCCTTGTGCCCGGAGAACACGACGAAGTCCACGTCCAGATCGGCCACGGACACCGGCAGATGGCCGATGCTCTGGGCGGCGTCCAGGCAGATGACCGCGTCCGGGCCGACCGCCTGCCGGATGCGGTGGACGTTCATGTCGCCGCCGTAGACGTGGTGGACGTGGGTGACGGCGACGAACCTGGTGCGCGGCCCGGCGAGCCGTGCGAGGGCGGTGTGGTCGTAGTCGCCGGACGCGCGCTGGTAGGGCATCGGCAGGACGCGGACGTGCACGCCCCGGCGGGCCGTCTCACGCTGGACCTCGAGCCAGGGTTCGATGTTGGCCCGGTGGTCGGCGACCGGTACGACGATCTCGTCGCCGTCGGTGAGCAGTCCCGGGAGCCAGTCGCGGGCGATGGTGCGCAGCCCCTCGGTGGTGCCGCTGGTGAAGTGCACGGAGGAGTGCTCCGGCGCCGGGTCGCGCAGGAACCGCGCGACCTGCTCGCGGGTCCGTTCGACCAGGTCGGTGGTGCGGTTGGCCCACGGATACGTGCCACGCCCGGCGTTGGCGTTGGTCGTGGTGAGGTAGGTCCGGACGGCGTCGAGCACGGCCTGCGGCTTCTGGGCGGTGGCCGCGCTGTCCAGGTAGGCCAGGTCAGGGTGGCCGGTGATGATCGGGAACTGGGTGCGCAGCGCGCGCTGCCACTCCCCCAGCTCCGCGATGACGGCGGGGCCCTGAGCGAACGTGGTCATGTCGCTCAGTCCCGGACCAGGGGCGCGCCCGCGTCGCGCCAGGCGATGATGCCGCCCGCCAGACTGCGGACGTCCGGGTGTCCCATCCGGGTCAGCAACGCGGCGTAGCGGGCGGACTTCTCGCCGACCGGGCAGGCCAGCAGCACCGGTCGGTTGCGGCTGAAGGGCAGACCGCCGCGGAGGAGTTCCTCGAACAGTTCGTCGACGATGTTGACCGAGCCGTCGATGTGCAGGGCGGCGAACGCGTACGGGCTGCGCAGGTCGACGACGAGGGGACCTTCGGTGGCGATCCACTCCCGGGCGCCGGGAACGTCCACGGCCGGAGCCGTGCGGATCTCGGCGTCGGTCACGTCGAGAGGGGAGTCCGGGCGGCGGGGAAGACCGAACAGGTCGGGGCGCCGCTGCCGTACGTAGCTCAGATAGCTCTCGACCCGGTCGCAGACGATGAAGACGGCCGTCTGCCGCTCCGTCAGCTCCGCGTCGACGGCCGCCAGTCGGCGCAGGGCGCCGAAGTAGGCGGCTCCGCCCGTGGGTCCGGCCAGGATGCCGCACCGGCGGTTGAGCGTCAGCATCCCCTCGATCGCCTCGTCGGAGCGGACCGCGTCGATGGTGTCGTAGGTGCCGGGATCGAACAGGCCCACCTCGTGGGCCTCGTCGATGGTCCGGATGCCCGGGATGAAGTCGGACTTGGCCGCGACCAGCCCCACCACCCGGACGGCGGCGTCGTGTTCGCGCAGCACACGGGCGACGCCCGTGGAGGATCCGGCGGTGCCCACGCAGGCGATGAACCAGTCGGGGGCGCGGCCGTCCAGGTCCTTGACGATCTCCGGCCCGGTGCCGGTGAGGTGGGCCTCGGTGTTGCGCGGGTTGAAGTACTGGTCGGTGTGCAGGTACGCGCTGCCCGGCTCGGACAGGGTGCGGTGGAAGAGGGTCAGCGGGTCGTCGGTGGCGGTCGGGTCGAGGCACTCGCTCTGGCCCGGCAGCTCCTCGATCTCCGCGCCGAGCAGCAGGAGCAGGTCCTTGATCTCCGGAACCCGCATCCGGTTGGTGACGCTCTTGAAGGTCAGCCCGTGCATGCCCGCGAGGACGGCGAGGGCCTTGGCGGTGTTGCCGCTGGACAGCTCGACGACCTGACTGCCGACCGCGGCCGCGTCGGCGAGCCGGGGGCGCGCCATGTTCCAGGCAGCCCGGTCCTTGACCGACCCGAACGGGTTGAGCAGTTCCAGCTTGGCGTACAGGTCGATGTGCGTGAGCCCGTGCACGGCCGGGTCGATGCGTACGAGCGGGGTGTTGCCGATGGCTTCGGTGATGCTGTCGTACCTCACTGCGCTCCCCCCATGGATGTGGTCGGCCAGTACTGGTCGTCCAGGCACCAGTGCCACGTGCCGCCCTCCTGCCAGGCGGCGACCTTGCGCGCGACCGGCTGCCGCTGGGCCCGGGTGGCGTGGAAGTCCATGCAGTATCCGGCGGTGTTGGTGAAGGCCAGGACGTCGCCGGGTGCGGGCCGGCGCGGCAGGAAGACCGTCCGGCGAGTGATCAGGTCGGTCTCCAGGCACAGGCTGCCGAAGAGGTGGACGGCGACCGGCCCCGTTTCGGAACGTGCCGCGTCCCGGGAAACGACGACGGGGTCCATCAGCACCCCGTGCTCCTCCAGCGCCACGTCGTCGGCCGTCGCCGCGAGCCGGACGAGGAGCTCCTCGCCGTCCTCCCGAGCGCGCACCTCCAGGACCTTCGCCAGGGTCAGTCCGCACTGGTCGAGCAGGGCCCGTCCCGGCTCGACGTGGAGGTCGTACAGGTGCTCCAGCAGCAGTGCGGCCAGAGGGCGGCCGCCGAAGGACGCGGCCGGGTGCGCGAGGAGTTCGTCGAGGTAGCGAGGTCCGGAGACCGGCCGGTGAGCGGGATAGAGACCGAGCGTTCCGCGCAGGGTTCCGGACTCGTTGCGCAGCCCGTAGCCGTGTCCGCCCCAGGACAGGGGCGGGCGGGTGCCCAGGACGGCGGCGGTGAGCTCGCTCGTGTACCGCTCCCACTGCTCGCCGTCGGCCAGGTAGTCGACGCCGAAACCGCCGCCGATGTCGACGGCCGACGGCCGCAGACCCCTCCTGCGGCACTCCTCCAGCACCGCCAGGCAGCCCGCCAGGGCCGTCGCCTTCTCGGTGAGGCTCGTCGTGTCCAGGTGGAAGGCCACCCCCACCAGGTCGACGACGTCGCCGTTCCGCTCGACGGTCTCCAGCAGCGGCCCGACCTCCCGGACGGGCGTGCCGAAGCGGCTCCGGCGGCTCAGCACCCGCACCCCGGACGTCTCGAACCCGGACAGCCGCAGCAGGACGCGGACCCGGGGAAGTGTGAACTTTCGGATGACGGCGGCGAGTTGCTCCACCTCGTCCGCGCTGTCGACACCGACGGTGACCGACGTGCGTGCGGCCAGCCACAGGAACTCGGGGTTCTTCGGTCCGGTGGCCGTGATCCGGTCGGGGGTGAGGCCGGCGCCGAGCGCGTGCCGCAACTCGCCGAGCGAGGCGACGTCCACCCCGGCGTCGGTGGCGGCCAGCCGCCGCAGCAGGGCACTGGACCGGTTGGCCTTGTGGGCGAAGAACACCTGGCCGGACAGGTGATGCCTGCCGAACACCGACCGGAACCGCTCCACGTTCGCGGCGAGTTGGTCGGGAACGACCACGTTCAGCGGGGACCCCAGCGCGTCGGTGAGGGTGTGCACCAGCCCGGGTGACTCCAGGAGCGAGCGCAACGCCTCCCCCAGTCGCGGTGCGAGATACAGGGGCTGCCCGCCCATACCCGGCCCTCCCCCAGCGTGTCGGGCCCGGTATTCCGGGCACGGCCTCCCACTCCCCGCGGTTCGCCGTACAACCCCTTTCCCATCTTCCGGCCGCTTTATCCCCCGTACATCACCAAGTGGGCGGTGGGCGACGCGATCTCGGCCGGGACCGGACCGGATGGGGGACGGGCGCCGTACGGCTGCTGCGGCCTCGCCCGCGCCATGGGGGTGCCCACGGCGCCGGCCGACGGTCACCGCCCTGGTCCTGTTCCCCGTGGACGTGGCTGCCCCAGCCCCGGGTCCGTCCGCGGTCACCGGTGACCGCGGACGCGTATGACGCCGCGCGGGCCGAGGAGGCTCCCCGGACCGGCACCGGGGCCACCCGGGTGAAGGTGCCGTCCGGGGCGTCTTCCGGGCGGGTCGGACACCGCCGGAAGCCGACCGCGACCATCCCGTTGCCGGTCCCGGCGCCGCCTGTACCGGTACCGGCGGCGCCGGTACCCGTGCCGCCCGACGGCATCCCGCTGGGGGTCCCGTGCGTCACGTGGTTCTGCGGCGCAGCCAGTCCCACAGACCGGTCCTGGCTCGCGCGGGCCGGTCGGAGGGCCGGTGGGAGAGCCGGTGGGAGAGACCGTCGGACGGCGGGGCTTGCCCCGCCGGGTGCGGCGACGCCGGGGCCGGCTTCTGGTGGAGTTTCAGGGGGTTCCGTCTCCGCTTCGGTGGCTTCCGGTCCTGCCTCGGTGGCTTCCGGTTCTGTGAGGGGCGTGGCGCGGGCTGGTGGGTGCGGGCCTCGTCCAGGGTTTGCGCCAGGTCGGAACGCAGCCAGTCGATCTCGTCGGGGTCGTCCGCCGTCATGATCCTCTCGACGAGGTGCGCGGCCGGTGAACCGGGCGCTGCATGGGCCGGTGGTCCCGGTCGGAAGCGGTTCAGATGGGATCGTTCGTACGGGTCTTTGACGATCTGCGCGACCTGGACGGGATCGAGGAACCCGGCCAGGGCTCCGGCGCGCTGCCAGGGATCGCCGGCCTGCCGCAGCAGGAACCCGAGGTGGCGGCCCCGCCAGTTGCGGGGACGCAGGTCGAGACCCGCGGCCAACTGCTTGCGCATGCCCTCGGGCGCCCGGCCCGTCAGCAGGGGTGCCTGGTCCTTGTCGGCGGCGAACTGCCTCAGTTCGTCGGCGAGGTACAGCCAGACGACGGCCCGGTAGCGGTTCAGGTGGAACGTCACGGGCACCACCAGCCCCAGCCGCGCGAGGCGCGTGAAGCGGGTGGGCGCTACCTCCATGACGGCCGCGCCCGCGCTGGTGCCGACGGTCTCGACGCTCTTGCGCAGTACCTCGGGGAAGCCGGGCTCCGAGCGCAGGCGGTCGAGCTCGGCTCGGGCCACCAGGCGTCCCCCGCCTCCTTCGTCGGGCAGGGTTCTGATCCGCCCGAGGTTCACGGCGAGGTCGAACTCGCGGCGCTTCAGGGTCAGTTCCCTTGCCGCACGGCTGAACGTGCAGAAGAGCTCGTGCGGTCGTGTGGTGGTGTCGCCCGACATGGTCGTCTCCCCCGTGGAGTCCGAGTGGCCCGCGCCGCCTGCGGCGGGCGTGGAGTCCGAGTGGCCCGCGCCGTCCGCGGTGGCCTCGGAAAAACCGTAGCCGGATTCGCGCACGCCGTGGCAAGCCTGTGGACAACTCCAGGGCGAGGGGATGAAGAGCAGGTCAGAGCTGTGTGGGCGGGATGTGACCGGGACGGCGGGCGTCCACCGCGAGGTGCTCGCCGACGCGGTTGACGAGCAGCGCCATCTCGTAGGCGATCTGGCCCATGTCGGCCTCCGCGGCGCTGAGCACGCACAGACAGCTGCCGGTGCCGGCCGCGGTGACGAACAGCACCGCGTCGTCGAACTCGACCATCGTCTGCCGCACTTGGCCGGCACCGAAGTGGCGTCCGGAGCCCTTGGCCAGGCTGTGCAGTCCGGAGGAGACGGCGGCGAGGTGCTCCGCGTCCTCCCGGCGCAGTCCCGTGCTCGCGCCCGCCACCAGACCGTCGTTGGACAGGACCAGTGCGTGTCGCACGTGGTCGACCCGCTCGGTCAGGTCGTCCAGCAGCCACCCCAGCCCCTGCTTCTGCGCCATGTTCCGTCTCTCCCCGTGTTCTGTTCCCCGTGTTCTGTTCCCCGTGCGCTCTCCCGCCTGGCGGGAGGGTCTGGTCGCCAGCCTTCCCCACCACCGGCCGCCGAGCAAGGAGGATGAGGACATGGCACACAAGATGACCGACGAGGAATGGCGGGCGTTCGTCTCGCACGGCACCCGTACCGGGAAGCTGTCCACGGTGCGTGCGGACGGACGTCCGCACGTGGCACCGGTCTGGTTCCTGCTCGACGGGGACGAGGTGGTCTTCAACACCGGCAAGGACACGGTGAAGGGGCGCAATCTGGTCCGGGACGGCCGGGTCGCCCTCTGTGTGGACGACGACCGGCCGCCGTTCGGCTACGTGGTGGTGCAGGGCGTCGCGCGCGTCTCGGAGGACCTCCACGAGGTACGGCACTGGGCGACCCGGATCGGAGCGAGGTACATGGGCGAGGACCGAGCCGAGGAGTTCGGTGCCCGTAACGGCGTTCCGGGCGAACTGCTCGTCCGTGTGAAGATCGAGAAGGTGCTCGCGGAGGTGGCCGTCGCGGACTGACGGGGGGATGGGCGGCCCCTCAACTCACCGAGTCGAGCAGTCGGGCGGTGTGCATCCGCCCGGCGTACTCGACGAGCCTGATCAGCACCTCCTTCCCCGAGTCACGGTCGCGGGCGTCGCACAGGACCACGGGCGTGCCCTGGTCGAGGTCGAGGGCGCGCGAGACCTCGGGCGCCCCGTAAGTGCGCGCTCCGGTGAAGCAGTTGACGGCCACCACGAAGGGGATGTGCCGGTGCTCGAAGTAGTCGACCGCGGGGAAGCAGTCCTCCAGGCGGCGGGTGTCGGCGAGCACGACGGCCCCCAGGGCTCCCTGGGACAGTTCGTCCCACAGGAACCAGAAGCGGTCCTGGCCGGGGGTGCCGAACAGGTACAGGGAGAGGCCGGAGCGGATGGTGATCCGGCCGAAGTCCATGGCGACGGTCGTCGTGACCTTCTGGTCGACGCCGTCGGTGTCGTCGACCAACTGGCCTGCCTCGCTCAGCAGTTCCTCGGTGCGCAGCGGCTTGATCTCGCTGACCGCGCCCACCAGGGTGGTTTTCCCCACGCCGAAACCGCCGGCGACCAATATCTTCAACGCCAGGGGGGTCGTGTCGCCACCCGTGGCGTCGGAGTGCTCGGAGACCATGGATCACTTCTCTCGGGAGTGCGGGCAACGGTCGAGGGGGAAGTACGGGGGCGAGTACGCCGGCAGGGGTGCCTGCTCGGGGCGTGCGTACGGGCTCCGGCAGGCTGCCTGGGCGGGTGCGAGCACGGGCTCCGCAGAGCCCCGCGCGGGGCGCGAGCACGGGTCGGCGTGTCGGGTGTGGGTCCGTACGCTTCCGCAGGGGTGCGGACGTTCGTCTACAGCGCCCGCAGTCCTTCGATGACCTCACGCAGGATCCGTTCGTCGGGCAGCCGGGCGGGTGGGACGGGTCGGCTGACGGTGACGCGGCCGAGTTCCAGCAGGTCGCCGAGGAGCACCCGGACCACTCCCACGGGAAGGTCGGCGCCCGCCGCGAGTTCCGCGACGGACTGGGTTTCCGTACGGCACAGGCCGATGAGGGTGCGGTGTTCCGGCCCGAGGCCCGCACCGTCGGCGCCGGGCCCGCCCGGGTCCAGGGTGACCAGGGCGATCAGGTCGAAGCGCACGCCGGCGGGCCCGGGTCTCGTGCGTCCGCCCGTCATGGCGTACGGCCGCACGAGGGGCCCGGCCTCGTTGTCGTACCACTGGCTGCCCTGTTCGTGCGGGGTGCCGGTCAGGTCCTCGGTCATCGGTGCGGGTCACCCTCTCGCCTCAGCCGGCGGCAGGTGGCCGTGCCGAGAGACGCGGCGGCGTGTAGAGGTGCTCCCCCACGCGCTTGACCAGCCGCGCCATCTCGTAGCCGACCAGGCCGATGTCGGCGGTGACGGCGGTGAGGACGGCGAGGCAGGAGCCGTCGCCCGCGGCGGCCACGAAGAGGAAGCCGTCGTCCATCTCCACCATGGTCTGGCGTACGCCGCCGGCGCCGAAGTGCCGGCCCGCGCCCTTGGCGAGGCTGTGGAAGCCGGAGGCGACGGCGGCGAGGTGTTCGGCGTCCTCGCGGCCGAGGCCGGTGGACGCGCCGACGGCGAGTCCGTCGTTGGACAGCACCACGGCGTGCCGCACCTCGCTCACGCGCATCACCAGGTCGTCCAGCAGCCAGTCGAGTTCGCCGTGCCGCTGGGCCGGCCTCGTGCTCGGTTCCTGGATCATGCGGGGTCTCCTTCGCTGCTGTCGCTGCCCGGTGCGGGATCCGGGGTGGCGCCCGGGCCGGGGTGCCTTCCGCCGCCGCGCGCCCAGCCGTCCCGGTAAGCGGCCATCCGGTCCCGTACGAGTTCGGGGGTGCGTCCGTCGTCGCTGCGCGGGCCGGGGGCCGGAGCGGGGGCCTCGGGCTGCGGCCGGCGCAGTTGGGGGGCGAGGTTCGCCTGCCGTACCCGGCGCGGCAGGTCGTCCGATCCGTCGGAGTCGTCCGGCGGGCGGTGCAGGCGCAAGGCGGTGACTCCGGGGGGTGGGGTGTCGGACGTCGGTTCGGCGGCGGCCCGGACGGGAGCGATGAGCGCCGGTCGTTCGGCGGTCGCGGGGATGGCTTCGTGGTGCCCGTCGACGGTCGTCGGGATGGCTCCTTGGTGGCCGTCCGCGGTCGCGGAGAAGGTTCCCTGGTGTCCGTCGGTGGTCGTGGAGAAGGCTTCCTGGTGCCGGCCGGTGGTCGCGGAGACGGCTTCCTGGTGCCGGTCGGCGGCGGGCACGCGCGCGTGCTCGCGTCCGGCCGGCTGCTGCGCTCGCGTGACCTCTCGGGCGGAACGTTCCGGTGTGCCGCTGTGCAGCAGGGCGGTGGGCAGCAGGACGACCGCCGTGGTGCCGCCGTAGGGCGAGGGGCGCAGGTGGACCTTGACGTCGTGGCGTGCGGCCAGCCTGCTGACCACGAACAGGCCGAGCCGGTCGCTGTCGAACAGGTCGAGGGCCTCGGACTGCGCGATCCGCCGGTTGGCCTCGGCGAGGGTCTCCTTGCCCATGCCGAGCCCCCGGTCCTCGACCTCGACGGCGTAGCCGTTGCCGACGGGCTCCCCGGTGACGCGCACGCGCGTGTGCGGGGGTGAGAACTGGGCGGCGTTCTCGACGAGTTCGGCGAGGAGGTGGGTGAGGTCGGCGACGGCGGAGCCGATGACGGACGCCTCCGGGAGCTGCCTGACCTCCACGCGCGCGTAGTCCTCGACTTCGGAGACGGCGGCGCGGACCACGTCGGTCAGGGGGACCGGCATGCGCCAGGCCCGGCCGGGAGCGGCGCCGGAGAGGATGATCAGGCTTTCCGCGTGGCGTCGCATGCGGGTCGTGAGGTGGTCGAGCCGGAAGAGGTCGCCCAGTTCGTTCGGATCGTCCGAGCGGCGCTCCATGCTGTCCAGAAGGCTGAGTTGGCGGTGGACGAGGACCTGGCTGCGTCGGGCGAGGTTGACGAAGACCCCTGAGATGCCGCTGGCGAGTTCGGCGCGCTCCACGGCGGCCCGAAGGGCGGCGCGGTGCACGGTGCCCAGGGCCTCGGCGACCTGGCCGGTCTCGTCCTCGGCGGCCGGCCCGGCCGGCGCTTCGGCCCGCACGTCGATCTCCTCGCCGGCCCGCAGTTTCCGCATCGCCTCGGGCAGCTTGCGGCGGGCGATCTCCAGGGCGCTGTCGCGCAGGCTGACCAGTTCCACGACGAGCCCGCGGCCGATGCGCACGGAGATGACGAGTGAGGCCGCGACGGCGGCGAGACCGAGCAGGACCGCGGCGCCGGCCGGGGTGAGCAGTCCGCGCGTGAACGGGTCGACGCGGTCGGCGACTGCGCGCGCCGCGTCCGCCTCGATGGTCCGCATGCCGTTCTGCACGCGCGCGTGGGCCGTGCCCCAGGTGGCTTCGGGCGCGGCGGCGACGGCCTTCGTTCCGGGCCCGTGGGCGAGCACCTTGTCCTCGACGGCGTCCACGGCGGCGTAGGCGCTGCCGGCGGCCAGGCCGCGCCAGGCGGCGCGTTCGGGGCCGCGCAGGTCCGCCGCGGCCGACTCGGTGAGGGTGCGGCGGGCGGTGACGGCGCCGGTGAACAGCCGCATGCGCTCCCCGTCGAGGCGCCCGGCCAGACGCGCGCTGTCGAGCACGACGTCCTCCTGGGCCAGCGCCTCTCCCGCGCGGGAGAACTCGAGCAGCACACGCGCGTCCGAGCCGAGTTCGGCGTCCTGGATGCCGGAGAGGGCCCCGCCGACGGAGAAGGCGGCCGAGATGGTGCTCGTGTACCGGCCGTACGTCTCCTCCCAGCCCGCGGTGCCGTCGAGCACGGCGGTCCGCAGCGGGCGCAGTTCCTCGGCCCCGGAGACGAACGCCTCGAGGCGCTGGGCGACTCCGGCGGGCAGTTCCTGGCCGTCGGCGACGGTGTTGTCGTCGCCGAGCCGCAGTTCGGCCACCGCGCGGTCGGTGCCTTCGGCGAGCTTCCTCAGGTCGTCGCCCTGTCCGGCGGCCGGGGCGGTGGCGTGGCGTACGGCGGCCGCCCGTTCGGCCTGGAGGGCGGCCACCGCGGCCGCGACGGGCGTGCGCACCTCGGAGTCCACGCGCTGCAACTGGCGCAGCCGGGAGATGTCCTGGGCGGTACTGACGGTGGCGTACGCCCACAGGGCCAGCAGGGAGACGACGGGCACCATCAGCAGGCAGACGATCTTGGCGCGTACGGTGCGCGGCCTGATCCGTCGGCGTCCCGCGCGCGCGGACGGCGCGTCCGCCGGTGTTGCGGGCCGCTCGTCCGGTCCCTCGTCGGCGGGGGGTCCGGCGTGGGCACGACGCCCGCGCACGAGAGGCGGCGTCTCGGCGCCGTCCGTGGGGGTCCTCCGGGGTGTGCGCATGGCCTCCTCGCTCGGAAGGGGTTCGGGGGGCGTGCCGTCCGGTCCTGTCACGCGGTGCGGGCCTGTTGACGGCCGGCGACGCTGTCCCCCGGCTGCTGCGCGGAGGCGGACGCCTCGCGCTCGCCCGTGGTGGGCGACAGCGCGACGAAGGCAGAGGTCAGGAAGAGGTAGGAGCCGAGGCCGACGGCGAGGGGGAAGATGAACTGCATCGCCGTGGCTCCGGGCAGGGCCGCGCCGGAGGGCGTGACGCGCACGTCCACGGCGAACATCGCGGTGTAGTGCATGCTGCTCACCGCCGCGCCCATGACGAGCGAGGCGAGGGTGACCGCGACCGGCGACTTGATGTCGAGGGCGGCCCAGAGAGCCGCGGTCGCCGCGACGACGGCGATCAGGACGGAGAGTCCTACCAGCATCGGGTCGTAGGTCACGTCGCCGTGCAGCCGGACCGCGGCCATGCCCAGGTAGTGCATGCTCGCCACGCCGAGTCCGGTGGTGAGGCCGCCGACCAGCAACGCGCGCGTGCGGTCGCGGCCGTAGCCGACGGCGAAGACTCCGGCGCAGACGACGAGCATGGCGACCGCGAGGCTGAGCACGGTCAGGGGGACGTCGTAGCGGATGTCGGTGCCGCTGACGCCGAAGCCGAGCATGGCCACGAAGTGCATGGTCCAGATGCCGGTGCCGAGGGCGGAGGCCGCCGTGACGAGCCAGTTGCGGCGCGAGCGCCCGGTGGCGCCGAGCGCCCGGACGGTGCAGCGCAGCCCGAGGGCGGCGCCGATGCAGGCCATCACGTACGACAGCACGGGGGTCAGCCAGCCGAAGGTGGCGTGGTCCAGGTGTCCCATGGCTCCGGGACGCTAGTGGGGGCGCGGGAGCACAAAGGGGGCGCATTTCGAAAGGTGCCGCAATATGACGCGGAAATGCGCCGGACCGATCGCCGCGCGCTCGAACGTGTGCGCCGAGACGTCCTCCGTGCCGGTGAGGGATCATGCGGCACATGAGCGACGACCACACACACGTCCAGGAGTTCTTCTCCGCGCGCGCGGCGGACTGGGACAGCCGGTTCCCCGACGACGGTCCCGCGTACGCGGCGGCGGTCGCCGACCTGGGTCTGCGCGAGGGTGACCGCGTGCTGGACGCGGGCTGCGGTACCGGACGGGCCCTGCCGCCCCTGCGCGCGGCCGTGGGGGCGTCGGGAGTGGTCCTGGGGGTCGATCTGACCCCGGCCATGCTGGAGGCGGCCGTACGGGCGGGACGGGACCGCGACGGGCGGCTGCTGCTCGCGGACGTGGCCGCGCTGCCGCTGCGCTCGGCGTCGCTCGACGCCGTGTTCGGGGCGGGGCTCGTCTCCCACCTGCCCCGCCCGGCGGAGAACCTGCGGGAGCTGGCCCGCGTCGTGCGCCCGGGCGGCACGCTGGCGCTCTTCCACCCGATCGGCAGAGCGGCGCTCGCCGCACGCCACGGCCGGCAGATCACCCCCGACGACCTGCGCGCCGAGCCGAACCTCCGCCCCTTGCTGGCCGGCTCCGGGTGGCGCCTGACCTCGTACGTCGACGAGGACACCCGCTTCCTGGCCCTGGCCGTGCGCGGGGACTGAGGCTCACGGCGCTCCGGCGACCGCCGTCACGAGGCGTCGGGGTTGTCGAACATGACGTTGTGACCGGCGGCGGGCACCGTCACCACGCGCACGCCCGCCGCCTCCAGGGCGTCGGCTCCCGCGAGCTCACCACTGCGTTCGCCCTGGAGGAAGACACGCTCGACCTGGTCGAGCCCCGCCAGGATCTCGCGCATGACCGGGTCGGATCCGCGCCGCAGTCCGACGGCACTGCGGTGCAGGGCGCGCGGGTCGGCCAGCCGCATGGTCGCCGCCCACAGGGGACCGACCCTTTCCAGCACACGCGCGTGGCCACCGTCGACGAAGTCGTCCTCCGTGTATGCGGCGATGCCACTGCTGCCCGCGGTCAGCGGCGGGAAGGCGTCGAGGTTGGCCTCCGTGAGGACGAGCCGGGAGACCAGGTCGGGGCGACGGTGGGCGAGGACGATGGCCACGGAGCCGCCCATGCTGTGGGCGACCAGTTCGGCGTCCCTCACGTCCGCCGCGTCCAGTGCGGCCGCCAGAGCGTCCGCGTGCTCCTCCAGGGTGTAGCCGAAGTCCTCGGGCCGGTCACTGATGCCGTGTCCGGGAAGATCGACGAACAGGCTGCGCCGACCGGCCAGTTCGGGACGGGCCGCCACGTGCGCGTGATAGGCGGCCGAGGTGGCTCCCAGCCCGTGCACGTACACGCGCGCGGGCTGCGCGCCGGGCGTCTCCGTCCAGCGGATCCGGCTTCCCCCACTACCGAACTCGGCCTGTCGCATCACTGCCTCCTCAGGGCACCACGTCGATTCGACCGACCGGGAGCATACCTCGGTATCGATGTATATCCACAGCGAAATACAGCAGGCTCGACGTACCACGGATCTACGGCAGAATGCAGGCATGCTGGAGCTCGCCATCCTCGGCTTCCTCTACGACGCCCCCCTGCACGGCTACGAGCTGCGCAAGCGCATCTCGGCTCTGACGGGCCACGTACGGCCCGTGGCCGAGA
Organism: Streptomyces sp. NPDC051315; assembly: GCF_044455165.1. Taxonomy (NCBI): domain Bacteria; kingdom Bacillati; phylum Actinomycetota; class Actinomycetes; order Kitasatosporales; family Streptomycetaceae; genus Streptomyces; species Streptomyces sp. NPDC051315. Next base: position 339,683 of record NZ_JBITEN010000002.1, read on the forward strand.
GCACCCTGTACCCGGCGATCAAGCGCCTGGAGAGGTCGGGCCTTCTGGTACGCGCGACGGAGCCCGGTGCCGTCGCCGCCCCACGGCACGTCCTGACCCTCACCGAAGAGGGCAGACGCGAGCTGCGCCGACGGCTCGCCGCACCCGGCGAGCGGGACATCACCGACGAGAACCGCTGGTTCACGGTGCTCGCCTTTCTCCGGCACCTGGACGACGCCGCGGCCCAGGCGGCCGTGCTGCGCCGTCGGCTGGCCTTCCTGGAGGAGCCGGCGAGCTTCTTCTACGACGGTGACCGGCCGCTGAGCGCCGAGGAGCTGGACGACCCGTTCCGGCGTGGCGTGCTCACCATCGCCCGGGCGACGTCCCGGGCCGAGGTCACCTGGCTGCGCGACACACTGGACTCACTGGGCGGCTGAACGCCGACCTCACCGGGTGGCCGGCCCGTCGACGTGCCGCACGGGGCAGCCTCCGGCACCGGGCACCGGGCGGGTGCCCAGGTCCGCCAGCCGGTAGCCGTTCGGGTAGCCCTTGATCTCCCAGTTCTGCCGTGCGAAATGGGGCCTGCGGCGCGGTGGCAGCAGCCGGACGGCGCGGCCACGCGCGCGTACCGCTCGGCGGACCAGTGCGCGGGTGACGGGGTCCGGCGCGGTGTACCGGAAGGCCTTCAGGAGCGGTTCGTCGAGCAGGGCGAGGGTGGCGGTGCGCAGCAGGGGGGGCGAGCGGCCGTGGGTACCAGGACGCCATCAGGGCGAGCGTGGCGTCCGAGACCCGGCGCGCGCCCTCGTCCCAGTCGAAGTGGGCCTCCTCATAGGCGTCGAGGCAGGCTTCGAAGTCCTCGTAGGTCCCGGGGATGTCCTTGATGCCCATGCGCTGTCCGAGGGTGCGGTAGTGGACGGTGGAGGCGACCATCTCGTGGCGGGACAGCCTGCGCCATCCGTAGGAGTCGATCCAGCGCTTGGGCATCACGACGAACGTGCAGAGGACGTACCTCATGTCGTCGTTGCCGATGTCATAGCCGCGGTGCATCTGGTTGATGCGGCGGACGGCCGTACGGCCCTGCTCGCTGTCGAAGCCGTGCTCCACGACGGCGTCCAGGAGCAGCGAGGTGTCGTCGTAGCGCTTCTGCGTGCGGTCCGTGAGCTCCGCCGTGCGCGCCAGCAGTCCGCCGATGCTCGGCACCGCGTAGGTGCGGTACAGGGCCAGTTCCAAGGCTCGGGTGTAGTCCCAGGGGAACTCGTACGCCACGGTGAGCCGGTAGATCTCCGAGGCGTCCTCGTACGGGTCCATCCGCCGGATCTGTTCGAGCCGCTCGAAGCGCTTCACCGCACCGACCCCCTCCTGCCGCCGAAGCTCCAACTCTACGGCGAACCGGTGCAGATGAACGCTCGGCACGGGGTAATCACCCAGGGGAAGGTGGTGGCCATGTTCGACGGGGTCCGCAGGGTCTGGGAGAGATTGCTCGGCGCCACTGGCGCGCGGTCGCGTGCGGGCGGGGAGCGGTCCGCCGACGGGAGGCAGCGCGTCGGCGGGCAGGAGCACACGGGCGGGAAGCGCACGCACAATCTGTTCGAGGCGGCCGCCGCGTACGTCTCGGCCTGCGCGGAGGACGACCAGGACGGGATCGAGGAGGCGGCGGGCTGGGTGTCGCCGGAGGCGCTGTCCTTCGGGGTCAACGAACTGGCCTGCCGTGCCGTCATCGCGCTCGCGCGGGAGCGGGACGAGTCGCCGCGGACGGTGGCCCGGACGCTCCTGGGGCTGCCCACCGTGTGAACCCCGCCGGCAAGCTGGGGGGATTCGCCCCCGTCCGGTCGGAAAACTGCAGCTCCGGGTGTGTCGGGGAGTCGTGACAAGCGCCTTCCCGCCGCACTAGGGTGCGCGCCGTTGGACGAACGGATGGGGAGGCTGGAATGGCCGGGACGGACGAGGACGCCGTCGCCGCCGCGGACGATGCGCTCTATGTGCTCACGGCGGTGCTGCTGACGCCGGCGAAGTTCCCGAGTGTGCTGGGCGACGACTACCCGGAGGCCTGCGCGGCGCTCGGCCTCGCGCCGCTCGCCGACGGATACGGCCTGGTGCTGGGCCAGGACGGTGAGGGTGCGCGGTGGACGGTCGTCATCGACGACGTGTCGCTGGTGGCCGTCGCCATCGCGTCGTGGGACTGCGGCATGGAGTACGACCTCTCGCCCGACGAGCGCACGGTGGTCGCCGCGCTGCCCGGCTGGCCCCTGGAGGTGGCCGTCGCTGCTCCCGGCGTGCCGGCCCCGCACGATCCGGCCCCCGAGGTCGCGGACGGTCCCGCCCTGAGCCCGCCGGACACGAGCACCTGGGGCCCAGCCCAGCGGCGGCTGGGCGCGGACGAGATAGCGCTGCAGTGGGCGCTGTGGCGCGAGCAGATCGACGACGCCGAGTTCACGTCGGCACAGGACGGTGCTCGGGCCGACGATGCGGCCGAGGCGGAGGGGCAGGCACCGAAGGGACACAGCGGCATCCGGCGGGTCCTCGCGGAGGCGCGCTCCTACGTCGACTCCCCGCCTCCGCTGGGCCGCGTGCGCTCGTCGTTCGCGCCCGGCGACGCGCGCACCCTGCGCGCGGACGGTCCCGGCTGGTCGCTGGTGGCCAGGACCGACGACATCGCCTTCGTCCTGCTCGACGACGAGCCCGGCGAGGTACTGCCGGTCGGCCGGGGCCCCGAACTGCCGGGGCTCCTGGAGGCGCTCGACAAGATGGCGGTCCGACCGAGCTGAGCCCCCGCGCGGGTGGGGGCCGACCCGCCGGGCGGGCGGCAGCCTGCCGCGCGGGTGGCAGCGTACGAGGCCCCGCGCAGCCTTCCTGCGGATGTCAGCCTTCCCTTCGATGGCAGCGTTCCCCGCGGATGGCAGCCATCCTGCCTGTCGCGACCTTTCCCTCCGGCGGCCGGCCTCCCCTGCGAGCAGCGACCGGCCCTTCACGCGGGCGGCGAGGTGGTCAGCCGTCTCCGGCGGGGCGACCGGGGCCGGGTCGGGCTCGGGCCGGCCGAAAGGGGCCGGACAGACCGACGGCTGCCGGGCCGGCCGACGACTGCCGGACCGGCCGACGGGGGCCGCACCGCGACCCCCGCCCTCTCAGCGACCGAGCTCCTTGCGGCTGACGCGGCGCAGCCTGCGCCGCTGCGAGGGGTCCAGCGCGAGGTACGCCGCCGCCGGAACCCCCAGCACGATCAGCAGAGCCGCCCACCAGGGCAGCCAGATCCACAGAAGAAGCCCGACGGCCACACCTCCTGCGGCGATCTTCGCGTTCTTCGACATATGCGTCGCCTCCTCCGCGGCCACTGCCGCTCTCTGCTGTGAAAACGGGACAGCGGGGCGCGCGGTTCCAGCCGCGACCCTGAGAGATCCCTGATGTACACCCCTCAGGGCGACCGGTGGTGCGCCAACAGGCCCCGGCCTCTCGGTGGACCCCTTGACGCTGAACCGTTTCATTGCTTCTCTCGAAAGGCTGCCCACGGGAGCGCTCCCACCCCACCGAAGGGATCTCCGTGCAGACAACCCCCCACACCACGTCCCACGCCGCCCGCTCACACCGCGTCGCACGCGCCCTTCCGGCGCTCGTCACGGCCGCACTCGTCGCCTGCCTGCTGTCCTGGGCGGGTGGCTCCCCCGCGCAGGCCGCGCCGGGGGACGGCTCGGTCTCCGACCCCAACATCGTCTACGTCGGACGCTGGGACACCAGCGCCGGCACCGCGGCGGTGCCCTCCTGGACCGGCGCCTATCTGCAGACGGCCTTCACCGGCACCACGGTGAAGGTCAAGGCCAGAGACGCGGTCAACCTGTACGCCAGCATCGACGGTGGCCCCGATGTCTTCCACGCGGGGGTGCGCGGCACGGTGAACCTCACTCCCCGGCCGCTGCCTGCCGGCACCCACACCCTGCGCCTGTCCTACCGCTCCGGCGACACCGTCTTCCAGGGCCTGGTGCTGGACCCCGGTGCGCGCACGGTCGCGCCGAACACCCCGTCACGGCTGATCGAGTTCGTCGGCGACTCCATCACCGCCGGGGCGCTCACCGACCGCCTGGCACTGGACTCGTACGCCTGGAAGACCGGCGAGCAGTTGGGGGCGCGCCACACCCAGATCGCCCGTTCCGGCTACTGTCTCGTCGCCCGGTCCGGATGCACGGGCCTGAGCACGCAGTTCTTCAGGACGGCGAGCACGGGCGGCCAGGACTGGGACTTCTCCCGCTACCGGGCGGACGCCGTCGTCGTCAACCTCGGCACCAACGACATCGGCCACGGGGTGTCGGGCTCGTCCTTCCAGTCGGCGTACACCAAGTTCCTGAGCGACCTGCGCGCCACCTACCCGAACGCGCACCTCTTCGCCGTGCAGACGCTCAAGAAGCGCTACCTCACCGAGACGAGGGCGGCCGTCACCGCCCGCGCCGAGGCCGGTGACACCAGGGTGCATCACGTCGACACCACGGGCTGGCTGACCGACGGCACCGACTACGAGGACGGCAACGGGCATCCCAACGAAGCCGGCCACACCAAGTTCGCGAACCGTCTCGCCCCCGTCATCGGCGCACGTCTCGGCGACCCCACGTCCACCGCGGCGGCCGCACCCGGTCAACCCGGCGATCCGCACATCAAGTTCGTGGGCCGCTGGGACACCCGGACCTCCTCCACCGCCTACACCCCGCACTGGGCCGGCGCCTACTACCGGGTCGGCTTCACCGGCCGGACCGTCCAGCTCAAGCAGCGCGGGACGGTCGACTTCTGGGCGAGGATCGACAACGGCCCGGTGAAGTTCTACGACGACGTGAAGGGGACGGTGAACCTGACCCCCTCCCCGCTGCCCGCCGGCAGTCACACCCTCCAGGTCAACTACCAGGTCGTCGCCGGTTCGTACCGGGGCGACGCCGTCTTCCAGGGGCTCGTCCTCGACAGCGGTGCCACGACGTTCGCGCCTCCGGCGCCCGGCAAGCTGATCGAGTTCGTCGGCGACTCGATCACGGTGGGGACGACGTCCTCACAGAACGCCCGCACCGCGTACGGCTGGCTGATCGGGGAACGGCTCGGCACCGAGCACACCCAGATCGCGCAGGGCGGCGCCTGTCTGGTCGCCACGGCGGACGGATGCGTCGGCCTGGAGCGGCAGTTCACCAAGCTCAACCCGAACGCGACCACCCCCGACTGGGACTTCTCCCGCTACCAGGCGAACGCGGTCGTCATCAACCTCGGCACCAACGACGTCGGCCACGGCGTCAGTTCCACGCAGTTCCAGGCGGCGTACACCAGCCTGCTCCGCACGGTCCGCGCCGCGTACCCGCAGGCGTGGATCTTCGCCCTGGAGACCTTCCGCGGCCGGTACGTCCCGCAGACCGAGGCGGCCGTCAAGGCGGCCGTCGACGGCGGCGACTCACGGATCTCCTTCGTCGACACCACCGGCTGGCTGGGTTCGGGCGACCTGACGGACTCGGTCCACCCCAACGACCAGGGACACCGCGTCATCGCGGACCGGCTGGCACCCGTCATCGCGGCACGGATCGGCATGTGAGGCACCTGGGGTAGCTCACATTCGACCGGAAGTGCTGTACCCTCGGCGACCCGGTTCAGTAGTCAAATTTGAGGAGTAGGCTCATCTCTGCGCAGAGGGTTTCCGCGGAACCGCCGTCCGAGATCGTCGAACTGGCCCGTCACCCCGCCCTGTTCGTGCCCGGCACGCCCGCGCGTACCGGCAGCGTCGCCTTCTGGCGGCTTGACGGTGACGCTCCTGTCCGCTTCGCCTCCGGTGCCGTCTCGGACCTGTCCGTCGTCCGGCCCACCGAGTCCGGCGTGGAACTCGTACGGCTGCCTGTCGTGCTGCTTCCGGTGCGCGACGCGCTGCCCGTCCTCACGCGCGCGCGTGCCGTCCCCGGCGGGCACCGGGCCGTCGCGTTCTGGGGCGCGGCGGCCCTGACCGCGCTGGACCTCGTCGCGCGCGGCCTGCTGCTGCCCGGTCTGTCCCCGGACGATCACGACGCCTGGCGCGCCGGCCCGCTGGGCCCGGACGACGTCGACCGCGTACGCCGTCTCGCCGCCGCGATGCCTCCCGAGGCGCACGCGGCACCGCTGGACGACAGCGTGCCGCTGCGCCTGCCCGATCCGGAGTCGCTGCTACGGGCCTTCCTGGACGCGGTCGCGGACGCACTGCCCCGCTCCCCCGCCGCCCCGCTCATGACGGGCGGCCCGGCGTACGCGGCGCAGCAGCCCTCGCGCGTGCCGGAACTGCGCGCGTGGGCCGCCGACGTGGCGGCCGGGCACGACGCGGGCGTACGGATTTCGCTGCGGATCGAGGTGTCCGGGCTCTCCGGGGCGTCACCCGAGGAATCCGGGGCGTCAGCCGCGGAAGCGGTCGCGAGGTTCCGCGCCGTGCCGCAGGTGCACAGCGTGGGCGATCCGGCGCTGGTCGCGGACGCCGTCACCGTGTGGCAGGACGCCGATCCCGCGGGGCAGGCGTTCGGACCGCGCGCACGCATGGACGCGCTGCTCGCCCTGCGCCGTGCGGCCCGTGCCTGGCCCGCGCTCACGCCCTTGTTGTCGGCGGCCGTCCCGGACGCCGTCGACCTGCTCGACGAAGAGGTCGCCGAGCTCCTCGGCGAGGGTGGGCGGGCGCTGGCGGGCGCGGGAGTCGAGGTGCACTGGCCGAGGGACCTGGCCCGCACACTCACCGCCCGCGCGGAGGTGGGGCCGGCGGAGGACGGAACGGGACCGGACCGGGCCGGTGCGGACACGCCGTCGTTCCTGTCCGCGGACGCGCTGCTCTCCTTCACCTGGTGGTTCGCGCTGGGCGACCAGCAGCTCACGCGTGCGGAGCTGGACCGGCTCGCCGAGGCCAACCGCCCCCTCGTGCGGCTGCGCGACCAGTGGGTTCTGATCGATCCCCGGGAGCTGCGCCGCGCCCGCGCGCAGCAGGACCGCAAGGTGACGCCGATCGACGCCCTGAGCGCCGCGCTGACGGGATCCACCGAGGTCGAGGGCCGCCGGGTCGACGTACGCCCCACCGGGTGGCTGGCCGCACTGCGGGAGCGTCTGACGCGCCCTGAGGACCCGGAGCCGGTCGCGCAGCCCGCCGCGCTCGCCGCGACACTGCGCGACTACCAGCGGCACGGCCTCGACTGGCTGGCCCGCACCACGGCCCTGGGACTCGGCTGCTGCCTCGCCGACGACATGGGACTCGGCAAGACCGTCACACTGATCGCGCTGCACCTGCACCGCCAGACGGACCCCGCGGCCGCCGGGCCGACCCTCGTGGTTTGTCCGACGTCCCTGATGGGCAACTGGCAGCGCGAGATCGAGAGGTTCGCGCCGGGCACGCCCGTGCGCCGCTTCCACGGACCACGACGCGAGCTGGACGCGCTCGCCGACGGGGAGTTCGTGCTCACGACGTACGGCACCCTGCGGCTGGACGCGAGCCGGCTCGGCGAGGTGCCGTGGGGCCTGGTCGTGGCGGACGAGGCGCAGCACGTGAAGAACCCGTACTCGGAAACCGCGCGGGCGCTGCGCACGATCGGCGCACGCGCGCGGGTGGCGCTCACGGGCACCCCGGTGGAGAACAACCTGTCGGAGCTGTGGGCGATCCTCGACTGGACGACACCGGGTCTGCTCGGCCGGCTGGGCACCTTCCGCACGCGGTACGCGCGAGCCGTCGAGGAGGGCGGCGACCCGGCCGCGGCGGAGCGGCTCGCCCGGCTCGTGGCCCCCTTCCTCCTGCGCCGCCGCAAGTCGGACCCGGGGATCGCCCCCGAGCTGCCGCCCAAGACCGAGACCGACCGCCCGGTGTCCCTCACCACGGAGCAGACGGGCCTGTACGAGGCGGTGGTGCGCGAGACGCTCGCGGCGATCGCCGAGGCCGACGACATGGCGCGGCGCGGGCTCGTCGTGAAGCTCCTGACCGGCCTCAAGCAGATCTGCAACCATCCGGCGCAGTACCTCAAGGAGGAGCGGCCGCGGACCGCCGGGCGGTCCGGGAAACTGGAGCTCCTGGACGAACTGCTCGACACCCTCCTGGCCGAGGGGGCGAGCGTCCTGGTGTTCACCCAGTACGTGCGCATGGCGCGGGTTCTCGAGCGGCACCTGGCCGCACGGGGCGTGCCGTCGCAGTTCCTGCACGGAGGGACGCCCGTGCCCGCGCGCGAGGCGATGGTCCGGCGTTTCCAGGACGGCGGGGTTCCCGTGTTCCTGCTGTCGCTGAAGGCGGCCGGCACCGGACTCAACCTCACGCGCGCGGAGCACGTCGTGCACTACGACCGCTGGTGGAACCCCGCCGTCGAGGCGCAGGCCACCGACCGGGCGTACCGCATCGGCCAGACCCGGCCCGTGCAGGTGCACCGGCTGATCGCGGAGGGCACGATCGAGGACCGCATCGCCGACATGCTGCGTCGCAAGCGCGACCTCGCGGACGCCGTCCTCGGGTCGGGTGAGGCCGGGTTCACGGAACTGTCGGACGCCGAGCTGGCCGAACTGGTGGAGCTGCGAGGAGGCACGCGATGAGTCGGTACGACGGTGACGGGGAAAAGACGTTCGCGGCGTTGCCTCCCGCGCGCGGGAGGGGGTTCGCGCAGACGTGGTGGGGCCGGGCGTGGCTGGCGGCCCTGGAGGACGGGGCGCTGGACGCGGAGCAGGTGCGGACGGGGCGCAGGCTCGCGCGCGCGGGAGCCGTGGGCGCCGTGTCGGTGCGTCCGGGCCGCCTCACGGCCGTCGTCCAGGACCGCGACCGGACACCGCACCGGGCCGACGTGCTGCTCGACGTCCTGACGGACGCGCAGTGGGACCGGTTCCTCGACCTGACGGTGGAGCGGGCCGGACACGTTGCCGCGTTGCTGGACCGCGAGATGCCGCCGCATCTGGTCGAGGACGCGGCGACGGCCGGGATCGAGCTGCTGCCCGGTCTGGGTGACCTGGAGGCGGAGTGCGACTGCGGCGCCTGGGACCACTGCGGTCACACGGCGGCGCTGTGCTACCAGGTGGCGCGGCTGCTCGACCAGGATCCGTTCGTCCTGTTCCTCCTGCGGGGACGCGCCGAGCAGGCCCTGCTGGGCGACCTCCAGGCGCGTGGCGCGGCCGAACCGGCCGGGACGGCGTCTCCCCGGTCGGAGGGCGTGGACGCGGCGGAGGCCTACCTGGCGGGGCACGTCCTGCCGCCGCTCCCGGCCGCGCCGGAACTCCCGGAGGAACCCGGCGTGCCGCCCTCGTTGGACACGGACGCCCGGCCTCCTGAGGGCGTGGACCCGGCGGCCCTGCGAGCCCTGGCCGCCGGGACGGCCGCGCAGGCCCACGCCCTGCTCGGGGAGGCGCTGCGTCCCGGGGCGGAACGGAGGCCGTTCGCACCGCGGTTGACGGTGGCTCAGGACGCGGTCCGGCTCGCGGCCGGCCGCACGGGACAGCCCGAGCCGGCGTCTCCCGTGGCGGACCGGCTCGCCATCGGATCAGGACGCAGCCGGGAGCAACTGGCGCTGGCCGTCAGGGCCTGGCGGCTCGGCGGCGCGGCCGCCCTGTCCGTGCTGGAGGAGGAGTGGACCGTCGAGGGGGAGGCTCTCGCACGCGCGCGTGCCGCGCTGGACTCGGCCTGGGAGGACGACGAGCGACCGGCACTGCGGGCGAGGGGCAACCGCTGGACGGTCGTCGGGGCGGCCGGCCAACTGCGGCTGGGACGGGACGGGCGCTGGTGGCCCTACCGCAAGGAGCGCGGCCGTTGGGTTCCGGACGGCGACGCGGCGCTGGACCCGGCGACGGCCCTGGCCTCGATCCCCCCCGAGGGGGAGGAAGCGCTTTCCCCGGGCGGGGCCGGGCTTTCATAGCGGGGGACTGCCCTGGCCCGGAGCCGGGCTCCCCCGGCCCGGAGCCGGGCTCCCCCGGCGCGGAGTCGGCCTCTCCCGGCCCGATGTCGGGCTCCCTGGCCCGGAGTCGGGTGTGCCCGGCCTGGGGCAGGGCTTCCCGATCCTGAAGTCAGGGCGCAAAGTCGGCTTTGGCCGGCGCGGAGTCGGGCTTCGCCGGCGCGAGGTCTGCCTTTGTGGGCGCGGAGTCGGGCCGAGGGCCGGCCCGTCGGGCGGCTGACGCCCCCGGTTCACCGGGGCGTCGCGCGGCGTTGGGTGAGTGAGCCGACCCTTGCCGCTGTCACCGCACTTGCTCCTCAGGAGGCCCGATGTCCCCGCACGCCACCGGCCGGCGCCGCGTCCACCGTTCCGTCGCGGCGGGCGTACCGCTCGCCGTGCTGGCCGCTCTCGCCACCGCCGGACCGGCCGCCGCGCACACGCCGTCCGGGGAGGCGTACGTCACCCGGACGGCGACCCTCGGCGACATCCCGCTCGGGCCGTTCAGCAACGCGCTGCTGCCGGGCACGGTGGCCGACGACCGGGGCGTGGATCTCGGCGGCATCGGCAGCGACCTCTACCCGGCCGGCCGCGAGGGCCAGTTCTGGACGGTCACCGACCGTGGGCCCAACGGCCAGATCAAGGTGGACGGCGTCAAGCGCCGCACGTTCCCCGTACCCGGCTTCGACCCGGCGATCGTACGGATCCAAGTCACCGGTGAGACGGTGAAGGTGCTCCAGGCGATCCCGCTCACCACGCGGTCGGGAGGGCCCGTGACCGGCCTGTCCAACCAGGAGGGACGCGACGAGGCGCCGTACTCCCACGACGCGACGACACCCCTGCCGTACAACCCGAACGGACTGGACACCGAGGGCATCGTGCGGGCCGCGGACGGGAGTTTCTGGCTCGTCGACGAGTACGGGCCCTCGCTGGTGCACGTCTCCGCGCGCGGGAAGGTACTCACGCGCTATGTGCCCGAGGGACTGAACCTCGCGGGCGCGGACTACTCGGTGGTCGAGGCGCTGCCCGGGGTCCTGCTGCACCGGAAGATCAACCGTGGCTTCGAGGGGCTCGCCCAACTGCCGGGCGGTGACCTCGCGCTGGCGGTGCAGAGTCCGCTGTCGCTGCCGGACACGGACGCGGGCGAGGCCTCGCGCACCGTGCGTCTGCTGCGTTTCTCGCCGAAGAAGAAGGCGGTCACCGCCGAGTACGCGTACCGCTTCGACCCGGTGGAGGTGGTGGACCCGGGTGAGGACGACACCTCCGAGCTGAAGATCTCCTCGGTGGTCGCGGTGGGCGGCGACCGGCTGCTGGTCGAGGAGCGCACGGACAAGGCCGCTCGCCTGCATCTGGTGCGGCTGGACCGTGGGGCGAACATCCTGGGCGGCCGCTGGGACGACGAGGCGACGTCGCCGTCGCTGGAGCAGCTCGACGACCCCAAGGCCTCGGGGGTCCCGGTCCTGAGCAAGCGGCTCGTGGTCGACCTGGGCACGGTCGCCGGGGTGCCGGGCAAGATCGAGGGCGTCGCGCGCGTGGACCACGACACGCTCGCCCTGATCAACGACAACGACTTCGGGATGACGGACGGCACCGGGGCGTTCGACGCGCAGGGACGCCTGGTGGACAGCGGCGTGGAGACGACGGTGACGTACGTACGGCTGCCGCGGGGCGTGTGACGCGGTCCGGGCCTCGCTGACGCGCCGGGGCGGCACACGTGCGTGTGCGGGACGAACCCCGAACCCCCACGCGCGTGTGCCGTACCGCCGCACCGTTACGGCAGCAGCTCGTCCAGGGACGGCAGGAGCGACTCGAGTGCGCTCGGCACCTCGGTGGGCAGCCCGGTCGGCAGTTCGCTCGGCAGTCCGGTCGGCAGTTCGGTGGGGAACTGGGAGGGCGGTTCGCTCGGCAGCCCGCTGGGCAACTGGATCGGAAGGCTGATGGAGGGCTCCGGAGAGGAACGGGTGCCCGTCGGTGGCTTCTCGTCCGGCTCGTCGTCACTGCCCGAGGCCGTCAGCACCACGGCGACGACGGCGACGGCGGCGGCCAGCAGCCCGAGAACCGCGAAGAGGGGGTTCCCGCGCCTGCCCGAGCCACCGGGCGGGTCCGACGGTGAAAGGGGCGGCGGAGAAGGCGGTCGGCCGCCTCCCGTGCCGTGATCGGGGCCGTGGCCCGAGGAAGGCGGTCCGAAGCCGCCCGGGGGCGGCGTGTCGCCCGGCGGACCGGGCGGCTGGGGCGGTACGGGCGGCGTGGCCATACCGTCCAGCGTCACCCCGGCCCCCCTGGTGGCGCGACTGCCGCACGGAAGTTGGTACGGGCTCATGCCATGGACCGCATGATTCCGGCGTACTCGGTGCGGAGACCGGCGATACGAGGAGCGTCCGACGGCCCGCGCTGGTGCGTGTTCACGCGCGCGACCTCGGTGCCACGACCAGGCGCGCGCGTGGTTGAGGGGATGAGGACCACGCGCGCGCGTGCATGAAGGGGCGAGGACCGCGCGCGCAGGTGTGCAGGGAGGCGAGCCCAGCAGGTGTGCGTGAGGGCCCGCCCCCAGGCTGACGCACCCACGGGCGCGCGCGGTCAGCCCCGCAACGCACCCGCGCGCGCGTGCGGTCAGCCCCGGGCGCCGAGCAGGTGGTCCATGGCCAGCTGGTCGAGACGCTCGAAGGCCATGCCGCGGGCGGCGGCCGCCTCGGCGTCGAAGTCCTCGAAGGCGGAGCGGTCGGCCAGCAGGGCCTGCAGGCCGTCGGCGGCGGTGGGCTGCGCCAGCTGGTCCAGACGGGAGGCGCGCAGGGCCTCCTGGACCTCCGGGTCGTTGCGGAACGCGGCCGCACGCTCCTTGAGGATCAGGTAGTTGCGCATGCAGCCCGCGGCCGACGCCCAGACACCGTCGAGGTCCTCGGTGCGCGGCGGCTTGAAGTCGAAGTGCTTCGGGCCCGCGTAGCCGGCGCTCTCCAGCAGGTCGACCAGCCAGAACGCCGACCGCAGGTCACCGGCGCCGAAGCGCAGGTCCTGGTCGTACTTGATGCCGGACTGGCCGTTGAGGTCGATGTGGAAGAGCTTGCCCGCCCACAGCGCCTGCGCGATGCCGTGGGGGAAGTTCAGGCCCGCCATCTGCTCGTGGCCGACCTCGGGGTTGACGCCGTACAGCTCCGGGCGCTCCAGGCGCTCGATGAACGCCAGCGCGTGGCCGACGGTGGGCAGCAGGATGTCGCCGCGCGGCTCGTTCGGCTTGGGCTCGATGGCGAAGCGCAGGTCGTAGCCCTGGGCGGTGACGTACTCGCCCAGCAGGTCGAAGGCCTCCTTCATACGGTCCAGGGCCACGCGCACGTCCTTGGCGGCACCCGACTCCGCGCCCTCACGCCCGCCCCAGGCGACGTACACCTTGGCGCCGAGCTCGACGGCAAGGTCGATGTTGCGGATGGTCTTGCGCAGGGCGTAGCGGCGCACGTCGCGGTCGTTCGCGGTGAACGCGCCGTCCTTGAAGACCGGGTGGGTGAAGAGGTTGGTGGTGGCCATCGGCACGGTCATGCCGGTGGCGTCCAGCGCCTGGCGGAACCGCTTGATGTGCGCCTCGCGCTCGGTGTCCGAGGACCCGAAGGGGATCAGGTCGTCGTCGTGGAAGGTCACGCCGTACGCGCCGAGCTCGGCCAGGCGCTGCACGCTCTCGACCGGGTCCAGGGCACGCCGCGTGGCGTCGCCGAACGGGTCCCGTCCCTGCCAGCCGACGGTCCACAAACCGAAGGTGAACCTGTCCTCGGGGGTGGGCTGGTAGCTCATGCCGCGGCTCCTTGCTTGCAGACTATTTCGTCATGGCCGTTTACAAATTAGTATGCGAACGCATCTCTGGGAAGACAGATCCCGCAGAGCCGCGGAAAAAGTTAGGGAGAGCCCGATGTCAGCAGCCGAGGGTCCGCTCGTCGTCGGCGTGGACACGTCCACCCAGTCCACCAAGGTGCTGGTCGTCGACGCGGCCACCGGCCAGGTCGTCGCGAGCGGCCAGGCGCCGCACACGGTGTCCTCCGGCGCCGGCCGCGAGAGCGACCCGCGCCAGTGGTGGGACGCCCTGCACGAGGCGCTGCGCCAGTGCGGTGACGCGGCGCACGAGGCCGCCGCGGTGTCGATCGGCGGACAGCAGCACGGGCTCGTGACGCTGGACGAGCGCGGCGAGCCGGTGCGCCCTGCGCTGCTGTGGAACGACGTGCGCTCGGCCCCGCAGGCGCGTCGGCTGACCGAGGAACTGGGCGGCGCCACGTTCTGGGCGGAGCGCACCGGGTCCGTCCCGGCCGCCTCCTTCACGGTCACGAAGTGGGCCTGGCTCGCGGAGAACGAGCCGGAGGCCCTGCGCTCCACGAGGGCGGTCCGGCTCCCCCACGACTACCTCACCGAGCGCCTCACGGGCGAGGGCACGACCGACCGCGGTGACGCCTCGGGAACCGGTTGGTGGGCGTCCGCCACCGAGGCGTACGACGAGGAGATCCTCGCCCACGTGGGCCTTGACCCCGCGCTGCTCCCGCGCGTGGTGCGGCCCGGCGAGGTGGCGGGGACCGTGCGTGACAGCCATGACCTGCCCTTCTCCAAGGGCACCCTGGTCGCCGCGGGCACCGGGGACAACGCGGCGGCCGCGCTGGGGCTGGGATTGCGCCCCGGCACGCCGGTGCTGAGCCTCGGCACCTCGGGCACGGTGTACGCGGTGGCGAAGCGGCGCCCCACCGACCCGACCGGCACGGTGGCCGGCTTCGCCGACGCCCACGGTGACTGGCTGCCGCTGGCCTGCACCCTGAACTGCACGCTCGCCGTCGACCGCGTCGCGGCCCTGCTGAACCTGGACCGTGAGGCCGTGGAACCCGCCGCGGACCTCACCCTCCTGCCCTACCTGGACGGCGAACGCACCCCGAACCTGCCGAACGCCTCCGGCCTCCTGCTCGGCCTGCGCCACGACACCACCGCGGGCCAGCTCCTCCAGGCCGCCTACGACGGCGCCGTCCACTCCCTGCTCGGTGCGCTCGACCTCGTCCTCGACGAGGACGCGGACCGCGCGGCCCCCCTGCTGCTGATCGGCGGCGGCGCCCGCGGCACGGCCTGGCAGCAGACCGTACGGCGGCTGTCCGGGCGGCCGGTGCAGATCCCGGAGGCCAGGGAACTGGTCGCGCTGGGGGCCGCGGCGCAGGCGGCCGGGCTGCTGACCGGCGAGGACCCGGCCGCTGTCGCCCGGCGCTGGAACACCGCGCGGGGCCCGGTGCTCGATGCCGTCGAGCGGGACGACGCGACCCTGGCCCGGATCGCCGGGGTACTCTCCGACGCGGCCCCGCTGCTGGAGCGGGCCACGGACACCCACTGAGAGTCGACGCAGGCATGACCGCACCGCTGCACGAGGCGCGCCCGGCCGGGCCGGGGCGTGCGCTGCCCGACACCCAGCAGGGCATGCGCCGCCGCAACCTGGCCCGGGTGATGCACGCCGTCAGCGCCGAGGGACCGCTCTCACGGGCGGCGGTCGCCTCGCGCATAGGTCTGACCCGGGCGGCGGTGTCGACCCTCGTCGACGAGCTCATACGCACCGGTCTGCTGGAGGAGCTGGGCCCCGAGCGCCCCGGCCGGGTGGGGCGGCCCGGTTCGGCGCTCGCCGTGAGCGGCCGCGGCCCTGCGGGGATCGGCGCCGAGGTCGGCGTCGACCACCTCGCCGTCTGCGCCGTCGACCTGCGGGGCGAGGTGCGGGCGCGCGCAGAGCGGCACGGCACGAACCGGGGTCGCTCCCCCGAACCGGTGGTGGAGGAACTCACCCGGCTGGTCCGCGAGGTCGTCGCGGCGGCGGAGGGGGAAGGGCTGTGGCCGGCCGGGCTCGCCGTCGCCGTCCCCGGCCTGGTGGCCCGCGACGCCCACACCGTCGTCCGCGCCCCCAACCTGGACTGGCACGACGTCGACCTCGGCGCGCTGCTGCCCGGGGAGTTCCCGCTGACCGTCGACAACGAGGCCAACTTCGGCGGACTGGCCGAGCTCTGGCTCGGGGTGGACACCCCGCGGGACTTCCTGCACGTGTCCGCGGAGATCGGCATCGGCGCCGCGCTGGTGGTGGACGGCAGTCTGCTGCGCGGCACCCGCGGCTTCGCGGGCGAGCTGGGCCATGTGCCGGTGCACCCCGACGGGCCGCGGTGCGGGTGCGGCGGGCGCGGCTGTCTGGAGCAGTACGCCGGTGAGGAGGCCGTCCTGCGCGCGGCGGGCCTGGAGCTGGGTGAGGGCCGCGTCGGCCTGCTGGCGGGCCGCGCGGCCGACGGCGACGAGGATGTACGACGGGCCCTGAGCGAGGCCGGGACGGCCCTCGGCATCGCCCTGACCGGGGCGCTCAATCTGCTGGACCCCGAAGGTGTCGTGCTCGGCGGCGCCCTGGCCGGCCTCGCGCCCTGGCTGCTGCCGTCACTGGAGGCCGAACTCGCCCGGCGCACCGCGGGTCCGCCCTGCCCGGTGTCCGTGTCGCGGCTGGGCCCGGAGGGGCCGTTGCTCGGGGCGGCGCACTCCGTGGTGCGGGCGGTCCTCGACGACCCGGCGGCGGTGGCGGGTCGGAGCTGAGAGCTGTCCCGTGATGATCGTGCGGAACCGCGCTGCGGGCCCTGTCGATCGGTCCTTGAGTCAGTCCAGGCCGGTCGCCCATGCCGTCAGCGCGGCGAAGTCGTCGTCGACCAGGCCGCATCGGGGATCGACCCGGTGCAGTAGCGCGGGACCGTGGTGGTGCTCGTTCACCCAGACACGATCCGCCTCCGTGATCTCGTCGTCGATTCAGGCGAACGCCCGGCCTTTCGCCCACGCGACGATCTCCGGCATCTTCCGGAACACACCGCCGCCGGGCTCGGCCCGCGGCGAGGACCAGGCGATGAAGGGCAGCTCCGGCAATCCCAGTACCGGTGCCACGAAGACGTTGGCTTCTTCCTCCCACGTCGTCGCCCACACCAGGTCGAAGGGAAGCGCGTCCAGCGCCGGGCCGTGATTGGGGTTGAGCCACACGCGCAGCGGTTTCACCGGCTTGTTCGGCAGCCCCCACTCTGTCAGCCGACGCCGCTCGGCGGTCTCCCAGCGCGGCGTCAGCAGCCGGTGCGTCTCGTACCCCTCAGGACGTCGATACGGCTTCGCGGCATACGGGTTCAGCGGTCCGTCCACATCCACCAACAGCACTGGACGCACCAGCCCACCCCCTGATCCCGACCCGCACAGTACCGGCCGACGACGAGACCGCCCCGCGAGATGACGGCAGGCAGCGATCTCCGGCAGGTCGGGGCTCCGGGCGGATGGGACGGTCTTGCGGTGTCTGGTGTGATCACGGCCGGAACCGTCCTGGACAGTCCTGTTCCTCGGGCTGAGCGGGCGGCAGTTCGGCGAGCTGATCACCGCGCTCTGGCGCGAAGGGGCCGATACGCAGGGGCCGGCCGTGGAGCCTGCCGCTGGAGGACCGAGTGCTGCTGGTCGCCCCGTACTGGCGGACGAACCTGACACCTCAGGGGACAGCCCTCAGCGGGCCAGGCGGCCCAACACAGCACGGAACCTCTCCCGCCCTGCCGTGACGCTCGCGTCCCACAGGCCTGAGGCGTCACCGCTCAGCGAGAGGCACTGGAGCCGTTGTTCCTCGGCGAGAAGGCCGGCACCCGCCACGTTCCGGTCCAGCATCCCCATCGCGGTGAGCGCCGCGTGGCCGCAGGACACCGCGTCATCAGCGCTTCCCGACCCGTGGGCCGGCAGGGCATACCGCAGGCAGAGCACAGCGAAGAAGGCGTAGGTGTCGGCGACATCAGTGATCCCCTCCTCGTCCGGCCGAAGCTCCGGGAACCGCTCCAGCAGGCGTACGCGCTCGGCGGCGTCGGCGAGCGGCCGGTCGACGTACCAAAGATCGCGCACGGACTCCGCGTAGAAGTCCGGGTCGGCTTTCCGCCCCGGCGCGCCCGCCCGTAGGCCCACGAACAGTGGCGCCATGCGTTCGGTGCAGGCGGAGACATACAGGCGAATCGCCGCGCCGCCCCCGTCACGCAGCGCCTGCGCGACGGACTCCTCCACCAACGTCTCCACGTCCCACCCTCACGCCGTTCGAACAGAGCGACAGGCTACACAGCGAGCCGGCGGCCACAGCTTGACGAGCCAGGACCCCGAGGTGCCTGGACAGCCCCGTTCTCCGGGCTGGGCCCGCGTCAGTCCCGCACCCTGGTCACCGGGTTGCGGCGGGAGAAGGGGAGACAGCCGAGGAGTTTGTCGTACAGGTTCCGAGGAGCGGCGGTATGGCGTTCGCCACCGTCACGCGCCCTGGCCTCGGCGGCTCGACGCCCGCACGGTGTTCTGACCGCTGGAACTGCCCGTTCGGGTGAGCGAGTTGTCCACAAGTCCGCCGTCGTCCACCGATCCCCGTGGCTGCCTTCTGCCGCACCGGCAGGCGCCGTAACGTGATCACGCGGGCGCAGCCGGCACGGTCGTGCATCACACACCGCCGCAACCGCTCACGCCGCCTCCCGCAACCGCCCACGTTCACCTCGCCGTCTCCGCCTCCGACGGCTGTCCCCCGGAAGGAGCTGTGCAGCATGACCGACCCCCGGATCCCGACCGTGCGGTGGAGTTCGCGCGAAATACCGATTCGGTGAGCTGGACGAGTACCAGTTCGCAACCCCGGCGGTCGAGTCGCCGTTGGCCAGTGCGTGCGACACCCACCACACGCGCGTGGCCGAGCTCCGCAAGGAACGGCTGCGCGAGACACACCGGGGGCTGTACGCGCGGCTGCGGGAGACCGCGGCACTGCTGCGGGCCCGCGGGCCCGCGCCAAGACGGCAGGACATCCGGAAGACCCCACTGCGAAAGGCACCACCCCGTGGAACGAGCAAGACCCCTGCCCGGCAGGCGGCGGATTCTGAAGGGTGCGGCCCTGGCCGCCATCCCCTACGCGCTACTCCCGGACGCTCGGGCCGGCGCGCGGGGCGCGCCCGTCGACTACCCGCGCGCCGCATGGCAGCCCGCGACCCCCTCCAACTACACGGTGGCACACCGCCCCTCGACCCACGTCGTCG
This sequence comes from Streptomyces sp. NPDC051315, assembly GCF_044455165.1. Taxonomy (NCBI): domain Bacteria; kingdom Bacillati; phylum Actinomycetota; class Actinomycetes; order Kitasatosporales; family Streptomycetaceae; genus Streptomyces; species Streptomyces sp. NPDC051315. The sequence goes on from NZ_JBITEN010000002.1 coordinate 358,533, forward strand.
ACCGCGTCGTCATCCACGTCACGCAGACCACCTACTCCACCGCCCTGTCCATCTTCCAGAACGCGCGGAAGAGGGTGTCCGCGCACTACGTCGTGCGCTCCGCCGACGGTCGTGTGGCGCAGTGCGTGAGCGAGTCCGACATCGCCTGGCACGCGGGGAACTGGGACTACAACACGCACAGCATCGGCATCGAGCACGAAGGGTGGGTGGACCGGCCGGCCTACTTCACCTCCGCCCTCTACGAGGAATCCGCCCGGCTGACAGCGTCGATCTGCGACCGGTACGGCATCCCGAAAAACCGGGCGCACATCATCGGGCACCACGAGGTGCCCGGCAGCGACCACACCGATCCCGGCGTGAACTGGGACTGGGCCCGCTACATGAGGCTCGTCAACTCCGTCTGACCGGACCGGACGCGTGGAGGCGGATCCCTCCCTTCGGGCGACTCCGGCCCAGACGGTTGTCGGCGTGCACACCCGGAGTGACGATGTCCCCAGCCGCATCGCCTTCCGGGAGGCCGAGTTGACCGATCCCTGGGTGGCCCTGGAACCGGGGGCCGACCCTGCCGAGCGTGTACGGGTACTGCGGCGGGCGCACGAGACGTTCACCGCGGCGGGCACGGTGCCGCGGCCGGTGCGGGCCGTGGTGGCCGACTCGTGGCGGCGTTCGGTGCGAGCAGGTGTCGGGCCCGACGGCACCGCGAGCGTGGAGCTGTCGGACGGTGACCTCGGCGCCTACCGGGCCGAGCATCCACTGGCGCGGGTGATGCCGCTGTTCCGTGAGCTCATGGGCACCTTCGCCGCCGACGGCGAGCATCTCCTCGCGGTGTGCGACGCGCACGGCAGGCTGCTGTGGGTGGAGGGTCACCCCGCGACGCGGCGGAAGGCGGGGCGGATGAACTTCGTGCCGGGCGCGCGGTGGGCCGAGAGCGCGGTCGGGACGAACGCGCCGGGCACGGCGGTCGCCGTGGACCGGCCGGTGCAGGTGTTCGCGGCCGAGCACTTCATCCGACGGGTGCAGCCGTGGACGTGCGCGGCGGCACCGGTGCACGACCCGCGGACGGGGCGTGTGCTGGGCGCGGTGGACATCACCGGCGGGGACGGGCTGGCGCATCCGCACAGCCTGGGTTTCGTCCAGGCGGTCGCGCGGGCCGCCGAGAGTCATCTCGCGCTGCTCGCCCCCGAGCGGCCGGACACCGCCACTCCGGAGCTGACGGTGCTGGGGCGGGACGAGGCGCACCTGACCAGCGGTGGCCGCACTCTCCGACTCAGCCGCCGGCACAGCGAGATTCTGGTCCTGCTGACCCGTCACCCGGAGGGCCTGACCGGCGACGAGCTGCTGTGCGCGCTGTACGAGGACGAGTCGGTGACGCCGGTGACCCTTCGGGCCGAACTCGCCCGGCTGCGCGGGGTCCTGGGGCCGGGACTCTTGGCCTCGCGACCCTATCGGCTGACCGTGCCCGTCGAGTCGGACGTCTCCGTCGTCGAGCGGCGCCTGGCCGCCGGCGCGATCACGGCGGCCGTGACGGCGTACGCGGGACCGCTGTTGCCGGCGTCGCAGGCGCCGGCGGTCGTGCGGCTCAGAAACCGTCTGGCCGGCGGTCTGCGTGCCGCGCTGATCGCCCGCCGCGATCCGGACCTGCTGGCGGACTGGGCACACGCCCCCTGGGGTGAGGACGACCTCGACGTGTGGCGGGCGCTGGCGGCAGCCCGCCCGACGGCGGCGGTCCGGGCCCGCCTGGCGGCACTGGAGTCGGAACTGGCGGTACCGGTCAGGTGGACGCGCGGGTAGAGCCGCACCCCGCACCCCGCACCCCGCACCGCAACGTCCCTGCAACGTCCGTATTCCTAGCCTCCCGCGGAGAGCTGCCCAACGGCGGGCAGCCCCGCTGAGGGAGGCAGGCCACCATGACCCGTTACGCGGCGCCCGGCACCGAGGGCGCGATCGTCTCCTACCAGGCGCGTTACGACCACTTCATCGGCGGCGAGTACGTGGCCCCGGCCCGGGGGCAGTACTTCGAGAACCCGTCTCCGGTGAACGGTCAGCCGTTCACGGAGGTGGCGCGCGGCACGGCGGAGGACGTGGAACGGGCGCTGGACGCGGCGCACGCGGCCGCGCCCGGCTGGGGCCGGACGTCGGCGACCGAGCGCTCCGACATCCTGCTGAAGATCGCCGACCGGATGGAGGCGTACCTGGAGCCGCTGGCGGTCGCGGAGAGCTGGGAGAACGGAAAGCCGGTCCGCGAGACGCTGGCGGCGGACATCCCGCTGGCCATCGACCACTTCCGCTACTTCGCCGGCGCGGTCCGCGCGCAGGAGGGTTCGCTCAGCGAGGTGGACGGCGACACCGTGGCGTACCACTTCCACGAGCCGCTCGGTGTCGTCGCGCAGATCATCCCGTGGAACTTCCCGATCCTGATGGCCGCGTGGAAGCTCGCGCCGGCCCTCGCCGCGGGCAACGCGGTCGTCATCAAGCCCGCCGAGCAGACACCGGTGTCGCTGCACTACTGGATGAGCCTGGTCGCGGATCTGCTGCCGCCGGGCGTGCTGAACATCGTCAACGGCTTCGGCGAGGAGGCGGGCAAGCCGCTCGCGTCGAGCGCGCGGGTGGCGAAGGTCGCGTTCACGGGTGAGACGTCCACGGGCCGGTTGATCATGCGGTACGCCGCGGAGAACCTGAAGCCGGTCACGCTGGAGCTGGGCGGCAAGTCGCCGAACATCTTCTTCGACGACGTGTGGGAGAAGGACGACGACCTGCGCGACAAGGCCCTGGAGGGCTTCACGATGTTCGCGCTGAACCAGGGCGAGGTGTGCACCTGCCCGTCGCGCGGCCTCATCCAGAGCGGCAACTACCCCGACTTCCTCGCCGCGGCGGTCGCCCGCACCGAGCTGATCAAGCCGGGTCACCCCCTCGACACCGAGACGATGATCGGCGCCCAGGCCTCGGGCGAGCAGCTCGCGAAGATCCTCTCCTACATCGACATCGGCCGCCAGGAGGGCGCCAAGGTCCTCACGGGCGGGGAACGCGCGGAGTACGACGGCGAGTTGAAGGGCGGCTACTACGTCCGTCCGACCATCTTCGAGGGCGACAACCGTATGCGGATCTTCCAGGAGGAGATCTTCGGACCGGTCGTCTCGGTGGCCTCGTTCGACGACTTCGACGACGCCATCAAGATCGCCAACGACACGTCGTACGGGCTCGGGGCCGGGGTGTGGACGCGGGACATCAACACCGCGTACCGCGCCGGCCGGGCGATCCAGGCGGGCCGCGTCTGGACGAACTGCTACCACGCCTACCCGGCGCACGCGGCGTTCGGCGGCTACAAGCAGTCCGGGATCGGCCGCGAGACGCACAAGATGATGCTGGAGCACTACCAGCAGACGAAGAACCTCCTGGTGTCGTACTCGCCGAAGAGGCTGGGCTTCTTCTAGACCCAGAAGAGGGGCGCCTGACCAGGGAAGATGCCCGTCGGGCGCCCTTGTCGGCGCACCTGAGCGGTGAGTCGGAACACGCCGTCCCTTCCGCGCGGCCTGGGGGCTCCGGGGGGCGGCCGCACCGCCGCCGCCCTGGTGCACGCGCTCGGTCGGCGACCTCCTGCGAGGTGGTACGGAGCGTGAGGGCATCCACCACGGTGGTGCACCGAGATCGCCACGATGCGGGCGTCCGCGGCCATCGTCCGGGCCGACCAGCCGGCCTCCGGGACGACCGCCCCCCACGCTCCGTCCTCCGGTGGCGTAGTGGGAGGCGGCGCACCGCGCCTGCTGTCTGTGAACGTCTCATTGCGTACCGGCCGCACCGCGGACGGCCCGCTGACACTGGTCCTGTGATCGACGGACGGGGGCGACGGTGGACGTGTGGTTGGCGTGCGGAGGGCTGTCCGCGGGGCTGCTGGTCGCGGTGATGACCGTGCCAGTCGGGGTGTCGGGCGCGGTGTTCCTGCTTCCGGTCCAGCTGAGCGTCCTCTCGGTGCCGGGCCCCGCCGTCACGCCGACCAATCTGCTGTTCAACGTCGTCGCCGGGCCGGGCGCCCTGTGGCGCTACCGCCGGGACGGAACGTTGCGCGGGGCGCTGCCCCGGCGTCTCGTTCTCGGCGCGCTGCCCGGGGTGGTCATCGGCGCCGTCATCCGGGTCTTCGCCCTGCCCGGCTCGGCCGTCTTCCGACTCCTGATGGCCGCCCTCCTGTTTCCGCTGGGCCTGTGGCTGTGCGCGCGTACCCTGCGTCCGGCCCGTAGGGCCGCCGAGCCGTCCGCGCGCGCCGTCACCGGCCTGGCCGTGGTGGCCGGAATGGTGGGCGGCATCTATGGAATCGGCGGCGGCTCCCTCCTCGGACCGATCCTTGTCGGCAGGGGTATGCCCGTCTCCCGCGTCGCTCCCGCCGCCCTCGCCGCCACCTTCGCGACCTCGCTCGCCGGTGCGGGCGCGTACGGGGTGCTGTCTGTGGTCGGTTCCGGAAACGTGGCGCCCCACTGGTGGCTGGGTCTGGCCTGCGGCACCGGTGGCCTGATCGGCGGCTATCTCGGCGCCCGCCTCCAGCACTGCCTGCCGGAGACCGCCCTGCGACTCCTCCTGGGAACGCTCGCCGCGGCCCTCGGCGCCCTGTACGCCGTCCAAGTCCTGCGATGACGCAGGAGAACTCCGTCACCCACGATCGATGTCGGGGCCGCGGTCGTGACGGGCGGTCGCCAAAGGGCGCTCGTCCGGAGCCCGGCGCCGGCTCGCGGCGCGCTGACGGGGTTCGCCCCGGCGCGGCGGCCGGTGCACGACGGTCCGGCGTCGTCCCTGCCCTCGGCCGGGCGAGCGGGCGGGGGCTGGAGCAGTGCGGCCGCAGCAGTGCGCACCAGGGGGTTCTCGGCTCCCGGCTGTCTCGGACTTCGGGGAGTTCGGCGGACTTCGCGCCGGTTCGCCGCCCTCGGCCGCCCGGCGCCTTCTCATCGTGTGGCGGGCCCGCCGACGCCACCCGGGCCGTCCGGGGCAGGGGCCCGGGCCGTTCGCCGCGTCACGCCGGGACCGTGATGACGGGACAGCGGGCGTGGTGCAGCACCCCCTGGCTCACCGAGCCCAGCAGCATGCCCGTGAAACCCCCGTGCCCCCGGGTGCCCACGACGAGACCCAGCGCGTGGTCCGAGGCTCCGACAAGGGCCTGCACCGGATGGCCGCGGACGACTTCGTGGTGCAGCTCCACCTCCGGATGCGTCGCCGTGCGACCCGCGACCATCTCGGACAGCACACGGCGGCACTCCCCCACCGCGGCATCCTCGTCCAGAACACCCAGCAGCGGCGGATGCCACACGTACAGGGCCCGCAGGACTGCTCCCCGCAGGGCCGCCTCCTCGAACGCCACGTCCACCGCCGCGGCCGAATGGGGACTGCCGTCGACGCCGACCACGTAGTACGCGGGCTGCTGGGTGATGTGCTCCGCTTCCGGTACGACGACGACCGGGCAGGGAGCGTGGGCGGTGAGCGGGAGTGCCACCGAGGCGGAGGTGAACATCTCACGACGTCTGCTGAGGTGCCAGGAGCCCACCACGACCAGGGAGGCGCTGGGCGCCTCCTCGCGCAGGACCCACGCCGGCTCTCCCTCCGCCAGCAGCGTCGACACCTCCACCGCCGGCCGCCGGGACTCGACGAAGGTGACCGCCTCCTCGAGCACCTGGTCACCGGCGCCGTGCAGCGCCCGGTTCCACTCCTCCCAGGAAGGCCGCACCTCCCCCGACCGGTATCCGCCGGTCGGCATGCCCTGGGCGTGAACGAGCCGCAACGGCAGGCCACGCAGATCGGCTTCGTCGGCGGCCCAGGCGAGCGCCAGCCGCTTCGAAGGATCGGGTTCGACGCCCACCACGATCGGCCGACGCGCGTCCGCACGAGTCATGGGGCCTCCAGGGGGTCTCCGCTCCGCCGTCCGTTCGTTCGCTGTCCTTCCAGCCTCGCCCCTGCCGTCGAGCGCCGCCACGCCACGGCGTGTCGTCCGTGCTGGTCGGCCCCGGCGTTCGGCACCCAGGCGGGCGTGGTGGTCGATGAGGCCGGGGGCGTCCGCGGCGGCGGGGTTGACGGCCTGCTCCACCGGGGCGCCCTGGAGGAGGCGTCTGGCGGGGACCTCGGCGCCCCTCCCCCGCCCCCGCCTGACCGGCCGCCCCAGCTCGGCGATCCGCTCGGGGACATGGGGGGGCGAGGGCGGTGGCAGGGATGACGTAGGGGACGCGGATGCGGGGGTGGCCGTGGCGGGGAGCCGTCACGTTCGGCGGGTCCGCGCCCCGGCTGGGACGGGGACGGCGGGAGACGGGCCGGAGGCGGTCAGCCCCGCTGCCCCCAGTCCAGGCGGTCGGCCAGACCCTCCGCGGTGAAGGCGGCCGCCAGTTCGTCCCGGCCCTCGGTGAAGTGGGCCCAGCTGTCGTAGTGGACGGGGACGATCCGGCGGGCGCCGAGGATCTGGGCGGCCTCGGCGGTCTGGGCGCTGTCCAGGACGAGGCAGGCGCCGTCCCAGATGACGGAGAAGCGGGGCGCGCCGGCGAAGAGGAGGGCGGTGTCGACCGGGCCGAAGCGTTCGGCGATCTCCTTGACCGCGTCGAGGGAGGCGTTGTCGCCACTGACGTAGACCGTCGGCAGCCCGTCTCCGGTCAGCACGAAGCCGACGACCTGGCCGGTTATGGGCTCGACCTGCTCACGCGGGCCGGGGCCGTGGACGGCGGGGACACCGGTGACGGTGACCGTGCCGCCACCGGGGCGGTCCAGTTCGACCGACTCCCAGTCGGCCAGGCCCTTGGCCCTGTCCCCGAGTCGCTGTCCGCCGCCTGGCGTGGTGAGGGTGAGGGGGACGTCGGCGAGCAGGGCGCGGCCGGAGGTGTCGAGGTTGTCGGCGTGCTCGTCGTGGGAGAGCAGGACCACGTCGACACGGCCGAGGTCGGAGGGCCCGCCGTCGGAAGGGGCGGTCTTGGTCAGGAGCGGGCCGCCCGGGGACGGGTAGTCCCCGGGGGCGTCGAACGTCGGGTCGGTCAGGAAACGCAGGCCGCCGTATTCGAAGAGGGCGGTCGGACCGCCGAAGACGCGGACGGGGAAGTGGTGCTCGGTGGATGTGGCGACAGAAGCCATGAAAGAAACCTCACGGATGATTTGTGGGCTATCCGTGAGCGACCCTAGCAGCATCTCACGGATGAACGTGAGGCGTACCATGAGACCCATGAACGAGACCGCGACCGCAGAGCCGGCCCCGCCGCCCGCGCCGGGCGAGGAGCAGTACCCCTCCCTCGCACTCGCCAACAGCGCCATCGCCCTGCCCGGCGGGCAGTTCATCGACCTCCTGGGCACACCGGCCGCGGCGAACCGATGGCTCGTCGACCACGGCCTCGCGCCGGCCGATGCCGGCATGCGGGAGATGTGTGCCGCACAGCTGCGCGCGCTGCGGGAACAGATCAGGACGCTGCTGGCCTCCCGCGTCGCCGCGCTGCCCGCGATCCCCGCCGCGGTGGCCGCCGTCAACGACGCCCTGACGCGCGTCCCCACGGCCCCGCTGCTGCAGTGGGACGAGAAGAGCGGTCCCTACCGGACCACGCCGCACCCCACGACCGCGATCGTCGACCACGCTCTGGCGACCCTCGCCACAGACGCCGCCGACCTGCTCACCTCCGCCGAGGCCGAACGCCTCACCGACTGCGGCTCCCCGCCCTGCAACCGCTACCTGCTGCGTCACGGCCGCCGCCACTGGTGCTCGACCCGCTGCGGCGACCGCGCCCGGGCCGCCCGCGCCTACGCCCGCCGCACCCAGCCCCGAGCAGAGGACGGCACGGAGTAGGCGTCCCGGCCTTCCGCGCCCGTTCGGTGACCTGCTCGCCCGCCGCTGCGCGGACCGGGCAGTCCGCGGGAGGTCGCACACGGTCCTCGCTGCGGGACGGGACGACGTGCTCTGCCTGGGGCAGCGCCGCTGCCGGCGCCCCGAACCGTTCCAGCACCCGGGCGACGCCGTCCCCGACCCCGTCGGCGCGCCCGGCTGACGCCCGCGGGGCCCCGACCGAGTCCAGGCGTGCCCCACGGCGCCGTCGGCGGTCCGGCGGTCCGGCGGTCCGGCGGTCCGGCGGTCCGGCGGTCCGGCGACGAGACGACTCCGTCAGCGGCCCCGTGCGGCCGGCAGTGGCGGGATGCTCCCCGTCACCGCCAGGTCCCGGTACCACAGGGCGCTGTCCTTCGGCGTACGGCGCTGGGTCTCGTAGTCGACGTGGACGATGCCGAAGCGCTTGGAGTACCCGTAGCCCCATTCGAAGTTGTCCATCAGCGACCACACGAAGTACCCGCGCAGATCGACGCCGGAGGCGAGTGCCCGGTGGGCGGCCGCGAGGTGGCGGCGGAGGTAGTCGATGCGCTCGGGGTCGTGGACCGCGTGGGTGCCGTCGGAGCGGGCGGAGAGCTGGTCGTCGAAGGCCGCTCCGTTCTCGGTGATGACCAGGGGCAGGTTCGGGAACCGGGTGTGCAGGTCCAGGAGGAGCTCTTCGAGCCCCTCCGGGTCGATGTTCCAGCCCATGGCGGTGTGCGGGCCCTCCTGTTCGAGGAACTCGACCTGGGGCGAACCGGGCCAGGGTGAGCCGCCCACGTCCTTGTGGCCGTCGTGGTTCTGACGCGGTGTGACCCCGTCCCACAGACGGACCGCTGTGGTGGCGTAGTAGTTGACCCCGAGCAGGTCCAGGGGCTGGTGGATCTCGGTGAGGTCGCCGTCCCGGACGAACGCCCAGTCGGTGACGGCGGCGGTGTCCTCGATGAGGTCCTCCGGGTAGTGGCCGCGCAGCAGGGGTTCGGTGAAGGAGCGGTTCGCCAGCGCGTCGATGCGGCGTACGGCCTCCTCGGCACCGTCGCCCCTGCCCCGCAGGACGTGGAAGTTGAGGGTGATGGAGTACTGCGGGGTGTTGGTGGTGACCGCCCTGAGCTGTTGGACCGCCAGGCCGTGGGCGAGGTTGAGGTGGTGGACCGCGGTCAGCGCCGCGGCGCCGTCGGTACGGCCGGGGGCGTGGGCTCCGGATCCGTAGCCGAGGTAGGCGGAGCACCACGGTTCGTTCAGAGTGGTCCAGACGGCGACGCGGTCGCCGAGGGCTTCGCCGCAGACACGGGCGTAGTCGGCGAAGGCGTGGGCGGTCTCGCGGCTCGTCCAGCCGCCGGTGTCCTCGAGAGCCTGGGGCAGGTCCCAGTGGTAGAGCGTCGCGACGGGGGTGATGCCCCGGTCGAGGAGGCCGTCGACCAGACGGCGGTAGAAGTCCAGCCCCTTGGGGTTCGCCGGGCCCCGGCCGGTGGGCTGGATGCGCGGCCAGGCGAGGGAGAACCGGTAGGCGCCCAGGCCCAGGGACGCCATGAGATCGAGGTCTTCCTCGAGGCGGTGGTAGTGGTCGGCGGCGATGTCGCCGGTGTCCCCGTTCCAGGTCTTGCCCGGGCTGTGGGAGAAGGTGTCCCAGATCGAGGGACCGCGACCGTCCTCGGTGGCGGCGCCTTCGATCTGGTAGGCCGCGGTCGCGGAGCCGAAGAGGAAGTGGGCGGGGAACGCCGCGGGCTGCGTGTGCTCGTTCCTGGAGGTCGGCATGCACGTCTCTCTCTGAAGTCTGTGCGGATGGTCCAGGTGCTGGCGGATCGGGCGAGTCGACGTCCGGGGGGCCGTCGGCACCCCTTCGGCGGCGAGAGGGCGAGAACGCGCCGCGGCGCCGTCGGCGCGGCCGGGGGCGGGGCCGGGGCCCTCGGGCTCCCCGCTCACATTCGATGTCGTGCCGGCCCTTGAGGGCAGGCTGTTCCACCGGTCCTCCCGCCGGATCCAGGGGAGATGTTAACGTTAACAAGCCGTTCAAGCCCGCGTCCCGGCGAATTCCGCGCCCACCTCGCACCCGCCTCGCAGTGCTCTTTCCTGCCCTCGGAGGACGACGGGCTCCCGCGTCGACGACTCGCTTCAGGAAGCCGCGCGGGGCGCGGCGGTGCTGCGCCGTACGACAAGTCGCGGCGCGATTTTCCGTCGTTGCGGCGGCTCGCCGCCCAGCATGCGCACCAGCAGCTCGATGGCGCCCTTGCCGAGGTGGAAGAAGTCCTGGCGGACCGTGGTCAGGGCGGGCACGAGGTACCCGGCGCCCTTCATGTCGTCGAAGCCGACGAGTGACACGTCCTGCGGCACCTTCACGCCCCGTTCCGCGAACGCCGCCAGCACTCCCATCGCCATCTGGTCGTTCCCCGCGAAGACCGCGGTCGGCAGGCCGGCGCCGTCCGCGCAGAGTGCGTGAGCGAGGCGGAACCCGCTCTCCGCGGTGAAGTCGCCCTCCAGCACGGCTCCCTCCGCTCCCGCGGTGGCGAGCTCGGCCTGCCAGCCGTCGAGACGGGCCCGGGCGTCGAAGGTGCGCAGGGCACCCGTCAGATGGGCGATGCGCCGGTGCCCGAGGTCGAGCAGGTGGCGCACCGCGAGACGGGCGCCGAGTTCCTGATCGACCTCGACGAAGCCCAGACCCGGGTTGGGGACACTGCCGGACATCACCACCGCCACCGGAACCCCGAGGGCGAGGCCGGACAGCGCCTCCACGGCGATGGGCCGGTCGGTGACCACCGCGATCGCCTCCACCGACTGATCGGTGAGCCGCTGCAACGCCTCCACGAGGTCACCGGTGGTGCTCTCGCCCTGCCAGCTCGCCAGACTCACCCAGTAACCGGCCTGCCGGGCGGCCGTCTCCACGCCCAGCAGGATCCGGGGCAGCTCGAACAGCTCCGACCCGACGATCACCACGCCGATCGTCGACGAACGGCGGCTCTTGAGGGCCCTGGCCACACTGTTGCGGCGATAGCCCAGCTTGCGGATCGCGGCCTCGACGCGGGCCCGGGTCTCCGGCCGTACCGACGGATGGCCGTTGACGACCCGGGAGACGGTGATGTGTGAGACGCCGGCCTCCCGTGCCACGTCCATCATTCCTGGTGGCCGGTTCATCCCACTCGTTCCTCTGCCCTCGCCCCCGGCACGCGGCCCTGCGTCCACCGCCGATCCTGTCACAGGCGTCGGACCGCATCCCGCTGCCGGTACGACCGCCCTACGGCTCCGGGGACGGAGCTCGCTGGACGGCGGACGGCGGCGCCGCCACCCCGGGGGGCCTGCCGCGCCATGGACCACCACGTCCCGGAGACCGCACCCGCACCCGCATCCGCGTCCTGTATCAACGCACATGCCCACCCGACAGGACGTAATCCCGGCTCGTGCGAATCCACAGGCGCCTTTCACCTCGCATCTGCGGCAGTATCATCAGCGCATGCAGACCGTCGGATCGGGGATGCGGCACCGCACGTGAGTGAGTCCGTCAGGACCAGAGGGAGTGACCCGTGTTGAACCGAACCGCACGCTTGACCCGCCGGAACCGCCGGACCCTGCGGGTGGCCGGTGCCGGCGCCGCCGCGCTGCTCGCCCTGAGCGCCTGCTCGTCGTCCGACGGCTCCTCGTCGGCGAAGTCCGGCACCTCCTCGTCGGACGAGCTCTCCGGCACGGTGACCGTCTTCGCCGCCGCCTCCCTGCAGGAGGGTTTCGAGACGCTGGGCAAGCAGTTCGAGAAGGAGCACCCCGGCACGAAGGTCACCTTCAGCTTCGGTGGCAGCGACTCCCTCGCCGCGAGCGTCACCGGCGGCGCTCCGGCGGACGTGTTCGCCTCGGCCAGCACCGGGACGATGAAGATCGTGACGGATGCGGGGGACGCCTCGGGCACGCCCGTGACCTTCGTCCGCAACCAGCTGGAGATCGCCACCCTCCCCGGCAACCCGGACAGGATCTCCTCGCTGAAGGACCTCACCAGGTCGGACCTGAAGGTCGTGCTGTGCGACAAGGAGGTGCCGTGCGGCGCCGCCGCCCAGAAGGCGCTGCGGGCCGGCGGCCTCGAGCTCACCCCCGTCTCCTACGAGCCGGACGTCAAGAGCGCGCTGACGAAGGTCGAGCTGAAGGAAGCCGACGCCGCCGTCGTCTACAGGACGGACGTGCGCGCGGCCGGTGACAAGGTGGAGGGCGTGGACTTCCCCGAATCCGCCGACGCCGTCAACGACTACCCGATCACCCTGCTCGAGAACGCGCCGAACGCCGAGGCCGCCAGGGCGTTCATCGCGCTCGTGCGGTCCGCCGAGGGCCGGCGGGTCCTGACCGGCGCCGGGTTCCTCGAGCCGTGATCCCGACCGACAAGGCCGACGCCGCGCCCGGCACCCCACAGGGCGGGCCGCGGCGTGGGCGTGCCCGGACGGACGTCCGCCGCGGCGTGCCGCTTCCGCTGCTGGTGCCCGCGCTGATCGGCCTGGCCTTCCTGATCGTGCCGCTGATCGCCCTGCTCGTACGGGCCCCGTGGCGCAGCCTGCCCGGACAGCTGACCAGCGCCGAGGTGTGGCAGACACTCCAGTTGTCCCTGGTCTGCGCCACCGCGGCGACCGCGGTGAGCCTGGTCGTCGGTGTTCCGCTGGCCTGGCTGCTGGCCCGGGTCGAGTTCCCCGGCCGCAGCGTCGTACGGGCTCTGGTGACCCTGCCGCTCGTCCTGCCGCCGGTCGTCGGCGGCGTCGCCCTGCTCATGGCGCTCGGCCGCAACGGCATCGTCGGCACATGGCTCGACGCGTGGTTCGGCATCACGTTGCCGTTCACCACGGCCGGCGTGGTGGTGGCCGAGGCGTTCGTGGCCATGCCGTTCCTGGTGATCAGCGTCGAGGGCACCCTGCGCGCCGCCGACCCGCGCTACGAGGAGGCGGCCACCACGCTCGGCGCCTCCCGCTTCACCGCGTTCCGCCGGGTCACGCTGCCCCTCATCGCGCCGGGCATCGCGGCGGGCGCGGTCCTGGCCTGGGCCCGGGCGCTCGGCGAGTTCGGCGCGACGATCACCTTCGCCGGCAACTTCCCCGGCCGCACCCAGACCATGCCGCTCGCCGTCTACCTGGCCCTGCAGAGCGACCCGGAGGCCGCGATCGCCCTCAGCCTGGTGATGCTGGCGGTGTCGATCGCGGTGCTGGCCGGGTTGCGCGACCGTTGGACGACCGCCGGATGACCGAGACCCACGACGTGCACGCCGACACCGCTGCGGACGGGCTCGACGCCCGCCTGGTGGTGGACCGCGGCACCTTCCGCCTCGACGTGGCCCTGACCGTCGCCCCCGGCGAGGTGGTCGCCCTGCTCGGCCCGAACGGCGCCGGCAAGTCCACCGCCCTGCGCGCCCTCGCCGGCCTGACCCCGCTCGCCGGCGGCCATCTGCGGCTGGACGGCACGGAGCTGGCCCGTACGCCGCCCGAGTCGCGCCCGGTCGGCGTCGTCTTCCAGGACTACCTGCTCTTCCCCCACCTCACGGCCCTCGACAACGTGGCCTTCGGACCGCGCTGCCAGGGCGCGTCCAAGGCGGAGGCCCGCGCGCAGGCGGCCGAGTGGCTGGACCGCCTGGGCCTCGCCGACCACGCCGGCGTCAAGCCCCGCAGGCTCTCCGGCGGCCAGGCCCAGCGCGTCGCCCTGGCCCGCGCCCTGGCCACCCGTCCGCGCCTGCTGCTCCTCGACGAGCCGCTGGCGGCCCTGGACGCCCGTACCCGCCTGGAGGTCCGCGCCCAGCTCCGCCGTCACCTGGCCGAGTTCGAGGCGGTCGCCGTACTGGTCACCCATGACCCGCTCGACGCCATGGTGCTGGCCGACCGTCTCGTCGTCGTCGAGCACGGACGGGTCGTGCAGCAGGGCAGCCCGTCCGGCATCGCCCGCCATCCCCGTACGGACTACATCGCCCGGTTGGTCGGCCTGAACCTCTACCGGGGCGAGGCCGAGGGTCACACCGTCCGTCTCGATGCCGGCCCGCCCGTCACGACCACGGAGGTGCTGTCCGGGCCGGTCTTCGTGGCGTTCCCGCCGAGCGCGGTCACCCTTCACCGCGACCGCCCGACGGGCTCCAGCGCCCGCAACCTGTGGCGCTGCGAGGTCGCCGGACTGGAGACCCACGGCGACCAGATCCGCGCCGACCTCACCGGCGAACTGCCCCTCGCCGCCGACCTCACCACGGTGGCCGCCGCCGACCTCGACCTGCGCCCGGGCACCCCGGTCTGGGCGACGGTGAAGGCGACGCAGACCCACGCCTACCCCGTCTGACCGGGCGTCCGAGCAGCACGGCTGCCGGTCGGCGCGGCTGCGCAACGCGTGTGCGGGGAATCCGGCGGCCCGGTCCCGGGCTTCACTCCGCGCGCCCCAGGGGGAGCGAAGCAGCCGGCCGACCCCCACCACTGCTTGCGGTGGGGGTCGGAGGCGCGAGCTCCGAGCGTGACCCCCTATTCGGTGCGCAGGGCCGTGGCGGTTCGGGTCCTGGCGGCCCACCCGGCGGGCAGGAGTGCGCCCAGGGTGGCGATGAGCAGGCCGCCGAGTGCGAGCGCGAGCAGTTCGGCTCCGTGGTAGACGGCGATGACGGAGTCGGGGAGGCGGAGCCCCACGCTGTCGCCCATCGCGGGCAGGACCCGGCCGTGCAGGGCCACGCCGAGCGGCACGCCCAGAGCGCCCGCGACCAGTCCGGTCACGACGACCGAGGTGAGGACCATCGCGACGGTCTGGCGGGGGGTCATGCCGAGTGCCTTGTGGACACCGATCTCCCGGACGCGCTCACGGGTGTCGAGCAGCACGCCGTTGAGCACGCCGAGCGCGGCGACGGCGACGAGCATCAGCGTGAGGATCACGGACAGCGCGTTGAGCGTGACGACCATGTCACCGCCGGCGTCGAGCCCGCCGGCCCGAGCGGTGACCCCCAGCGGTGCCAGATCCTCGTTCAGCGCGTCGACGTAGCCGGGCACGTCGGTGTCCGACGTGACCGCGATGTGATGGCTCGTCTCCGTCAGGTCGGGACGTGCGGCCGTGAGGGTCGAGGCGTCGGTGAAGACCTGCATGCCGTCGTTGCGGGGATCGAGGACCTCGCCGACGACCCGGACCGTGACCGGCTCGGCCAGGCCGTGCAGGGTGACGGCCTCGCCGACGCGGGTGCCGGTCGCGGCCAGGAAGGGGGTCGGGACCACGGCCTCGCCGGGCCTGTCGATCCAACGGCCCGAGACCATCGTGTAGCCGCCCCAGGAGGCGTCGCCGGTGAAGGCGATCACGTCGACGGTGCCGGTCAGGCCGGACACGGTCGCCCGTACCGTCGCGGCGCTGTAGTACGCACCGGTTCCGGCGGCGGCCTCGACGGCCGCGGCGACCGCGGCGGGATCGGCCTCGGTCTGCTGGTCGGGGTCACGGCCCTGGGGTCCGAAGTCCGGCAAGGGCGCGGGCACGACGACATCGGCGGCGTCGTGGGCCCTGGCTTTCATCACCTGGCCGAGCGAGGCGCTCATCCCCACGGTGAACGTGACGGCGATGGCGCCGAACAGGACGGCCGTGCCCATGGCCAGCGTGCGGGCGGGCCGTGCGAAGGGCCGGGCCAGACCCAGGGCCACCGGACGCGGCAACGGCAGCCGGCCGGCCAGTCGGGCCGCCCACCGGCCGCGCCCCGCCGAAGCGGTACGCCCGACGGCGAGCGCGTCGACCGTACGCAGCCGGCCGGCCCGCCAGGCACTCGCCCACGCGGTCCCCGCCACCAGGCCGAGGACCCCGGCGGTCACCGCCAGGTCGACCCAGGGGGCGACGGCCAGGGACGAGGTGCCGTAGACCTCCTCGGTCTCGGCCAGTACGGGGACGGCGAGCAGGTGGCCGGCGAGGACACCGAGGGCCGTGCCGACGGCGGCCGGGATCAGCACCTGGCCCACGTAGGCCCGCACGACCTGCGCCGGGGTGAAACCGACGGCCTTGAGGATGCCGATGCGGCGCGTTGCCGTGCCGACGGCCGACGCGACGACGTTGCCGACGATGAGCACCGACATGACCAGACCCAGGGCGCCGAACGCGATGAGGAACGGGACGTAGGGGGCGGTGTCGCGCCCGGCGGTCTTCCTGACGGTGAGCCATGACTGTTCACCGACGGCCGTTCCCGGTGGCAGGGATCGCTTCACGGCCCTGCCACCCGCGGTGATCCGCGCGGCGCTGTCCGCGTCGGTGAAGCGGTAGAGCATCTGGTAGCCGCCGCTGCCGGGCGCGGTGAGCGCCGGCATCTGGGACGGGACCACCCAGGCGTCAGCGGTACGCGTGACCGAGCGGGCCACACCGACCACCGTCAGCGTCGGACCACCCGACAGATCGGGGAAGACGATCTTCAAGCCGATGGTCGGCATGAGCGGGGAGTCGGCGGACAGCACGGTCTCGCCGGAGCGGGTGGGCCACCGCCCGTCGAGCAGTGCCACCTCGTCCACGTCCCGGCCGGGGTCGCCCCGGCCGACCACGGTCATCGGCCACCCGGGGCCGGCCCCGTCCGCCCGCGGGGTGAGCGTCGCGGTACGGAACGGCCCGGCCGCGCTGCTCACCCCCTCGGCGTCCCGGGACTTCGACAGCTGCCCGGCACTCACCTTGCGCGCGTCGAACTGCACGGACAGATGCGCGCCGCGCTGCTCGGCGAAGGCGTCGTCGAACGGCGCGCCGGAGACCACCAGCAGCGATCCGCCGAGGACCGAGGCGGCCACCGCCATCATCGTGGCGAGCCCGATCACCAGCGTCTGCAGCCGGCGTCGCCCCACCCCCGAGCGCACCACCGTGCCGAGCGCGCTCATCGGGCGGCCTCCGGGGCGACGTCCGGCGACCGGACGTCCTCGGTGATCCGGCCGTCGGCGATGTGGACCGTGCGGTGGGTGCAGGACCGGGCCAGAGTCAGGTCGTGGGTGACCACGACGATGGTCTGGCCCTCGGCGTTGAGGCCGGCGAGCAGCCTGCTGACGTCCTGTCCGGCGGCCGTGTCCAGGGCCCCGGTCGGTTCGTCGGCCAGGAGCAGCGTCGGCCGGTTCATCAACGCCCGGGCCACCGCGACGCGCTGCCGCTCGCCGCCGGACAGCCGTCCCGGGTGGACGCGGGCGTGCCGGTCGATGCCCAGCAGTTCCAGGAGTTCGGCCGCCCGGCGGTCCGCCTCGCCCCGCGCCATGCCCGCGAGCCGCGCGGGCAGGACGACGTTGTCGGTGACGGTCAGATCGTCGAGCAGGTTGAAGAACTGGAAGACCATGCCGATCTTCGACCGCCGGTAGCGCGCCGATCCGGCTTCGCCCAGCCGGTCCACCCGCACCCCGTCCACGGTGACGGTCCCCGTGTCGGGCCGGTCCAGGCCCGCGATCAGATGGAGCAGCGTGGACTTGCCGCTGCCGGAAGGGCCGAGGATCGCGACGGCCTCGCCGGGCTGCACGGTCAGCGACGCCTCGTGCAGGGCGGGCGGGCCGTCGTCGTAGCGGCGGCTCACCTCACGCAGTTCGATCACCGGCGTGGTCATCAGGGCTCCTCACGGACGGGCGGTTGACCGCGTGAACGCTAGGAGCGGGCCCGTCCCGTGCGCGTCGCCCGTACGAACCCATTGCGGTACCGCGCTGGGACTAGCCCCGAGGACGTCATCCCTGCGATGTAGGCGGCTGGTGTATCCGCCGCACCGGGAATGGCCATGGGGACGGACTCGGAGGGCCGCGCGCGGCGGTGACAATGAACCGGTGACGGACGTACGTACGACGCTGGGGCGGCTGCGGGACACCGCCCGCCGGACGGTCCGCGACGCCAGGCTTCCGAGCGGCCCACCGCTGCGGCTCACGCGGCGCGCCCGGCAGTTCGACGCGCTGGTGGCACTGGCCCTCGGCGTCACCACCGTCTACTACGGCATCGACAACGCCGACAACGTCGTGGTGCGTGAGATCGCTCCCGGCGTGGAGCGCGTCGTGCCGCGCCCGTCCGGTTCCGGCGGCCTGGCCTTCATGGTGACCCTCGCCGTCGTCGCCTCGGGTGCCCTGGCGCTGCGCCGCCGCTACCCGCTCGCCGTGCTGTGCGTCGTCACGGCCGCGACGCTGGCGACACCGCAGAGCGTCGGGCGGCTGACCTTCTACGCGTTCGTCATCGCCGTGTACGGCGCCGCCGTGTACAGCCCGTACCGGGTGGCGACCCTGGCGGCGCTGCCGGTGTCGGTCGTCCTGGTCGGCACCTCGGGGGACTCGGTGACACCGATCGTCCCGAACGAGTACATCGCCCTGCTGATCCTGCTCCCGATGGCCGTGGCCGCCGTCGGCCTGCGTACCTGGAAACTCCGCACCGACGAGGGCCGCACCCGGCTCTCCGCCCTGGAACGCGAACAGGCCGAGGCGCTGCGCCGGGCCGTCGAGCACGAGCGGGCCAGGATCGCCCGCGAACTGCACGACGTCGTCACGCACAACGTCAGCGTGATGATCATCCAGGCGGGTGCCGCCCGCAAGATCATGAAGGCCTCCCCCGAGCAGGCCGGCGAGGCGCTGCTCGCGGTCGAGGCGGGCGGGAGGGCGGCCATGACCGAGCTGCGCCACGTCATGGGGCTGCTCACCATGGCCGACGAGGGCGAGGGGACGGACGCAGACGCGGACCTGGCCGACACGGCGGCGGAGCTGGCTCCGCAACCCGGCCTGGGGCAGCTGGAAGGGCTGGTCGGACGGGTCCGGGACACCGGACTGCCCGTCGACCTGACCGTCACCGGCCCGCCCCGTCCCCTCCCGCCCGGCCTCGAACTCGCCGCCTACCGCGTGGTCCAGGAGGCCCTGACCAACACCGTGAAGCACGCGTCCGGCGCCACCGCCGCCGTGACCGTCGAGTACCGCCCGGACCGGCTCCGGGTGGAAGTCAGCGACACCGGTGGACACCCGGGGGCGGCCACCGGGAGCGGCCGGGGCCTGATCGGCCTGCGCGAGCGCCTCGCCGTATACGACGGAACCCTGAACACCGGCCGCCGCCTGACCGGCGGCTACCGTGTGGAGGCCCTGATCCCCTTGGAGACATCGTGACCGAGCCGCTGCGGGTGCTCCTCGCCGACGACCAGACCCTGGTCCGCACCGGGTTCCGGTTGATCCTCGGCGCCGACGGCATCGATGTCGTCGCCGAGGCGACCAACGGAACCGAGGCGGTCGAAGCGGTCCGCCGCACACGTCCCGACGTGGTCCTGATGGACGTCCGGATGCCCGAGATGGACGGCCTGGAGGCCACCCGCCGCATCCTCACCGGCGCCCCCGACGCACCTCGCGTCATCATCCTCACCACCTTCGACCTCGACCGGTACGTCTACGCGGCACTGTCCGCCGGGGCCAGCGGCTTCCTCCTCAAGGACGTCACCCCCGAGCACCTGACGGCGGCCGTCCGCACGGTCCGTACCGGCGACGCTCTTCTCGCGCCCGCCATCACCCGCCGACTCGTGCAGCGTTTTGCCGGAGGCGAACACCGGTACAGTGCCGGAGGCGGACATCGGTACAGTGCCGGAGGCGAACATCGGTACAGTGCCGGAGGCGGACATCGGTACAGCACCCAGCGCGGCAGCGACACCGACGCCCTCCACCGCGACCTCGCCTCGCTCACTCCGCGCGAACTGGAGGTACTCGGCCTGTTGGCCCGAGGACTGAGCAACGCCGAACTCGCCACCCGCCTCCACCTGGCCGAGGCGACCGTCAAGACGCACGTCGCCCGTATCCTCGCCAAGCTCGGACTCCGTGACCGTGTCCAGGCCGTCATCGTCGCCTACGAGACGGGGCTGGTCAGTGCCGGCGCACGCGAGGCCGCCCCGCAGTCCGCCGAGCAGACGTAGGCCTAAGCCGAGACGCGGAACCAGCAGCCGGAACCGGCTCGGAACGCCCGGCCGCCCACCCCTCGCCACCGGCGCGGCAGCAGTCGCAGTCGCAGTCGCAGTCGCAGTCGCAGTCGCAGTCGCAGTAGGAGCATGCGGTGCCCTACGGCGTCGTCGTGACCGTCGGTCCACCAGCGGTCTCCGCCGGGTCCGGTGGCCTGCCCGCCAGGACCGACGAAGTGGTCGACACCCTCACCGCCGGCGGCACCCCGGTCGGGGCGGCCGTCCTGAACACCGGCCGCGAGTTCTCGTGAGGCCCTGGGCCGAGCGCCGGGGCGGAGGGCAGGAGCGGTCAGGCCCGGCCGTCGGGGAGGGCGGCGGGCGGTACGGGCGCGGGCGATGCGGCGGAACCGGCGTGGCGGTCGGCCTGTACGGCGGTGGGCGTTCGGAGGCCGCGCCGCCACGCCACTTCGTCGGCGAGCGTTCCGGCGTCGCGGTACTGCCGCACCTGTGGTGCGCCGGGCAGCGCGGTGGCGACCTCGTCGACCGGTACCGTGCGGAACCCGAGCCGGGCCCAGAACGCGCCTGCTCCGGTCGAGAACAGGTAGGCGGTACGGGCTCCTTGTTCGGCGGTGTCCGCGAGGACGCGCTCGACCAGGCGCCGGGCCGCTCCGCAGCCGCGCAGGTCGGGGCGGACGGCGACGCTGCGCAGCAGCACCCGGTCACCCTCCCGCGGAAGTAGTGGGTGACCATGCCGGTGGTGCGTCCGGCGGCGGTGACCGCCCGCAGGGTCAGCCCTTCCAGGCCGCTCTCGGACACCACCTGCCACACGGCACCGGAGATCGCGGCGCGGCGCTGTTCGTGGTCGACCTGTCGCGGCATCGGAGCCCCCTGTTGCACAACATGCGTTACGCAACACCTGTTATGGGACGGCGTCTCCGGAGGCCAGGGCCGGCTCGACGGGGGCCGCGGGTGCCGGCGGCGGGGAGGCGCGGTGGGCGCGTTCGACGGCCTGCCCCCAGTACGTTCCGACGACGATCAGCGCTGCTCCGAGGGCGGAGAGCACGGTGAGGTGCTCACCTCCGAAGCCGATGCCCACCAGGAGGGCCCAGACCGGTTCGGTGCCCAGGAGGAGGCTGGCCCGGGTCGCGGAGGTGCGCTGTACCGCCCAGGTCTGGGCCAGGAAGGCGAACAGGCCGCAGAACAGGGCCAGGTGGACGATCTGCGCCCAGGTCATGGCGTCGGTCCGGGCGAGAGCCGGCAGCCCGCCCGCCGCGGGCGGGAGGAAGATGAGCGCGCCGACGACGCTCTGCACGGCGGTCAGTTGCAGCGGGCGCAGGTCCCGGCCGGTGGCGAGCCGTCCGACGAGCACCACATGCGCCGCCCGCACCACGGCCGCCACGAGCATCAGCAGATCGCCGGTGCCGGGAACGCGCAGACCGTGGCCGGACACGAGCAGGCCGACGCCGACGACGCACAGACCGGCGGCGAGGTAGAAACGCCCCGCCACGCCTGCTCGCCCTCCCCCGCGGTCCAGCAGCGGGGTGAGCACCAGGGTGAGGCTGATGATCAGCCCCGCGTTGGCCGCGCTGGTGTGCGCGACGCCGTACGTCTCCAGGGCGAGGACCGCGGCCTGGGTGAGGCCGAGCAGGGAACCGCGGCCGATCTCGGCACGGGTGACGAGGCCGGGCCCCCGCACCACGGCGACGACGGCGACGACCGAGGCGAGAGCGGAGAGGAAGGCGCGCAGGAACAGGACGAGCAACACCGGAGTGGTGTCCGTGGCCGCCTTCGCCGTCAGGTAGCTGGAGCCCCAGACGACGGCGACGACCAGGAGCACCGCGTCCGTACGGCGGGTGGCTGGCATGACGCCCACCCTCCCCGACCAGCACTTTGAAGTAAACGACGAGTTGCTCAAACAACCCTTTAGCGAAGCTACACTGGGGCCGTGGACGAGAGACAGCTGCGTGTCCTGCGTGAACTGGGCGAGCTCGGGAGCGTCACCGCGGTCGCGGAGGCGATGCGGGTGACGCCGTCGGCGATCTCGCAGCAGCTCCGGCTCCTGCAGCGCTCGATCCCCGTGCCGCTCACCGAGCGCGACGGACGGCGACTCGTCCTCACCGCCGCCGGGCAGGCCCTGGCCGACGCCGCCATCGGGGTGGAGACGGCTCTCGCCCGAGCCCGCCACACCGTCGAGGCGTTCGTCGAGCAGCCCGACGGCACCGTGTCGGTGGCGGCCTTCCACAGTGGGGCCGCGGCGTTCTACCCCCTGTTGCTGCGGCGCCTCGGCGCCCCGGGGTCGCCCCGGCTCTCCCTCCACGACGAGGACGTGGCGCAGGACGACTTCCCGCGCCTGACGCGCCACTACGACCTCGTCATCGCCCACCGGCTCGATCACGCGCCGGCGTGGCCGCGGACCGCCACGGCCACCGCCCTGCTGCGGGAACCGCTCGACGTCGCCCTGCCCGTCGGCCATCCCCTCGTCGCGAAAGCCCGTCTGTCCCCGGTCGATGTCGCCGGCCTGCCCTGGATCACCGTGCACGACGGGTTTCCGCTCCTGGCCACCATCGACGCCATCGCGGCCGCCGCCGGGCGGCGGCTCGACATCGTCCACCGGGTCAACGAGATCTCGGTGGTCGCCGAACTCGTCGCCGCCGGCGGCGGGGTCGCCCTGATGCCCCGATGGACGGCCCGCCCGCATCCGGCGGTGGTCCTCAGACCTCTCGACGGCGTCCACGCCCTGCGCCACGTCGACGTGCTGCACCGCCCCGAGCGCGTGGCGCGAAGAGCGGTGCGGACCGTGCTCACCGCACTGCTGCACGCCGCGGAGACCGTTCGCGGCCGAGGCGGTGACGCCGGGGGTCAGGAGGCGGACGGCCGGGAGGCCGACGAGCGCGGCTGACGCCGGACCACCGGCCGGGTCAGGTCAGCGGGTCGAGGAACGTCAGCACGGACGCGTCCTCCTCGATCAGCGGGGCCAGCGCGGTGTTGAACGGGCCGCCGTACGGGGCCTTCAGATGGGCCTGGAAGGCGTCCTCGTCCCGGTACACCTCGAAGATCCAGTAGGCGCGGGGATGCGACGCCTTGGTGTAGACGTCGAAGGCGAGGTTGCCGTCCTCCTCGCGCACCGTGCGGGCGTAGTCCAGCAGCAGGCGCGTCACCTCGTCCTCCGCTCCCTCGCGGGCGGTGAACTCGGCGAGCAGGGTCTTCTTCACGGTGTCGTGTCCTTGCGTGATGGGAGGGGGAGTTGTCGTCAGTCGCGGTAGGAGCCGAGCCGCCAGACGCGGGCCCGGTCGAGCGTCACCGAGCCGTTCTCGGCGAAGACCTGCACGCCCCGGCTGTCGGGGTCGGGGAAGATCTGGTCGGTGATCACCGCCTCGCCGCGGCCGCCGAAGACCTCGACGGAGGACCGGTCGACCAGGACGCGCAGGCGCACCGTGCCGTTCTCGGCCCGCAGGGGTGCCCGCTGGACCCCGGGGAAGGTGCTGGCGAAGTCCACGGCACCGGAGCGGGTGCGGTCGACGTACAGCTCCTGGGTGGTGGTGTCGTAGCCGATGACGGTCTCCTGTCCCCCGGCGCCGGTGCGCACCTTCAGGCCGAAGCGGTCGGCGTCCCGGAGGGAGAAGACCGCCTCGATGTCGAGTGCCGTGCCGTCGGCCGCGGGGCCGGTCAGGGGCTGTGAGGTGCTGCTGACGGTGACGCCCGCCGCCGTGGCCGGAGAGCCCTCCCGCAGGGACGTCAGACTCTTCACCGGAGTGCTGGTGAGCCGGATCCGGCCGTCGACGGTGCGCAGGGCCATCTCACGGGGGACGCTCTGCGCGCCGCGCCAGGGGGAGGTGGGGACGGCGCCGGCGTAGTCCCAGTTGCTCATCCAGCCGATCATGTACCGCTTGCCGCCCGGTGCGTTCTCCCAGGACACCGCCGCGTAGTAGTCCTTGCCGTGGTCGGCCCAGTCGGCGCGCCGCACCGTGGACAGGGCGGGGGCGTCGGCGGCGGTGAACCGGTCGGCGAGGACGTGGCCCCAGCCGGCGGTGTTCCTGTCGACGATCTGGATCTGCGCCTTCCTGCCGAGGTAGGGGCGCAGGTCGAAGGAGGCCCAGTCCAGGGTCTCGCTGTCGGAGCCGGTGGCGCTGCGGACGACCTCGCCGTCGACGAGCAGGTTGACCGACGTCTCCCGGGAGACGGGCCGGGCCGGGGTGTCGGACAGCATGACGTGGTCGACGTTGAGGTGGCCCCAGCCGCCGGTGTTGTCGTCGACGATCCTGATCCGCGCCTTCCTGCCGGCGAGGTCGCCGACGTCCCAGGAGGTCCAGTCGAGTGCCTCGGCGTCCTTTCCGGTGGCGCTGCGGACCACCTCGCCGTCGACGAGGAGTTCGACGGCGGTCGGGTCGGCGGAGGCGGCGCCGTGGTGGCCGCCGCCGACGAGGAGGTTGACGTAGTCCTTGTCGAGGGTGAACTCGGGTGAGGTGAGGGTGCCGGTGGTGGAGTCGCCGTTCAGGAAGGTGTTGACCAGACCGCCGCCCAGGAAGCCGGAGACCTCCTGCTGGCCGGGGAGGGTGCCGGTGGCCGGTGCCTGGCCGAAGGCGTCCCCGGTCGTCGTCCAGTCGCCGTAGGTGCCGCCTTCGAAGTCGGCGAGGACCGTTCCCTCGGGCGGGGGCCCCTGCTCCATGACGGTTCCGGGCTCGTGCGGGTGCCGTCCGCCGCCGACCCGGAAGTTCAGGTAGGGCCTGGCCACGGTGAACGGCGGGGAGGTGAGGGTGCCGGTGGCGGCGTCGCCTCCGTGGAAGCTGTTGGCGAGGCCCTTGCCGTCGAAGCCGTCGACGGCGCCCTGTCCGGCCAGCGCTCCGGCCGCCGGTCCCTCGCCGAAGGCGGTTCCGGCAGTCGTCCACGCGCCGAAGCCGGGGCCCTCGAAGTCCTGCAGGACGTCACCGGCGGGTGGTGTGTAGGTGCCCTTGTCCTCGGCGGTGAACGTCGTGCCGTCGAAGTCGCCGACGAAGTACTGGGCCGCAGAACCGCCCGCGATGCCACCGGGGTTGATGTTGACGACCAGGACCCACTTGACGTTGTTCTCGTCGCCGTCGACCGCGAGGGGGAACAGGTCGGGGCACTCCCACACGCCGCCCGTCGCGCCGGCCGGGCCGAACTCGCTGAGCAGCTCCCAGTCCTTGAGGTTCTTCGACGAGTAGAACCGCACCTTGTGCTCGGTGGACAGCGACACCGTCATCAACCAGCTCCTGGTCGGCGCGTACCACTGCACCTTGGGGTCCCGGAACTCCCTCGAGCCGATGTCGATGACGGGGTTTCCCCGGTACTTGGTCCAGGTACGGCCGCGGTCGGTGCTGTAGGCGAGCGACTGGGCCTGAACGCCCGTGTCCTTGGCGTGGCTGGTGTAGACCGCCACCATGGGCGGGTTCTTCTTCGTGCCGAAGCCGGTGGTGTTGTCGCGGTCGACGACCGCGCTGCCGGAGAACACCATCTCCTCGTCGTCGTGCGACAGGGCGAGAGGCAACTCCTTCCAGTGCACGAGGTCCTTGCTCACGGCGTGCCCCCAGGACATGTCGCCCCAGGAGTCGCCGTTGGGGTTGTACTGGTAGAAGAGGTGGTATTCGCCCTGGTAATACACAAGGCCGTTGGGGTCGTTCATCCAGTTCCTGTCGGGCGTGTAGTGGAACCGGGGGCGGTGGGTCTCGGCGTACGGCGGGGCGTCGGCGGCGGTGGCCGGAGCGGCGGGCGGGGCGGCGGACAGGGCGCAGGCGGTCGCCACCGCCGCGATCAGCCGGGCCCGGGCACGTCGCGGTACACGTACAGAACTCATGGTGTCTCCTGGGCTGCGACCGTCCGGCGCGGGGTCTTCGCCCGGCGCGGACCGGCCGGAGGGTGACACCTTGCCCGCGCCGTCGTCCACGGCACCGGCAAGGAGTGTCATCGTTGACTTGTGTCATCGATGACATCGAGTGGCCCGATGATGGGGGCAATCCGGCCGACGCGTCAACGGTGCGGGCGCGCCGGGACCGGAACGGTTCCTCCGCCCGTCACGTGTGGCCGGCTGTCGCGCGCTGCGCCAACTCGCTCTGCCAGGGCGGGTTGGGACCGGCGACCGAGCAGGTCAGGGCCGCGACCCGGGCGGCGAAGCGGCAGGCCTCCGCGACGTCCGGGAGGCGCAGGTCCGTCAGCCGGCCGCCGAGCAGTCCGCGGGTGCCGAGGTGGTGCAGCAGCCCGGCGGTGAAGGAGTCCCCCGCCCCGACCGTGTCGACGACCCGCGTCGCCACCGCGGGCACCTCCACCCGTTCGCCGTCGAGCGAGGCCAGGGCTCCGTCGGCACCGCGCGTGATCACGACGAGCCGCGCCCCCGCGGCGTGCCAGAGGTCGCACGCCTGCCCGGGCGGCGTGCCGGGCAGCAGCAGCGCCAGGTCCTCCTCGCTCAGCCGGAGCACGTCCGCGAGGCGGCACCAGTGCGCCAGCCGGGCACGGTAGGTCTCGGGGCGCACCAGCAGCGGCCGGACGTTGGGATCGATGCTGACGGTGGCATGGGAAGCGGCTGCCGCCAGGAAGTCCTCCACCACCGCCGCGCCGGGCTCGCGGACCAGGGCCAGTGAACCGGTGTGCACACAGGCGGTCCGGGACAGGTCCACCCCGGCCAGCTCCGCCGCGCTCCACTGCCAGTCGGCCGTGTTCTGCGCGTGGAAGGAGAACGCGGCCTGGCCCAGGGCGTCGAGCTCCGCCACGGCCAGCGTGCTGGGCTCGGCGGCCGGGACGGCGTACGACAGGTCCACTCCGGACGCCTCCAGGCGGGCCCGGAACAGGCGGCCGAACACATCGCCGGACAGTCGCGCGAGGAAGCGGGCCGGGGTGCCGAGCCGGGCCAGGGCGACGGCCGTGTTCGCGGGTCCGCCGCCGGGCAGCACGCGGAGGGCGAGTTCGTTCGGGGCGCTCGTGGGCTCGGCGAACGCGTCCGCGACGCACTCTCCGAGGACGGTGACCGGACGCAGACTCATGGGCTGCTCTTCTCTGGGAGTAGGCCGTCCGGGCGCCTCGCACCGCGCCACCGCCGGGCGGCTACGGGCGGGCGACGGCCGGGGACGTTGCCGATTTGTGACGGGGACAAGGCATTGACGTTGCCGGGAGACGGAGTCCATCATCCTCGCCATGCAGTGTCAACGATGACATAAGTCAACGATGACACCGGGGACGGCATGTCCGATGCCGGCCGCGTCGCTCGCAATCGCGCAGGAGTCGTCATGTCTCGCACCACTCGTCTGCCCCTCTCCCTCATCAGAGCCGCCGCGTGCACGGGCCTCGCGGCCCTCACCCTGACGGCCTGCGGACCCGGCTCCGGATCGGACTCCGCGAGCAGCGGTTCGGGCAGCGTCAAGGTCGGTCTGA
Source organism: Streptomyces sp. NPDC051315 (assembly GCF_044455165.1). Taxonomy (NCBI): domain Bacteria; kingdom Bacillati; phylum Actinomycetota; class Actinomycetes; order Kitasatosporales; family Streptomycetaceae; genus Streptomyces; species Streptomyces sp. NPDC051315. Next base: position 385,505 of record NZ_JBITEN010000002.1, read on the forward strand.
TCACCAAGACCGACACCAACCCGTTCTTCGTGAAGATGAAGGAGGGCGCGGAGAAGGCCGCCAAGGAGAACGGCGCCCAACTGGTCAGCGCCGCCGGCAAGTTCGACGGCGACAACGCCGGTCAGGTCACCGCCATCGAGAACATGGTCGCCTCGGGTGTGAAGGGCATCCTGATCACCCCGAGCGACTCCAAGGCGATCGTGCCCGCGATCGAGAAGGCCCGCGCCAAGGGCGTGCTCGTCATCGCGCTGGACACCCCGACGGAGCCGGAGAGCGCGGTCGACGCCCTCTTCGCCACCGACAACGTCAAGGCCGGTGAGCTGATCGGCGAGTACGCCAAGGCCGCCATGAAGGGCAAGACGGCCAAGATAGCCACCCTCGACCTCGCGCCGGGCGTCTCCGTCGGCGTACAGCGGCACGAGGGCTTCCTGAAGGGCTTCGGTATCGGGGAGAAGGACCCGGCGGTCGTCTGCTCCCAGGACACCGGCGGCGACCAGGCCAAGGGCCAGACGGCGATGGAGAACTGCCTCCAGAAGGAGCCGGGCATCAACGTCGTCTACACCATCAACGAGCCGGCCGCCCTGGGCGCGTACACCGCGCTGAAGGCCAAGGGCCGGGAGAAGGACGTCCTGATCGTCTCCGTCGACGGCGGCTGCACCGGCACCCGGGCGGTCGAGGAGGGCAAGATCGCCGCGACCTCCCAGCAATACCCGCTGAAGATGGCCGCCGAGGGAGTCAAGGCCGTCGTGACGTACGCCAAGGACGGCAAGAAGGCGTCCGGTTACACCGACACCGGCGTCACCCTGATCACCGACAAGGCGCAGGCGGGGGTCACGTCCAAGGACACCGCCTACGGCCTGGAGAACTGCTGGGGCTGAGCCGCCCCGGAGGCCGTCCGCACCTCCTCACCCCTCAGTCAGCGGCCCGGCTCCCGCCTCCCCGACCGGGAGCGGGCCGCCCCTCATCCTCCGTCAAGGACCTCGCATGACCGCCACGTCAACGCCACCGTCCACCTCCACGCCGTACGCCGAGCTCAAAGCACCGACCACGGTGCGCAGACTGCTCACGCAGCCGACCACCGGTCCACTCGTAGCCCTCCTCCTGGCCTGCGTGTTCTTCTCCCTCTCGACCGACCAGTTCCTCACGGGCGGGAACTTCTCCCTGATCGTGCAGCAGGTCATGGTGGTCGGGACCCTCGCCATCGGGCAGACCCTGATCATCCTCACCGCGGGCATCGACCTGTCGTGCGGTGCCGTGATGGCGTTCGGCAGCATCGTCATCGCCAAGATGGCGGCCGAGGGATCCCTGCCCCCGCTCCTCGCCATCGCGCTGGGCCTGGCCGTCTGCGGCGGCTTCGGCCTGCTCAACGGGCTGCTGGTGCAGAAGATCCCGCTGCCGCCGTTCATCGTGACCCTCGGCATGCTCAACGTGGCGTTCGCGCTGACCCACATCTACTCCGAGGAGCAGACCGTCACCGACCTGCCCGGCCCGCTGACGGCCCTCGGGCAGACCTTCCCCCTCGGTCACACCGACATCACCTACGGGTCCCTGGTCACCATCGCCCTCTTCCTCCTCCTCGCCTACGCCCTGAGCAGCACCGGCTGGGGTCGGCACGTCTACGCCCTGGGCAACAGCCAGGAAGCGGCCCGCCTCAACGGCATCCGCACCTCCCGCCTGACCATCGGCGTCTACACCGTGGCCGGACTGCTGTACGGCATCGCCGCCGTGCTGCTGATCTCCCGCACCGGGGTCGGTGACCCGCAGGCCGGGCAGACCGACAACCTGGACAGCATCACCGCCGTGGTCCTCGGCGGCACCAGCCTGTTCGGCGGGCGCGGTTCGGTGCTGGGCACCTTCATCGGCGTCCTCATCGTCGGTGTCTTCCGCAACGGCCTGCAACTGATGGGCGTCGCCTCCATCTACCAGACCCTGATCACCGGCGTCCTGGTGATCCTCGCGGTGACCGTCGACCAGATCTCCCGGAAGAAGGCCCGATGACCGCCACCACCTCCCCCACCCCCGTCCTGCAGGCCCGCGGCCTGGTCAAGCGCTACGGTCACGTCACCGCCATCGACGGCGCCGACTTCGACCTGCTGCCCGGCGAGGTCCTCGCCGTCATCGGCGACAACGGAGCCGGCAAGACCAGTCTCATCAAGGCCCTCACGGGTGCCGTGGTCCCCGACGCCGGCGAAATCCGCCTCAACGGCGAACCCATCACGTTCTCCGGTCCGCAGAGCGCGCGCGCCCACGGCATCGAGACGGTGTATCAGGATCTCGCCGTGGCCGCCTCCATGGACATCGCGTCCAACATGTTCCTCGGCCGGGAGCTGCGCCGCCCCGGCCTCCTCGGCAGCGTCTTCCGCATGCTGGACAAGAAGCGCATGCGCCAGGAGGCCGCCGAACACATGGCCGACCTGAAGATCGGCCTGCGCTCGCTCACGCAGGCGGTCGAGACCCTCTCCGGCGGCCAGCGGCAGGCCGTCGCGGTCGCCCGGTCCGTCGCCTGGGCGCGCAGCGTCGTCGTCATGGACGAGCCGACCGCCGCGCTCGGCGTCAAGGAGTCCGGCCAGGTCCTCGACCTCATCCGCCGCGTCCGCGACAAGGGCATGCCGGTCGTCCTGATCAGCCACAACATGCCGCACGTCTTTGAGATAGCCGACCGGATCCACGTCCACCGGCTGGGCCGGCGGGCCGCCCTGATCAAGCCCTCCGACTACTCCATGGCGGAGGTCGTCGCCATCATGACCGGCGCGCTCACCGTCGATGAGGCCGGAGGTACTGTCGTAGCGGACTCCGAGGCCGCGAAGGCGGCCGGCGTCCAGGCCACCTGACCACACGACTCATCACTCACGGATGTCCGGCCGAGGCCGCGGCCGGAACCGACGAGCACAGGAGACGTTTCCCCCATGGCAGCGAACCGCCGCCCCACCCTGGCCGACGTCGCACGAGAGGTGGGCGTCAGCGCCAAGACCGTCTCCCGCGTCCTCAACGACGACGGACCCGCCTCGGCGCGGACCAGGGAACAGGTTCTCGCCGCCGTGGCCAAACTCGGCTTCCAGCCGAACCTCATGGCACGCAACATCCGTGTCGGCGGACCCGACACCACCATCGGGCTGGTCGTCCCCGACCTCGGCAACCCCTTCTTCGGCGCCGTGGCCCGCAGTATCGAGGACACGGTCCGCGACCGCGGACTGACCCTGCTCATGGGCTCGTCGGCGGACGATCCCGAACGCGAGCGCGCGCTGACGGACAAGTTCCTCGCCCGCCGCGTCAGCATCCTGATGGTCGTGCCGTCCGTCGGCGCCGACCACACCCACCTGAAGACCCACCGCTCCGCGGGCCTGCCCGTGCTCTTCATCGACCGTCCGGGAGCGGGCCTGTCCACGGACAGTGTCGTCAGCTCCAACCGCGCGGGCGCCCACGACGGTGTCGCCCACCTGATCGCCCACGGCCACCGGCGCATCGGCTTCGTCGGCGACCTCCCCACCAAGCTCTACACCCGCCGCGAGCGCCTGGCCGGATACCGCTCGGCTCTCCAGGAAGCCGGCCTCCCCCACGACCGTGCCCTGGTCGCCAACGCCCACGACGAGCACGGCGCCTCCGCCGCCACCGCCCAGCTGCTCGGCCTCGCCGACCCGCCCACCGCCCTGTTCGCCGGCAACAACATCGTCGCGCTGGGCATCGTCACCCAACTCGCCCGCAGCAGGCGGAAGGACGTCGCCGTCGTCGCCTTCGACGACGTACCGCTCGCCGAGGCCCTCGAACCGGCCCTGACCGTCGTCGCCCAGGACCCCCAGGAGATCGGCAGGACGGCGGCGACCACCGCCCTGTCCCGCCTCGACGGCGACCGCTCCCGCGCCCGCACCGTCACCGTGCCCACCCGGCTGGTCGTCCGGGGCTCGGGAGAGCGCCCGGCCGCCGTGCTGCAGGGGGTCTGACCCGGCGCCGGAGCCCGCGGCCCGCCCCGGCCCGGCGGGCGGTACGTCGTCGACGGAGCCGTGTCCGCCGGGACGCGGGGTGAGGGCCGTCCGCCGGGACCGCGACGGCTGTCCCGGCCGGCACCGTCGCCGCCACGGCGAGTCGTCCGGGGCCGCGGGGGCAGGACGAGCGCGCGGGCAGGACGCCCGGCGCCCGGCGGTCCGGGTGTCCGGGGCCGGCGGTCCGGATGCCCGCCGCCGGCAGTCCGGATGCCCGCCCCGCCGGTCCGGATGGCGTCCACGACCCGACGTGGGGACGCGCGGGGACGCGGCATCTTAGGGGGATCTAGGGGTTGGCCCCGTACCCGCCTGCGACCAGCATGACCTGCGACCGTGCGGCCAGGGAGGATCAGCGATGCCGGAAGCCACCACCGACAGCAAGGACTGGGTCCGGCTCTTCCACCCGGCCCCGACGCCCAAGGCGCGCGTCGTGTGCTTTCCGCACGCCGGCGGCTCGGCGACCTTCTTCCACCCGGTGTCCGGCGCCCTGCACCCCGACATCGAGGTGCTGGCGATCCAGTATCCGGGGCGTCAGGACCGGCGAGCCGAGGACCCGATCGCCGATATCGCCACTCTGGCCGACCGGGTCTTCGACGCGCTGCTCCCCCAACTCGCCCGGGAGCCACGGCCGGCCTTCTTCGGCCACAGCATGGGCGCCACCGTCGCCTTCGAGGTGGCGCTGCGCATGCGGCGGGAGGGACTCGCCCCCAGCGTGCTGATCGCCTCGGGGCGTCGCGCGCCGTCCCGGCGCCGCACCGAGGACGTCCATCTGCGCGACGACCAGGGGCTGGTGGCCGAGATCCGCAACCTCAGCGGCACCGACACCCGGTTGCTGGACGACGAGGAGATGCTGCGCGCCATCCTCCCCGCCGTGCGGGCCGACTACCGCGCCATCGAGCGCTACGTCGGTGACCCGGACGCCGTCGTCGACTGCCCGGTAGAGGTCTTCGTCGGCGACACCGACGAGCAGGTCACCCTCGAGGAGGCCCACGCCTGGCGACGGCACACCACCGGTGACTTCACCGTCCACGAGTTCCAGGGCGGCCACTTCTACCTGACCGCCCGCCCGGCCGAGACGATCGACCGTCTCGCCGCGGCGGTCCGTGCCCGCGCCTAACGAACGGGCAGCGGCTGCGGATTGCACCGGGTTCGCGTTCTGCCCGCGCTGTCCTGGCGATTTCGCTGTCCGGTCACTTTCGCTGCCCTGTCTTCTTCGCACCCCTGCCGATTTCGCTGCCCTGTCTTCTTGGCCGCCCTGCCATTTTCGCTGCCCTGTGATTCCGCTGCCCTGTGATTCCGCCGCTGCCCTGCGGGTTCGCTGCTGCCCGTGATGTCGCTGTCCTGCGATTCCGTTGCTGCCGGTGATTACTGGCGTGCGCCTTTCCCGGTGCTTGCCTCGGTTCCCGGCACGGTTTTCCACAGCCTTCGAGCGACTGAACGTGTACGCCATTCCTCACCTCGGCTCTAGGGGTGCATAGGGGTGTGGGGTCGCCTTGGCCGAACCTAGCCTGACGCCGAGGTATGCGTCTTTGACGGCCTATATCTCAATTCCTCATGTCCCGGAACAGTGGAGTGCGCGGATGAGCGAGTCCAGGGATCTCATTCCTGACGAGGTGGCGGGCAACGAGGGGCCGGGCGACGGGGAGGCGCTGATCCGGCGGTTGCGGAGTCTGCCGGCCTCGGCCCGTGAGGCCCTGGTGCTGGACCTGGTGCGCGACCGCGCGGCGGCCGTCCTCGCCGGGCTGGGCGCCGGTATCGACGGCGCCGTGGACGCCGGGTCGCCGTTCCAGGAGCTGGGGTTCGACTCGCTGGCCGCCGTCGAGCTGCACGCGGAACTGGTGGCCGCCACCGGCACGGACCTGCCCGTCACCATGGTCTTCGACCATCCGACGCCCGTCGCGCTGGCCCGGTTCCTGCTGGGGCGGCTGCTGGGCGAGCAGCCCGTCGGGAGGGCGGCCGAGACCTCGCTGACGGCCGCGGCGGACGTCGATCCGCACGAGCCGATCGCCATCGTGGGCGTCGGCTGCCGCTACCCCGGGGGCGCGACCTCGCCGGAGGCGTTGTGGCGTCTGGTCGCCGAGGAGCGCAACACCCTCTCGCCGCTTCCCACCGACCGCGGCTGGGACGTGGACAGCCTGTACGACCCCGATCCCTCCAAGCCCGGCAAGAGTTACGTACGCGACGCCGCCTTCCTGGAGGACGCAGGGGGATTCGACGCCGAGTTCTTCGGCATCGGCCCCCGTGAGGCCTCCGCCATGGACCCGCAGCAACGGCTGGTGCTGGAACTGTGCTGGGAGGCCCTGGAACACGCGGGTCTGGATCCCCACGCCCTGCGCGGCAGCCGTTCGGGCGTCTTCATCGGCGCGGAGCCCCAGGAGTACGGCGTCCGCCTGCACGAGGCCCCCGACGGCCTGGACGGTTACCTGCTCACCGGCACCGCGCCCAGTGTGGTCTCCGGCCGCGCCGCCTACGCGCTCGGGCTGGAGGGCCCGACCCTCACCGTGGACACGGCCTGTTCGGGCTCCCTCGTGGCGCTGCACCTCGCGTGCCAGTCGCTGCGGCAGCGCGAGTCCTCGCTCGCCCTGGCCGGCGGCGTGGCCGTCATCGGCAGCCCCGGTGTCTTCACGTCCTTCAGCCGTCAGCGCGGCCTCGCCCCGGACGGTGTGTGCAAGCCGTTCGCGGCGGCGGCCGACGGCACCGGCTGGGGCGAGGGAGCCGGCGTACTGGTGCTGGAACGGCTGTCCGACGCCCGCCGCAACGGCCACCGCGTCCTCGCCGTCATCCGCGGCTCGGCCGTCAACCAGGACGGGGCCTCCAACGGCCTGACGGCGCCCAACGGCCCCTCCCAGCAGCGCGTCATCCAGCAGGCCTTGACCGCCGCCGGCCTGCGTCCGGCCGACGTGGACGCGGTGGAGGCCCATGGTACGGGGACGACGCTCGGCGACCCGATCGAGGCCCAGGCGCTGCTCGCCACGTACGGCCGGGAACGTCCCGGGGGCCGCCCGCTCTGGCTCGGCTCCCTCAAGTCCAACATCGGGCACACCCAGGCGGCGGCCGGGGTCGCGGGCGTGATCAAGATGGTCATGGCCATGCGGCACGGCACGCTGCCCAGGACGCTCCACGTGGACCGGCCCACACCGCACGTGGACTGGTCGGCCGGTGCGGTGGAGCTGCTGACCGAGGCCCGCCCGTGGACGGTGGAGGGACACCCGCGCCGCGCCGGGGTGTCGTCGTTCGGCATCAGCGGCACGAACGCTCATCTGATCCTGGAGGAGGCACCGCACGAGCCGGCCGGACCGGCGCCGGGGGAGCCCGCCGAGCGTCCTGCCCTCCAGGACCGCGCGCCCGGCCCTGTGCCTGTGCCTGTGCCGTTGGTGGTGTCGGCCCGCAGCCGTGCGGCGCTCCGCGCCCAGGCGGAGCGGCTGCGCGCCCGTCTCGCCGAGGCGGACGACGACGGGGCGGACGCCAGGCCTGCGGACGACGGGGCGGCGGACGACGGCCCGGCGACGGCCGGCTCGACGGACGACGGCCTGGCGGACGTCGGGTACACGCTGGCCACCGGGCGGGCCGCGCTGGAGCACAGGGCGGTGCTGCTGCCGTACGACAGGGAGGGCGCCCTGCGTGCACTCGCCGCGCTGGCGGCCGGCGAGGAGGACTCCGGTCTGGTCACCGGGGAGCCCTCCGGCGGGCGGACGGCCTTCCTCTTCTCCGGGCAGGGCAGCCAGTGGGTCGGGATGGGGCGCGAACTCCACGCCCGCCACCCGGTGTTCGCGAGGGCGCTGGACGAGGTCGTGGGGCATCTGGACCTCCAGCTGGACCGCCCGCTGCTCGAGGTGATGTGGGGCACGGGGCCGCAGGACGGCGACGGGCACCTGCTGGACCGGACCGAGTACACGCAGCCCGCGCTGTTCGCGTTCGAGGTGGCGCTGTACCGCCTGCTGGAGCACTGGGGCGTGGTGCCGGACGTGGTGGCGGGTCACTCGGTCGGCGAGCTGGCCGCCGCCCATGTGGCGGGCGTGCTGTCCCTGGAGGACGCGGCGACGCTGGTGGCCGCCCGGGGCAGGCTGATGCAGGCGCTGCCCGAGGGAGGGGCCATGGTGGCCGTGCGGGCCACCGAGGCGGAGGTGCGCACGGCGCTCGGTGACCGCACGGACGTAGGGGTCGCCGCCGTGAACGCCCCGTCGTCGGTGGTGATCTCCGGCGCGGCGGAGGCGGTGGCCGACGTCGCCGGGCAGTTCGCGCGGGCCGTCCCGCTGCGGGTGTCGCACGCCTTCCACTCCCCGCTCATGGAACCGATGCTGGCCGAGTTCCGGCGGGTGGCCCAGGTCCTGGACTACCACCCGCCCACGGTCCCGCTGGTGTCCACCGTCCTCGGCACCGAGACGGACGGCGGGGACCTGTGCGACCCCGAGTACTGGGTGCGCCACGCCCGCGAGGCAGTGCGCTTCCACGACTCCACGACCGCCCTGGAACGCTCCGGCGCCACCGTCTTCCTGGAGGTCGGCCCCGACCGCACCCTGACGGCGCTGGTCCGGGAGTGCGTGACCGGCGAGGACGCGGTGACCATCGCGCCGCTGCGCCGCGAACGGCCGGAGGGACCCGGTCTGCTGACCGCCCTCGCGCACCTGCACGTACGCGGCCGGCCCGTCCGGTGGAGCGCGGTGTTCGCACCGGGCGCCGGCGGCCGGGCCCCACGGCAGGTGGACCTGCCGACCTATCCCTTCCAGCACCGGCACTACTGGCTGCACGCCCCCACCGTCTCCGGTGACGCCACCGGCTTCGGCCAGGCTCCCGCCGTACACCCGCTGCTGGGCGCCATGGTGGCGCTGCCCGGCTCGGACGGCATGGTGCTCACCGGGCGGCTGTCGCCCCGGACCCATCCCTGGCTGGCCGATCACGTCATCCTGGACACCACGCTGCTCCCCGGCACCGCATTCGTGGAACTGGCCGCGCACGCGGGCGAACTGACCCACTGCCCGTGGATCGACGACCTCACCCTGGAGGCCCCGCTCGTCCTGCCCGAGCGGGGTGGCATCGCCCTCCAGGTGACGGTGGGCGGCCCCGACGCGTCCGGCCGTCGCAGCCTCGGCATCCACTCCCGAGCCGAGGACGTCGACGACGACCCGAACGGCGGCGTGGACGACGAGGTGTGGACCCGGCACGCCTCCGGGGTCCTCTCCCCCGTCGCCCCTGTCGCCCCCGTCGCGCCCGTCGCCGTGGCGTCTCCGGCCGCCGGAGGCGACGTGTGGCCACCGCGCGGCGCCACCCCCGTGGACGTCTCCGCGCTGTACCGCGACCTCGCCACCCTGGGGTACGGCTACGGACCGGCGTTCCAGGCCGTGCGGGCGGCCTGGCGGCACGGAGACGGCGTGTACGCCGAGGTCGCCCTGGACGACGCGACCGCGGCCGGCGCGGACGCGTACGGTCTGCATCCGGCTCTGCTGGACGCCGCCCTGCACAGCGCCGACTTCCTCACCTCCGACACCGTTCCGCCGGACGCTCCCGCCGGCATCCCGTTCGCCTGGTCCGGGGTACGGCTGCACGCCACGGGCGCCACGCACGTGCGCGTGCGCATCACCGCCGCGGACGGCGCCGGGTCGGAGACGCTCGCGCTGGAGATCACCGACACGGCCGGTGCCCCGGTGGCGTCGGTCGCCTCGCTGGTCTCCCGCCCGGTTCCGGCCGGACGTCTGCACTCCTCCGGCACGCGACAGCGCCCCGTGTACGGCCTCACATGGCAGCGCGGCCCGGCCGTACCCGTGTCCTCCGCGCCGGGCACCTGGGCCCGGGTCGACGACGCGGCCGCGCTGGCCGCTCTCCTCGGCACCCCGGCCCGGCTGCCCGGGATGCTCCTCGCCGAACTCCCCGTGGCGCGGCCCGCAGTGGACACCGCTGTGCCCGACCGGGTGCGGGCCGCCACCGCCTGGGCGCTGGAGCTCCTGCGGACCTGGCTGGTCGACGACCACGACGACGGCGGCGACCCGTGTCCCCCGGGAACGCGCCTGGCCCTCGTGACCCGGGGCGCCGCGGCCGTGGACCCGGACGAGGGAGTCACCGACCTGGCGGCGGCCGCGGTACGCGGCCTCGTCCGCTCGGCGCAGGCCGAGTATCCCGGCCGGGTGGTCCTCATCGACGACGCCCCGGACCGGCACACCTCGGCCGGTCACCTCGCGGCGGCGGCGCTGACGGCACCCGAGCCCGAGATCGCCCTGCGCGACGACGCGGTGTGGGTCCCCCGAGTGGTACGCCTCCCCGCCGCGCCGGCCGGCGACGAACCGGCCGCCGAGCCGTGGAACCCGGCGGGCACGGTGCTGATCACCGGCGGCACCGGTGGTGTCGGCCGGGAGGTCGCCCGCCACCTGGTGGCCCGTCACGGGGTGCGTCACCTGCTGCTGGCCGGACGGCGCGGCGAGGCCGCGGACGGGGCCACCGAACTGGCGGCCGAACTGAACACCCTCGGCGCCCGCGTGACCATCGCGGCCTGCGACGTCGCCGACCGGGACGCCCTGGCCGGTCTCCTGGCCGGCATCGACCCCGGGCATCCGCTCACCGGCGTGGTGCACGCGGCCGGCGTGCTGGACGACACCCTGCTGGCCGGCCTCACCGCCGACCGGATCGACGGTGTGCTGCGTCCGAAGGCCGACGCGGCCTGGCACCTGCACGAGCTGACCCGCGACCTGCCGCTGACCGCGTTCGTCCTCGTCTCCTCGACCTCGGGCCTGCTCGACGCCCCCGGGCAGGGCAACTACGCGGCCGCGAACGCCTTCCTGGACGCCCTCGCCCTCCACCGCCGGGCCCTGGGCCTGCCCGCCCAGTCCCAGGTGTGGAGCCTGTGGGCGGGCGGCGAGGGCATGGGCACCGCCCTGGGCTCCTCCGGCCTCCGGCGCATCGAGCGCCAGGGCCTGGCACCGCTCACCCCGGCCGAGAGCCTGGCCCTGTTCGACGGGGCCCTGACGGCGTCCGACACCGCTGTCGCCCTGACCGTGCGCGTCGACGCGGCCGCCGTCCGGGCCCGCCTCGACGGCATCCCGCCACTGCTGCGGGCCGTGGTCCGGCCCGCACCGCATGCGGCGGCCTCCCGCCGCCCCGGCACGGGCCGACCCGCGCCGGGGCAGGACCTGCCGTTCGCGCTCACCCTGCTCACGCACCCCGAGCCCGAGCGGGAGAGCCGGGTGCTGGACCTGGTGCGCGACCGGGTCGCGGCGGTCCTCGGGCACGAGGACGCCGGAGCCGTCGAACCGGCCCGCGCCTTCAGCGACATCGGCTTCGACTCGCTGGCCGCGGTCGAGCTGCGCAACCTGCTCAACGCCGCCACCGGGCTGCGCCTGCCGTCCACCCTGGTCTTCGACCACCCCACGCCCCGCGCACTCGCCGCGCACATCCTCCAGGCGTCGCTGGACACCGTGGCCGGGACCGCCACGGACCCGTCCGCAGCGACGGCAGCGGCAGCGGCCGCGGCGGGTCCTGCCGACGACGAGCCGATCGCCATCGTCGGCATGAGCTGCCGCTACCCCGGCGGGGCCGCCTCTCCGGAACAGCTGTGGGAGCTGGTCGCCGGGGGCGGGGACGGCGTGTCGCCGTTCCCCGAGGACCGTGGCTGGGACGTGGCGAACCTCTACGATCCCGAGCCCGGCACCCCCGGCCGCACCTCCACCCGCGAAGGCGGCTTCCTGCACGACGCCGCCGAGTTCGATCCGGCCTTCTTCGGCATCAGCCCGCGCGAGGCCCAGGCCATGGACCCGCAGCAGCGGCTGCTGCTGGAAGCCGCCTGGGAGGCGCTGGAGCGGGCCGGGATCGACCCGGTGTCCCTGCACGGCAGTCCGACCGGCGTCTTCGCGGGCGTCATGTACCACGACTGGGGCACCCGGTTGCACGACGTGCCCGAGGACCTCGCCGGGTACCTCGGCAACGGCAGTCTGGCGAGCGTCGTGTCCGGCCGGGTCGCCTACGCGCTGGGGTTGGAGGGCCCCGCGGTGACCGTGGACACCGCCTGCTCGTCGTCGCTGGTCGCACTGCACTGGGCGATCCAGGCGTTGCGGCGCGGCGAGTGCACGCTCGCCCTGGCGGGCGGCGTGACGGTCATGTCCACCCCGGACACCTTCGTCGACTTCAACCGGCAGCGCGGACTCGCCCCCGACGGCCGCTGCAAGGCGTTCTCGGCCGCCGCCGACGGCGTGGGCTGGTCCGAGGGCGTCGGCATGCTCCTCGTCGAACGCCTCTCGGACGCGCGGCGCAACGGGCATCAGGTGCTGGCGGTGGTGCGGGGTTCGGCGGTGAACCAGGACGGCGCCTCCAACGGGCTGACGGCGCCGAACGGTCCGTCGCAGCAGCGGGTGATCCGGCAGGCGCTGGCCTCCGCGGGGCTGGGCGCGGCGGATGTGGACGCGGTGGAAGGTCATGGGACGGGAACGACGCTGGGTGACCCGATCGAGGCGCAGGCGTTGCTGGCCACCTATGGCCAGGAGCGGCCGGGTGACGGCGAGGGTGAGGGTGCGGGTGCGGGTGCGCCGTTGTGGCTGGGGTCGCTGAAGTCGAACATCGGGCATACGCAGGCGGCGGCCGGCGTCGCGGGCGTGATCAAGATGGTGATGGCGATGAGGCACGGGGTCCTGCCCCGGACCCTGCACGTCGACGAGCCGTCGCCGCACGTGGACTGGTCGGCGGGAGCGGTGGAACTCCTCACCGAAGCCCGGCCGTGGGAGCGCAACGGGCGCCCGCGCCGGGCGGGGGTGTCGTCCTTCGGTATCAGTGGCACCAACGCCCACGTGATCCTTGAGGAACCGCCCGTGAGCCCGGTGGCGGAGAAGCAGGCATCGGTGGGCGAAGAGCCCCCGCTGCCGACGGTGCCGTGGGTACTGTCCGGGCGCGGTGAGGCCGCGTTGCGGGCACAGGCGGAGCGGCTGGCCGTGCACGTGGCCGAGCAGGCCGAGCTGTCCGTACTGGATATGGCCTACTCACTCGCCACGACACGATCGGTGTTCGAACACCGGGCCGTGGTGGTGGGCTCCGACAGGGAGGAACTGCTGCGGGGCCTGGCCGCTGTCGCCTCCGGTGAGCGGTCCGGCGGGACGCCGGTGCAGGCGAAGACAGCGTTCGTCTTCTCCGGCCAGGGCAGCCAGCGGACAGGCATGGGGCGGGAGTTGTACGACACCTTCCCGGGTTTCGCCCGTGCGCTGGACGAGGCGGTCGAGGCGCTCGGTCTGCCTCTGAAAGAGGTGATGTGGGAGGACAGCGAGGGCGACAGGCTGGATCGTACGGGGTTCACGCAGCCGGCCCTGTTCGCCTACGAAGTGGCCCTTTTCCGGTTGTTGGAGTCGTGGGGTGTGCGCCCGGATGTGGTCGCCGGTCATTCGATCGGTGAGCTGGCCGCCGCGCATGTGGCGGGTGTGCTGTCGCTGACGGACGCGGCGACCCTGGTCGCGGCCCGGGCGCGGTTGATGGACGCGCTGCCGTCCGGCGGGGCCATGATCGCGGTACAGGCCACGGAGGAGGAGGTACGGCACCACCTCGCCGGCCGTGAGAAGGCGGCGGTCGCCGCCGTCAACGGCCCTCGCTCGGTGGTCATCTCGGGCGAGGAGAGCGCTGTGACGGAGGTCGCGGCAGCGTTCGACCGCACAACCCGCCTGAAGGTCTCCCACGCCTTCCACTCCCCGCTCATGGACCCGATGCTGGCGGAGTTCGGTGAAGTGGCGGCCGGGCTGACCCATCACGAACCCCGGATCCCCGTGGTGTCGAACGTGACCGGCCGCCTGGCCGACCCCGCCGATCTGTGCGACCCCGACTACTGGGTGCGCCACGTCCGCGACACCGTCCGCTTCCACGACGGCATCACCGCGCTGGAAGAACACGGCACACGCACCCTCATCGAGATCGGACCGCAGGCCGTGCTGGCCGGACTCGGCGCCACCGACGCAGCGGAGTTCATCGCCGCCCAACGACGCGACCGCCCCCAGACCGGTCAACTTCTCACCGCCCTCGGCGACCTGCACACCCGAGGTGCCACCGTCGACTGGCATGCCGTCCTCGCCGGGCGCGGTGCCCGCACCGTCGACCTGCCGACGTACGCCTTCCAGCACAAGCGCTACTGGCTCGACGCCGGCGCTCCCGTTCACGGTGACCCGACCGGCCTGGGACAACTGCCGCTACAGCACCCCCTGTTGGGTGCCGCTCTGCCTCTTCCCGGCAGTGGTGGGCTCGTCCTCACCGGTCGGATCGCCGCCGACTCCCAGCCTTGGATCGCCGATCACGTGGTGATGGGGACGGTGCTGTTTCCCGGTACCGGATTCGTCGAGCTGGCGCTCCAGGCAGGCGAGCACGCCGGTTGCCCTGTCGTCGAGGAACTGACCCTCCACGTACCCCTCGTCCTGCCCGAGGGCAGCGCGGCGGCCCTGCAGGTCGTCGTGGGGGCGCCGGACGAGTCCGGCCGCCGGGCCGTGGAGATCCACTCCCGGCCGGAGAGCCGCGCCGTGGACGTCGCGGACGCCGGTGCCGATCTTCGTGACGCCTGGACGACCCATGCCGTCGGCTTCCTCAGCCCGCACCCGGCGGCCCCCGAGTTCGACCTCGGCCTGTGGCCTCCGCCGGGCGCGGCCCCCGTGGACGTCACCGACGCGTACGCACTGCTGGCCGAGCGGGGGTACGACTACGGCCCGGCGTTCCAGGGCCTGCGGGCCGCCTGGCGGGACGGCGACGAGATCTACGCCGAGGTGGCCCTCCCGTTCGGGACCGCCGCCGAGGCGGCCGACTACACCCTCCACCCGGCCCTGCTCGACGCCGCCATGCACGTCGACCTGCTGGACGAGAGCGACGGTCCGGTGCTGCTGCCGTTCGCCTGGACCGGCGTGACCCCGCACGCGGCGGGGGCGGCCGGTCTGCGGATGTGGATCTCCCGCGTGGACGGCGCCGAGGTGTCCGTGATGCGGATGGCCGACACCGACGGCCGGCCGGTGGCCACGGTGTCGACCCTGGTGTCCCGCCCGGTGGACCAGGAACGCCTCACCGAGGCCGGTAGACGCGCCGTCGACGTTCCGCTGCACCGGGTGGAGTGGCGGTCCGTGACGGCTCCGCCGCCCGTCGACGGTGAGCTGCGGTGGGCCGTGCTGGGCAGCGACACTTCGTCCTCCTCGTCGTCCTCCCCGTCGTCCTCCCCAAGGGCTGCCGTCTCCGGCTGGGAGGGGGTGCCCCGCCATGCCGATGTGGCGGCCCTGGCGGCCGTGGTGGCCGACCCCGCCGCCGGACCGGCGGCTCCGCAGACGGTGGTGTTCCGGGTGCCCGAGTCCGAGGACGGCGGCGACGCCGACCTGCCCGGCCGGGCCCGCGCCCTCACCCACCGGGTGCTGGGCCTGTTCCAGGAGTGGCTCGCCGAGGACCGCCTCGGCGGCACCCGCCTGGTACTGATCACACGTGGCGCGGTCGCCGTCGGCCCCGGCGAGGACACGGCCGACCTGGCGCAGGCTCCGCTGTGGGGCCTCGTACGCGCGGCCGCCGAGGAGAACCCGGGCCGGTTCGCCGTCGTGGACCTCGACGACGCCGACGCCTCCCTGCACGCCGTACCCGCCGCCCTCGCCCTGGGCGAGCCCGAGGTGGCGTTGCGCCGGGGCCAGGTTCGCGTGCCCCGTCTGGCCCGGATCACCGGCACCGCGGCCCCGAAGCCGGCCACAGCCGCGGCCGCATCCGTGTGGGGCACGGACGGCACGACCCTGATCACCGGCGGCACCGGCGGCCTGGGAGCCGTACTGGCCCGGCATCTGGTGGCCGAGCACGGCGTACGGCATCTGCTGCTCACCAGCCGCCGGGGCCCCGACGCACCCGGCGCCGACACCCTCCGCGCCGAACTCACCGGCCTCGGCGCCGACACGGTCACCATCGCCGCCTGCGACACGAGCGACCGGGCCGCACTCGCCGCGCTCCTGGAGGAGATCCCCGGCGCACACCCCTTGACCGCCGTCGTCCACGCCGCAGGAGTGGCGGACGGTGGCCTGGTGCCGTCGCTGTCCGAGGAGCAGACCGAGCGGGTGCTGCGGCCGAAGGTCGACGCGGCCTGGCACCTGCACGACCTCACCCGCGACCTGCCCCTGACCGCCTTCGTCCTCTACTCCTCCGCCGGCGGCATGATCCTCGCCGCCGGACAGGCCAACTACGCCGCAGCCAACGTCTTCCTCGACGCCCTCGCCCACCACCGCCACCACCTCGGCCTCCCCGCTCACTCCCTCGCCTGGGGCCTGTGGAAGGAGAGCACCGGGATGGGCGACCTCGACGACGCCGACCTGCGCCGGATGAGCCGGCTCGGTCTGCCCGCGCTGGACGCGGAGCAGGGTCTGGCCATGTTCGACCGTGCGCTGGCCCTGGAACCCGCCGAGGCGGTGGTGGTCCCGGTGCGGGTCGACGCGGCAGCACTGCGCGCCCGGGGCGACGACCTCCCGGCGCTGCTGCGCGGCCTGGTACGGGTGCCCGTCCCGCGGGCGTCCACCGCACTGTCCGCACATCCGGCCGGCGGCACCGCCGGCGTGAATCCGTTCGCCGAGCGGCTGGCGGGCCTGCCCGGCACCGAGCGCGACCGGTTCCTGCTGGATCTGGTGCGCGGTCGGGTCGCGGCCGTACTCGGCCATGACGGCCCGGACGCGGTCGAGCCCGAACGGGCCTTCCGCGAGATGGGCTTCGACTCGCTCGCGGCGGTCGAGCTGCGCAACGCCCTGCGCGGCACCACCGGCCTGGCCCTGCCCGCCACCCTGGTCTTCGACCACCCGACCCCACAGGCCGTGGCCGAGCTGCTGAAATCCGAGCTTCTCGGCGCGCGGGACGACACCTCCACGGCCACGGGAACCGGGACGGCCGCGCGGTCGGGCCGGTCCCGGGCGGGCCACGCGGACGATCCGATCGCCATCGTCGGAATGGGCTGCCGCTACCCGGGCGAGGTGCACAGCCCCGAAGATCTGTGGGACCTCGTCGCCGACGGGATCGACGCCGTCTCCGGCTTCCCCACCGACCGCGGCTGGGACTCCGCCCGCCTCTACGCACCCGAACCGGAGGACGGCAAGAGTTACGTCCGGGACGGCGGTTTCCTGCTCGACGGCGCCGAGTTCGACCCGGACTTCTTCGGCATCAGCCCGCGCGAGGCCTTGGCCATGGACCCGCAGCAGCGGCTGCTGCTGGAGACCGCCTGGGAGGCGCTGGAGCGGGCCGGGATCGACCCGGTGTCCCTGCGCGGCAGCCAGACGGGTGTCTTCGCGGGCGTCATGTACGACGACTATGGCACCCGTTTGGGGGACGGCGTCCCCTCCGACGTGGCCGGCTACCTCGCCAACGGTAGCGCCGTCAGCGTGCTGTCCGGGCGGCTCGCGTACCTCTTCGGCCTCGAGGGCCCCACCGTCTCGGTCGACACCGCCTGCTCCTCCTCCCTGGTCAGCCTCCACCTGGCGGCCCAGGCGCTGCGCAACGGCGAGTGCAGCATGGCGCTGGCGGGTGGCGTCACCTTCCTGTCCACCCCCGACGCCTTCGTGGACTTCAGCAGGCAGCGCGCGCTGTCTCCGGACGGCCGCTGCAAGGCGTTCTCGGCTGCGGCGGACGGAGTGGGCTGGTCGGAGGGTGTGGGAGTGCTGGTCCTTGAGCGTCTGTCGGACGCGCGGCGCAACGGGCACCGGGTGCTGGCGGTGGTGCGGGGCTCGGCCGTCAACCAGGACGGCGCCTCCAACGGGCTGACGGCGCCGAACGGTCCGTCGCAGCAGCGGGTGATCCGGCAGGCGCTGGCCTCCGCGGGGCTGGGCGCGGCGGATGTGGACGCGGTGGAAGGTCATGGGACGGGAACGACGCTGGGTGACCCGATCGAGGCGCAGGCGTTGCTGGCCACCTATGGCCAGGAGCGGCCGGGTGACGGCGAGGGTGGGGGTGAGGGTGCGGGTGCGCCGTTGTGGCTGGGGTCGCTGAAGTCGAACATCGGGCATACGCAGGCGGCGGCCGGCGTCGCGGGCGTGATCAAGATGGTGATGGCGATGCGGCACGGGGTGCTGCCCCGGACCCTGCACGTCGACGAGCCGTCGCCGCACGTGGACTGGTCGGCGGGAGCGGTGGAACTCCTCACCGAAGCCCGGCCGTGGGAGCGCAACGGGCGCCCCCGCCGGGCGGGGGTGTCGTCCTTTGGTATCAGTGGTACCAACGCCCACGTCATCGTGGAAGAACCGCCTGTGCAGGCGGAGGAGGAGCGGGAGCAGCCGCCTTCCGTTCCGCTGCCGGCGGTGCCGTGGGTACTGTCCGGCCGCGGTGAGGCCGCGTTGCGGGCGCAGGCGGAGCGGGTCGCAGAGCATGTGGCCGAGCAGGGCGAGCTGTCCGTACTGGATGTGGCCTACTCGCTGGCCGTGACACGGTCGGTGTTCGAGCACCGGGCCGTGGTGGTGGGCTCCGACAGGGAGGAACTGCTGCGGGGGCTGGCCGCTGTCGCCTCCGGTGAGCGGTCCGGCGGGACGCCGGTACCGGGGAAGACGGCGTTCGTCTTCTCCGGCCAGGGCAGCCAACAGACAGGCATGGGGCGGGAGTTGTACGACACCTTCCCGGTCTTCGCCCGCGCGCTGGACGAGGCGGTCAACGCGCTCGGCCTCCCGTTGCGGGAGGTGATGTGGGGGGACGACGGACGGCTGGACCGCACCGGCTTCACGCAGCCGGCCCTGTTCGCCTACGAAGTCGCCCTGTACCGGCTGTTGGAGTCGTGGGGTGTGCGCCCGGATGTGGTCGCCGGTCATTCGATCGGTGAGCTGGCCGCCGCGCACGTGGCGGGTGTGCTGTCGCTGACGGACGCGGCGACCCTGGTCGCGGCCCGGGCCCGCCTGATGGACGCGCTGCCGTCAGGCGGGGCCATGATCGCCGTACAGGCCACGGAGGAAGAGGTACGGCACCACCTCGCCGGCCGTGACGACGTGGCGGTCGCCGCCGTCAACGGCCCTCGCTCGGTGGTGATCTCCGGAGACGAGGCCGCCGTCACCGAGCTGGCCCGGCACTTCCAGCGCACGACCCGCCTGAAGGTTTCCCACGCCTTCCACTCCCCGCTCATGGACCCGATGCTCGCCGAGTTCGGCAAGGTCGCCGCACAGCTCACCTACCACGAGCCCGTCATCCCGGTCGTGTCGAACGTGACCGGCCGCCTCGCCGACCCCGCCGACCTGCGCGACCCCGACTACTGGGTGCGTCACGTCCGCGACACCGTCCGCTTCCACGACGGCATCACCGCGCTGGAAGAACACGGCACACGCACCCTCATCGAAATCGGACCGCAGGCCGTGCTGGCCGGACTCGGCGCCACCGACGCAGCGGAGTTCATCGCCGCCCAACGACGCGACCGCCCCGAGACCGGTCAACTTCTCACCGCCCTCGGCCGCCTGCACACGCTCGGCCTGAAGATCGACTGGGAGGCGTTCTTCGCCGGGCGCGGTGCCCGCACCGTCGACCTGCCCACCTACCCCTTCCAACGCAAGCGCTACTGGCTCGACGCCACCCCACCCACCGGCAACCCCGCCGACCTGGGACAGACACCCACCACACACCCCCTCCTCCAAGCCGCCCTCACCCTCCCCACAACCGGCCAACTCGCCCTCACCGGACGCCTCAGCACCCACACCCACCCCTGGCTCACCCACCACACCGTCCACGACACCACCCTCCTGCCCGGCACCGCACTCGTCGAACTCGCCCTCCACGCCGGCCACCACACCCACACCCCCCTCCTCGAAGAACTCACCCTCCACACCCCCCTCACCCTCCCCCACCACACCGCCCTCGCCCTCCACGTCACCGTCAACACCCCCGACGACACCGGCCGCCGCGGAGTGGAGATCCATTCCCGTGACGCCGATGACCCCACGGCCCCCTGGGTCCGGCACGCGGTCGGCGTCCTGGCTCCGGACGGTGCCGACGGTGCCGTCGACGCCGAGGCGCTGCCGGTGGACGGCGGGGTCTGGCCGCCCGAGGGGGCCACACCGGTACCTGTGGACCACCTGTACGAGGAGCTGGCCGACCAGGGGTACGACTACGGTCCGGTGTTCCGGGGCGTACGGCGGATCTGGCGACACGACGGGGAGGTCCTCGGCGAGATCTCCCTGCCGGAGAGCGCCGTGGACGCGGCGGCGTACGGCCTCCATCCGGCGCTGCTGGACGCCGCGCTGCATCTGACCGACTTCCTGACCGGCGACGGCCCGGCCGACGGCGATCAGGAGACCCGGATCCCCTTCGCCTGGACCGGTGTGTCCCTGCGGACGACGGGTGCCTTCGCTGTGCGGGTGCGGATGCGGGCCGCGGACAACGGCGGCGTCTCCCTGGACATCGCCGACAGCGACGGCACGCCCGTGGCGACCGTGGGCTCGTTGGCGCTGCGGCCGGTGACGGCGCAGCAGTTGGGCGGTGGAGCGCTCCCCCTGTATCGCGTCGAGTGGCAGCCGTTGCGTGACACCGACGGGTCACGGGGCCGTGCGGTGGGGCTCGTGGAGCCGGCCGCGCTGCCCGAGTTGGCGGAGGTGCTGGACGGCGGGCCGGTGCCGGAGCTGGTCACCCTCCACATGACGCCCGGGGACGAGACGGCGACGGTGCCCTCCCGGGCGCGGGAGGCGGTCCACGAGGTGCTGGCCGCGATCCGCGCCTGGCTGTCCGACGGGCGGTTCGCGTCGTCCCGTCTGGTGGTCGTGACGAGCGGTGCCGTGTCCGTCGGCCCGGCGGACCGGTCGCTCGATCCGGGCCGGGCCGCGGTCTGGGGCGCGGTCCGGGCGGCGCAGGCGGAGAATCCCGGCCGGTTCACGGTGATCGACACCGACGGTTCTCCGGCGTCCGTCCGCGCCCTGCCCGCCGCGGCGGCCACGGGCGAACCGGAGTCGGCTCTGCGTCAGGGCGAGATCCGCGTGCCGCGGCTGGCCCGGTCGGCGGTGCCGCCCGCGGCGGCGGAGCGGTCCGTCCGGTGGCCGACGGCCGGCACGGTGCTGATCACCGGCGGCACGGGCTTGCTCGGCGGACGGGTGGCCCGGCATCTGGTGGCCGAGCACGGCGTACGGCATCTGCTGCTCACCAGCCGCCGGGGCCCCGACGCACCCGGCGCCGACACCCTGCACGCCGAACTCACCGGCCTCGGCGTTGACACGGTCACCATCGCCGCCTGCGACGCCGGCGACCGGGCCGCACTCGCCGCACTCCTGGAAGAGATCCCCGGAGAACGCCCCCTGACCGCCGTGGTCCACGCCGCCGGGGTGATGGACAACGGGGTGGTGGACACGATGACGCCGGAACGGGTGGACGGTGTGCTGCGGCCGAAGGCCGACGCGGCCTGGCACCTGCACGACCTCACCCGTGACCTGCCCCTGACCGCCTTCGTCCTCTACTCCTCCGCCGGCGGCATGATCCTCGCCGCCGGACAGGCCAACTACGCCGCAGCCAACGTCTTCCTCGACGCCCTCGCCCACCACCGCCACCACCTCGGCCTCCCCGCCCACTCCCTCGCCTGGGGCCTGTGGGAGGGGACGGCGGGCGGGGGCGACGCCCACGCCGTGGACGCGGGCCGTATCCGCCGGCTCGGGGTGCGGGAACTGTCCGTACGGGAAGGGCTGTCGCTGTTCGACGCGGCACTCGCCTCGGACGAGGCCGTGCCGGTTCCCGTACGGTTCGATCCGGAGGCGTTGCGGGCACGGCCCGACGAACTGCCGGCGCTGCTGCGCGGCCTGGTTCCCACCACTGCCGGGGCCCGCCCCGGGAGCGCGACGGCGTCCGGGCAGGGCGGGGCACCGGACGGCGGTCCGGTCGCGTCGGCCGGGGGTGCCTCCGTCGGCCGGGCCGGGCTGCCGTTGGCCGAGCAGCTCGCGGGCCTCTCCTGGGAGGACGCGGGACAGCTCCTCCAGGACCTCGTCGCGACGCATGTGGCGGCGGTGCTCGGGCACGACGGTCCTGAGGCCGTCACTCCCGAGCGTGGTTTCCTCGACATGGGCCTGGACTCCCTGGCGGCGTTGGAGCTGCGCAACCGGCTCTCCGGTGCCACCGGGGAGCGGCTGCCCGCCACGCTGATCTACGACTGCCCGACCGTCGTGGCCGTGGCGGAGTTCCTGCGCACCGAGCTGGTCGGCGAACCGCCGGTCACGGCCACCGGAGCGGCCGGAACCGATCTGGCGCTGCTGGACGCGGAGCTGTCGCGGATCGAGCAGACGCTGTTCGCCGTAGCGCCCGATGAAACCGAGGCGGCCCGGATCGAGCAGCGGCTGCGGTCGCTTGCGGCCAAGTTCGCCGAGACCCACCGCTCGGCCGGGGCCGGGCTCGGCCAGGACGAGGATCTGGCGGCGGCCACCGCCGACGAGCTGTTCAGGATGCTCGACGGCGAACTGGAGGCCTGAGCACCAACGAGGAGGCCGGCCCGTCCCCGCGCGAGCCGGCCGGGGGCGGGGCCGCCGACACGAGCGACGTCCCGGGGTGCCCCGGGACGTCGGCGACCGTGTGCGCGGTGGGCCCAGAGGTGCGCCCG
>NZ_JBITEN010000002.1:407965-451679 GCF_044455165.1 Streptomyces sp. NPDC051315
GGTCCGCCGCCATGGACCCGAGCCACGCAAGGAGCCGGGATGTTCCACGAGCCGCCCCCCCCCCCCCCCCCCGACCCCCGGCCCCCCCCCCCCCCCGCGCCCCCCCCCCCCCCCCCCCCCCCCCCCCCCCCCCCCCCCCCCCGGCCGCGGGCAGTCCGCCGCGGTCGGCCCGCCGCCCGTCACTCCAAGGAGGCCAGCCAGTCGTTGATGACCTCGGCCGTGCGGTGTGCCTCGGACTCGACCATCGTCAGGTGGTCGCCCTCGACGTCGACGACGGTGTGCGCGGTGTCCCAAGAGGTGCGCCAGGCGTCGGTGGCCGTCGCCGTGTCCGCGTCGCCCGCCCAGTTCCGGGGCCGGGCGAAGAGGATCGGCGCGTCGATGCCGTCCAGGTCGCAGTCCTCCATCAGCCGCCCGTACCAGGCCATGGCCGTCAGACGGGCGTTGGTGAACGGACCGAACAGGGCCTCCTTCTCGAAGAGTCCGGCGAACATCTGGGCGATCAGCCCGACCAGTCCCTCGGTCTTGGGATGGTAGGTGTCCAGCAGGACGACGGCCCGCGGGCCGGTACCGGTCTGCTCCAGACGGCGGGCGGTGGCGTGCGCGAAGATCCCGCCCGCCGAGTAGCCGAGCAAGACGTACGGCTCGTCTCCGGCTGCCGCCCGGATCTGGCGGGCGCAGCCTTCCACGACGGTGGCGAAGGCGCCCGGCAGGCTCTCGCTGTCGGCGAAGCCGGGAAGGGGGACGGCGGACACGTCCCGCTCGCCGCGCATGGCTGCTGCCAGCCGCAGGAACTGGTGGGCACCGCCCATGGCCGCCGGTGAGGGGAAGCAGAACAGGCCGGGTCGCCGCCGCCCGGTCGTCAGCCGGACCGCGGGGGGCAGCTCGGGCAACTCGTCCGGGGTGGCGTAGGTCGGGCGGAGGCCGGCGGCCAGGTCGAGGATGGCGACGCCCTGGTCGAGGAGGTCGCGGTCGATGGCCTGGCGGAAGAGCGCGCTGAGTGATTCCCCCGCCGGGTCGGTCGTCGCCCCGGCACGGTCCCGCTCACCGCTGCCCGTCCCGCCGTCCGTCCCGGCCCC
This sequence comes from Streptomyces sp. NPDC051315, assembly GCF_044455165.1. NCBI lineage: Bacteria > Bacillati > Actinomycetota > Actinomycetes > Kitasatosporales > Streptomycetaceae > Streptomyces > Streptomyces sp. NPDC051315. The sequence goes on from NZ_JBITEN010000002.1 coordinate 409,042, forward strand.
CGTCTCCGTGAGGATCCAGTCGGCCAGGGCCCGGGCGCTGGGGTGGTCGAAGACGATGGTGGCGGGCATCGGGATGCCCACGGCTCCCTTGAGGCGGTTGCGGAGTTCGACGGCCCCGAGGGAGTCGAACCCCATCTCCAGGAACGGACGGTCCGGTGCGACGGCTTCGGGTCCGTGGTGGCCGAGCACCGCCGCCACATGGGTGCGGACCAGGTCGACCACCGCGTTCTCGCGGTCCTCGCCGGTCAGACCGGCGAGGCGCAGGGCGAGCGACGGCCCCTCGGCGGCACCGGCCGCCGTGGCGCGGGCGGCGCCTCGGCGGGCGGGGACAGCCGTCCGGACCAGACCGCGCAGGAGCGGCGGTACCCCGTCGGCGCGCTCCCGGATCACGGCGGGATCCAGGTGAGCGGCCAGTTGGGCCGGCACCCGGCGTCGTACGGCGGTGTCGAAGAGCTCCAGCCCCTCGGCCGCCGTCAGTTCGGTCATGCCCCAGCGGCGGATGCGTTCGACGTCCACGGTCTTGAGGCTGCGGACCATTCCGTGCCCCTCGCCCCACAGGCCCCAGGCCAGGGCGTGCGCGGGCAGCCCGGCGGCGGCGCGGTGCTCGGCGAGGCCGCCGAGGAAGAGGTTGGCCGCCGCGTAACTGCCCTGGCCGGGGCCGTCGACCACGCAGGAGGACGAGGAGAACAGGACGAACGCGGTCAGCGGCAGGTCGCGGGTCAGCTCGTGCAGGTGCCAGGCCGCGTCCGCCTTCGGTCCGAGGACGTGATCCAGGTACTCGGGGGTCAGCGCGCCGATGACGGCGTTCGCGGCGACGCCCGCGGCGTGCACGACACCGGTGAGCGGGTGGTCCGGATCGATACCGGCGAGCAGTTCCGCGAGCGCGTCCCGGTCACCGACGTCGCAGGCCTCGACACGGACCTCGGCGCCCGACTCTGCCAGTTCGGCGGCCAGTTCGGCGGCGCCCTCGGCTGCCGCGCCCCGGCGGCTGGTGAGGAGCAGGTGACGGACGCCGTGCTCGGTGACGAGGTGGCGGGCGACGAGACTGCCCAGGCCGCCGGTGCCACCGGTGACGAGCACCGTGCCGGTGGCGTCCCAGGGAGAGGAGGCGGTGGCGTCGTCGTCGGCCTCGCCGCGGACGGCGCGGGTCAGCCGTGGCACCAGGATCTCGCCGCCCCGGATCGCGAGTTGCGGCTCACCGGTGGCGACGGCGGCCGGAAGGGCGGCGAGCGAGCGGGGGTCGTCGTCGAGGTCGACCAGCAGATGGCGGTCGGGGTTCTCGGCCTGGGCGGACCGTACCAGGCCCCACACGGCCGTTCCGGGCAGATTCCCGCCGGTGTCCTCTCCCGGCCGCGCCGCGACGGCGCCCCGGGTGACGACCAGCAGACGGGAGCCTTCGAGCCGCTCGTCGGCCGCCCACGCCTGGAGTGCCGCCAGAACCGCGCCCGTGGCCGCACGGACCCGGTCCGGCATCGGCTCGTCGGTGTCGGTGACGCAGCCGAGGACGGCGACGGCGGGCGGCCACTCCCCCGTGTCGAGCACGGTCGACAGGTCCGGATGGCCCAGCCCCAGATCGTCCGCGCCGAACGACGCCCATCGGACCACGCCCGGGTTCGCCTCGCCGACGGGCACGGAGGACACCGACAGCCACCCCACGTCGAAGAGGGAACGGTGGGCGACGGTGGACGGGCCGCTCAGTTGCTCGGCCGAGACGGTCCGGGCGACCAGCGACTCCACGGTGATCACGGGGGCGCCCGCGATGTCCACGGCATCCAGACGCAGCGCGGAACCAGTGCCGGGGCCGGGGCTGTTGCTGGTGCCGGTACTGGTGATACGGACGCGGAGCACGGAGGCGCCCGTCGCGTGCAGGCGCACTCCGTTCCAGGCGAACGGGATGGACGGCCCGGTGTCCTCGCCCCGTTCGAGGAAGCTGGTGTGCAGAGCGGCGTCCAGCAGAGCCGGATGCACGCCGTACGCGGTGGCGTCCCCCGACGCATCGTCGGGCAGGACGACTTCCCCGTAAAGGGCGTCGGCGTCCCGCCAGGCCGCCCGCAGACCCTGGAAGGCGGGGCCGTACTCCAGGCCCTGCGCAGCGAGATCGGTGTAGAACGCGTCCAGCGGCACGGGCGTGGCACCCTCGGGCGGCCACACCCCGCCCAGTCCCCCGGTCACCGGCCCAGCCGTCGTCTCGGGGGCGAGCACACCCTCGGCGTGCAGGCACCACTCCTGCCCGTCCGGGACCGAGTCACCGTCCTCGGGCCTGGAGAACACCTGCACCGTGCGGCGGCCGGTGTCGTCGGGGGTGTTGACGGTGACGTGGAGGGCGAGGGCGGTGTGGTGGGGGAGGGTGAGGGGGGTGTGGAGGGTGAGTTCTTCGAGGAGGGGGGTGTGGGTGTGGTGGCCGGCGTGGAGGGCGAGTTCGACGAGTGCGGTGCCGGGCAGGAGGGTGGTGTCGTGGACGGTGTGGTGGGTGAGCCAGGGGTGGGTGTGGGTGCTGAGGCGTCCGGTGAGGGCGAGTTGGCCGGTTGTGGGGAGGGTGAGGGCGGCTTGGAGGAGGGGGTGTGTGGTGGGTGTCTGTCCCAGGTCGGCGGGGTTGCCGGTGGGTGGGGTGGCGTCGAGCCAGTAGCGCTTGTGCTGGAAGGGGTAGGTGGGCAGGTCGACGGTGCGGGCACCGCGCCCGGCGAAGAACGCCTCCCAGTCGATCTTCAGGCCGAGCGTGTGCAGGCGGCCGAGGGCGGTGAGAAGTTGACCGGTCTCGGGGCGGTCGCGTCGTTGGGCGGCGATGAACTCCGCTGCGTCGGTGGCGCCGAGTCCGGCCAGCACGGCCTGCGGTCCGATCTCGAGGAAGGTCCGTACGCCCTGCTCCTCCAGCGCGGTGATGCCGTCGTGGAAGCGGACGGTGTCGCGGACGTGACGCACCCAGTAGTCGGGGTCGCACAGATCGGCGGGGTCGGCCAGGCGGCCGGTCACGTTCGACACCACGGGGATCCGGGGTTCGTGATGGGTCAGCCCGGCCGCCACTTCACCGAACTCCGCCAGCATCGGGTCCATCAACGAGGAGTGGAAGGCGTGGGAGACCTTCAGACGGGTCGTGCGGTCGAACGCTGCCGCGACCTCCACCACAGCGCTCTCCTCGCCCGAGATCACCACCGAGCGAGGGCCGTTGACGGCGGCGACCGCCACTTCCTCACGGCCGGCGAGGTGCTGCCGTACCTCCTCCTCCGTGGCCTGTACCGCGATCATGGCCCCGCCGGACGGCAGCGCGTCCATCAACCGCGCCCGGGCCGCGACCAGGGTCGCCGCGTCCGTCAGCGACAGCACACCCGCCACATGCGCGGCGGCCAGCTCACCGATCGAATGACCGGCGACCACATCCGGGCGCACACCCCACGACTCCAGCAGCCGGAAAAGGGCCACTTCGTAGGCGAACAGGGCCGGCTGCGTGAACCCCGTACGGTCCAGCCTGTCGCCCTCGCTGTCCTCCCACATCACCTCCCGCAGGGGCAGACCGAGCGCGTCGACCGCCTCGTCCAACGCGCGAGCGAAGACCGGGAAGGTGTCGTACAACTCCCGCCCCATGCCCGCCCGCTGGCTGCCCTGGCCGGAGAAGACGAACGCCGTCTTCCCCGGTACCGGCGTCCCGCCGGACCGCTCACCGGAGGCGACAGCGGCCAGCCCCCGCAGCAGTTCCTCCCTGTCGGAGCCCACCACCACGGCCCGGTGTTCGAACACCGATCGTGTCGTGGCGAGTGAGTAGGCCATATCCAGTACGGACAGCTCGGCCTGCTCGGCCACGTGCGCGGCCAGCCGCTCCGCCTGTGCCCGCAACGCGGCCTCACCGCGCCCGGACAGTACCCACGGCACCGCCGGCAGCGGGGGCTCTTCGCCCACCGATGCCTGCTTCTCCGCCACCGGGCTCACGGGCGGTTCCTCAAGGATCACGTGGGCGTTCGTGCCACTGATACCGAAGGACGACACCCCCGCCCGGCGCGGGCGCCCGTTGCGCTCCCACGGCCGGGCTTCGGTGAGGAGTTCCACCGCTCCCGCCGACCAGTCCACGTGCGGCGACGGCTCGTCCACGTGCAGGGTCCGGGGCAGGACCCCGTGCCTCATCGCCATCACCATCTTGATCACGCCCGCGACGCCGGCCGCCGCCTGCGTATGCCCGATGTTCGACTTCAGCGACCCCAGCCACAACGGCACACCCGCACCCTCGCCGTCACCCGGCCGCTCCTGGCCATAGGTGGCCAGCAACGCCTGCGCCTCGATCGGGTCACCCAACACCGTCCCCGTACCGTGCGCCTCCACCGCGTCCACATCCGCCGCGCCCAGCCCCGCGGAGGCCAGCGCCTGCCGGATCACCCGCTGCTGCGACGGACCGTTCGGCGCCGTCAGCCCGTTGGAGGCGCCGTCCTGGTTCACCGCCGAACCCCGCACCACCGCCAGCACCCGGTGCCCGTTGCGCCGCGCGTCCGACAGACGCTCAAGCACCAGCACCCCCACACCCTCCGACCAGCCCGTACCGTCCGCCGCAGCCGAGAACGCCTTGCAGCGGCCGTCCGGAGAAAGACCACGCTGACGACTGAACTCCACGAACGTGTCGGGGGTCGCCATGACGGTCACGCCGCCGACGAGGGCGAGGGAGCACTCGTCGCGTCGTAGTGCCTGGCCCGCGAGGTGGAGGGCGACGAGGGAGGAGGAGCAGGCGGTGTCGACCGAGACGGCCGGGCCCTCCAGGCCGAGGGTGTAGGAGACGCGGCCGGAGACGATGCTGCCGGCACTCGCGCCGGTCGGGTAGTCGTGGTACATCACGCCGGCGAAGACACCGGTGGCGGTGCCGCGCAGGGAGGCGGGCCGGATGCCTGCCCGTTCCAGGGCCTCCCAGGAGGTTTCGAGGAGTTGCCGCTGCTGCGGGTCCATCTCCTCGGCCTCCCGCGGGCTGATGCCGAAGAAGTCCGGGTCGAACTCGGCGGCGCCGTGCAGGAAGCCGCCTTCCTTGACGTACGTGGTGTGCGGCCGGGAGCTCTCCGGGTCGTAGAGCCGTGGGGTGTCCCAGTGGCGGTCGGTGGGGAAGCCGGTGACGCCGTCCCGGCCTTCGGCGACCAGCCGCCACAGGTCGTCGGGGCCGGTGACGCCGCCGGGGTAGCGGCAGGCCATGCCGACGATGGCGAGCGGTTCGTCGTCCGCCCCGCTGGGCCGTCGGCCGGGGGCACCGGCCGGGGCGGTCCGTGGCGTGGTGAGGTCGGTGAACTGGTCCAGCAGGTGCCGGGCCAGTGTGGCGATGTCGGGGTAGTCGAAGACGAGCGTCGCCGGGAGCCGCAGGCCCGTGGCCGAGGCCAGGCCGTTGCGGAACTCCACCGCGGTGAGGGAGTCGAAGCCGAGGTCCTGGAAGGGGCGGCCGGTGTCCACCTGCGCGCCGGAGGCGTAGCCGAGGACGGTGGCGGCCTGGGCGCGGATCAACTCGGTGACAGCGGCGGGGCGTTCGTCCGCGCGCAGGCGGCCCAGGCGTTCGGCGAGTCCTCCGGTGCGGCGTGCGCGCCCGGCCGCGGAGCGGCGGCGGGTGGCGGTGGCGTCGGCCAGGCCGTGGAAGAGGGCGGGGAGCGTGTCGTCCGGTCCGGTCTGCGCGCGGACGGCGTTCAGGTCGAGCCGTGTCGCCAGCAGCGTCGTGGCGGGGGTCTCGGTGGCCAGGTCGAACAGGGCGAGGCCGTCGTCCGCGGTGAGCGGCAGCAGGCCTGAGCGGGTGAGACGGGAGCGGTCGAGGTCGGCGAGGCCTCCTGCCATGCCCGCCTCCGGCCCCCGCTCCACGGCCCACGGGCCCCAGGCGAGTGACTGGGCGGGCAGTCCGAGGACGGAACGGCGGTGGTGGGCGAGGGCGTCCAAGTAGGCGTTGGCGGCGGCGTAGTTGGCCTGGCCGGGGGCGCCGAAGGTGCCGGCGACCGAGGAGAACAGCACGAAGGCGGTGAGCGACAGTCCGCTGGTGAGCCGGTGCAGGTGCCAGGCGGCGTCCGCCTTGGGGCGGAGCACACGGTCGAGGCGGGTGGCGTCCAGGGACGCGATCACACCGTCGTCCAGGACGCCGGCGGCGTGGACGACGCCGCGCAGCGGGTGCTCGTCCGGGATGTCCGCCAGCAGTTCGGCGAGGGCGTCGGGGTCGGCCGTGTCGCAGGCGGTGACACGGACGTGGGCGCCGAGTCCGGTGAGACGGTCGTGCAGGTCGTCGGCGCCGGGGGCGGCCATGCCGCGGCGGCTGACGAGCAGCAGGTGCCGGACCCCGTGTGCGGTGACGAGGTGCTGGGCGACGAGGGCGCCGAGAGCGCCGGTGGCGCCGGTGATGAGCACCGTCCCGTCGGGATCGAAGACCGGTGGCTCGCCCCGCCGGCCGGCAGCGGTTCCGGCGCCGGGTGCTCGGTGGTCCGGCCGGAACCGGGTGAGCCGGGCGCCGTAGGGGGTCCCGGCGCGGATCAGCAGTTCGGGCTCGGACGGGGCGGTGAGGGTGCGGAGCAGGGCGGCGGAGTCGGGGTGAGCGTCCAGGTCGGCCAGGACGATACGGCCGGGGTTCTCGATCTGCGCGGAGCGGACCAGCCCCCAGACGGCGGCCCCGGCCGGGTCGCTGACGTGTTCCTCGCCGTGGCGGGCCATGGCGCCACGGGTGGCGACGACCAGGGTGGTGGTCCGGAAACGGTCGCCGGCCAGCCAGGCCTGCAGGGTTTCCAGGGCCCGGTGGGTGACCCTGCGGACGGCGTCGGCGTCCGGGCGCCCGGCGTCCTCGGCGGCGCAGTCCAGCACGATCACGTCCGTCGCCTCCCCCGCCGCGGCGAGGTCGGCCGCGGAACGGACGGTGACGGGTTCGGCGCCGAACGCCGTCTCGCTCTCAGCGACGGACTCCGTGGCGGACTCCGTGGCCGACGCGGTGCGTGGCTCGGCGGCGGATGCCGTGGAAATGCCGGGCCCGGTCGCGGACGCGGTGCGTGGCTCGGCGGCGGATGGCGAGGGAATGCCGGGCCCGGTGGCGAGCCGGGCTTCCGGGAGCTGGACGGGAATCCAGTCCAGTCGGAAGAGGCCGTCCTGCCGCGGGGTGGTGGACGGCTGTGCCCCGGGGGTGACCGGGCGGGCGGCCAGGGAGTCCACGGTGGCCACGGGCTCGCCCTCGGCGTCGGCGATCTCCAGGGAGACGGTCGAGGGTCCGGTGGGCCGCAGGCGTACCCGTACGGTGGAGGCGCCCGTGGCGTGCAGGGTGACGCCGCTCCACGCGAACGGCAGGCGCGGACCGGCGTCGGCCCCGCCCTCGCTCCGATCGGCGCCGTCGAGGGCCAGGGCGTGCAGGGCGGCGTCGAGGAGGGCCGGATGGAGGCCGAACTCCCCGGCGCGGTCGGCGGCATGGTCGGGCAGGACGGCCTCGGCGAACAGGTCGCCGTCACGCCGCCAGGCCGCCCGCAGCCCCTGGAACGCGGGCCCGTAGTCCAGCCCCTGGTCGGCGAGGAGCTGATAGGCGTCGTCCAGCGGCAGCGGCTCCGCCCCTGCGGGCGGCCACTGGGCGAGTTCACGGCCGCCCTCGGGGGCACCGACGGCGGCAGGGCGCAGCACCCCGGAGGCGTGGCGTGTCCAGAGCGGCTCGGCGGCGGGGTCGTCGGGGCGGGAGTAGACCTCCAGCACCCGTCCCTCGGAGGGTGCCTCCCCTCCCGCCGCCGGTTCTCGTTCGGCGCGGGCGATGACCTGGAGGACCACACCGCCGTCCTCGGGAAGCACGAGCGGTTCCTCGAGGGTGAGATCCTCCAGGACGGGGAAGCCGGTCTCGTCGCCCGCGCGGATGGCCAGCTCGACGAAGCCGGTGCCGGGGAAGAGGACGGTGCCCGCCACGGCGTGGTCGGCCAGCCAGGGGTGAGCGCGGAGTGAGAGACGTCCGGTGAGGATCACCTGCTCGGAGTCGGCCGGACGCACGGCGGCGCCCACCAGGGGGTGCCCTGCCGGGTCCAGCCCCACGGCGGACACGTCGGAGGTGACGTCGGGCGCTTCCAGCCAGTAGTGCTGGTGCTGGAAGGGGTAGGTGGGCAGGTCGATGGTGCGGGCACCACGTCCGCCGAAGAACGCCTGCCAGTCGACGGCGACACCTCGGGTGTGCAACTGGCCTATGGCACCAAGGAGTTGATGTGCCTCGGGGCGGTCGCGGCGCTGGAGGGCGGTGACGTCGGCGTGGGAGCTGTCGGCGAGGGCGTCGCGGATCAGCCCGGCCAGCACGGCCTGCGGTCCGATCTCGACGAAGGTGGTCACACCGTCCTGACGCAGGGCGGTGGTCCCGTCGTGGAAGCGGACGGTGTCGCGGACGTGGCGCACCCAGTACTCCGGGTCGCACAGATCGGCGGGGTCGGCCAGACGCCCGGTCACGTTCGACACCACCGGCAGCCGCGGCTCGTGATACGTCAGCCCGGCCGCCACCCCACCGAACTCCGCCAGCATCGGGTCCATCAACGGGGAGTGGAAAGCGTGCGAGACCTTCAGACGGGTGGTGCGCTCGAACGCTGCCGCGACCTCCACCACAGCGCTCTCCTCGCCCGAGATCACCACCGAGCGAGGGCCGTTGACGGCGGCGACCGCCACTTCCTCACGGCCGGCGAGGTGGTGCCGTACCTCCTCCTCCGTGGCCTGTACGGCGATCATGGCCCCGCCTGACGGCAGCGCGTCCATCAACCGCGCCCGGGCCGCGACCAGGGTCGCCGCGTCCGTCAGCGACAGCACACCCGCCACGTGCGCGGCGGCCAGCTCACCGATCGAATGACCGGCGACCACATCCGGGCGCACACCCCACGACTCCAACAACCGGAAAAGGGCCACTTCGTAGGCGAACAGGGCCGGCTGCGTGAACCCCGTACGATCCAGCCTGTCGCCCTCGCTGTCCTCCCACATCACCTCTTTCAGAGGCAGACCGAGCGCCTCGACCGCCTCGTCCAGCGCACGGGCGAAACCCGGGAAGGTGTCGTACAACTCCCGCCCCATCCCCGCCCGCTGGCTCCCCTGCCCGGAGAAGACGAACGCCGTCCTCCCCCGAACCGGCGTCACACCAGGCTGCTCGCCGGACGCCACGGCGGCCAGACCCCGCAGCAGTTCCTCCCGGCCGGACCCCACCACCACCGCCCGGTGATCCAACGCGGCACGGGCCGTGGCGAGGGAGTAGGCGACATCCAGCTCCGACAGCTCGTCCCTGCCCCGCACATGCGCGGCCACCCGTTCCGCTTGCGCCCGCAGGGCCGCCTCACCGCGCCCGGACACCACCCACGGCACGGCCGGGAGTGAGGGAGCGGCGGTCGCGTCCTGGGTGGGGACAGCGGCGGAGGTGTCGGTGGGCGCCTCCTCGAGGATGACGTGCGCGTTGGTGCCGCTCATGCCGAAGGAGGAGACCCCGGCGCGGCGGGGGTGACCGGCGCGCTCCCACGGGCGGGCCTCGGTGAGGAGTTCCACCGCGCCCGCCGACCAGTCCACGTGCGGCGACGGCTCGTCGACGTGCAGGGTCCGGGGCAGGACCCCGTGCCGCATCGCCATCACCATCTTGATGATTCCGGCGACGCCGGCCGCCGCCTGGGTGTGACCCAGGTTGGACTTGAGCGAACCCAGCCACAACGGGCGGTCCCGCGGGCGGTCCCGGCCGTAGGTGGCCAGCAGCGCCTGCGCCTCGATCGGGTCGCCCAGCGTCGTCCCCGTCCCGTGCGCCTCCACGGCGTCGATCTGGTCGGCGGGCACCCTGGCGTTGGCGAGGGCCTGCCGGATGACGCGTTCCTGGGCGGGACCGTTGGGCGCGGAGAGGCCGTTGCTGGCACCGTCCTGGTTGACGGCCGAGCCGCGCAGTACGGCGAGTACCTCGTGGCCGTTGCGGCGGGCGTCGGCGAGGCGTTCCAGGACGAGGACGCCGACTCCCTCCGACCAGCCGGTGCCGTCCGCGGCGGCGGCGAAGGAGCGGCAGCGGCCGGAGCGGGAGAGCGCGCCCTGGCGGCTGAACTCCACGAACATGTCGGGGGTGGACATCACTGCGACACCCCCGGCCAGGGCCAGGGTGCACTCCTTCTGCCGCAGTGCCTGGGCCGCCAGGTGGAGAGTGACGAGGGACGAGGAGCAGGCGGTGTCGACGGTCACCGAGGGGCCTTCCAGGCCCAGGGTGTAGGAGACGCGGCCGGAGACGATGCTGCCGGAGATGCCGCTCATGGCGTAGTCGTGGTACATCACGCCGGCGAACACACCGGTCGGTGTGCCCTTGAGGGCGGTGGGCGGGATGCCGGCCCGTTCGAGGGCCTCCCAGGAGGTCTCCAGCAGCAGCCGCTGCTGCGGGTCCATGGCCTGCGCCTCACGGGGGCTGATGCCGAAGAACTCCGGGTCGAAGGCGGCGGCGTCGTGGAGGAAGCCGCCCTCACGGACGTAGCTGGTGTCCGGGCGGCTCAGCCGCGGGTCGTAGAGCCGGGCGGTGTCCCAGCCACGGTCCTCGGGGAAGCCGGAGACGCCGTCGCGGCCGTCGGCGACGAGCCGCCACAGGTCGTCGGGACCGGTGACGCCACCGGGGTAGCGGCAGCCGATGCCGACGATGGCGATCGGCTCCCGGGCGGCGGCGGTGAGTCTGCGGACCTGTTCCCGCAGTCGTTCCGTCTCCTTGACCGACGAGCGCAGCGCCGCGACGATCTTCTGTTCGTTGCCGGTCGTCGTCACGTCAGTCCTCCTGGCTGTCGTCGCCGAAGTCGGCCGCGGCGCCGTCCAGCGCCATGCTGATCAGGTCCTCGGTGTCCAGGGCGTCGATGTCGTCGAAGGGGTCGCCCGCCTCCCCGTCGAGTGCGGCTGCGGAGTCGGGGATCTCCAGCCCGGCGAGTTCCAGCAGCGTGTCGAGCAGGCCCGTGTCGCGCAGCCGCTTGAGCGGGATGTCCTGGAGTGCCTTGCGGACGTGTTCCTCGGTGGTGGTGTCGGTGCCGGTTCCCTCGTCGGCGGGGGCGAGTTCGGCGAGCAGGGCGTCCGCGAGGGCGCGGGAGGTGGGGTGGTCGAACACGGCGGTGGCCCGGACCTGAAGGCCGGTGGCGGCCTTGAGGCGGTTGCGGAGTTCCACGCCGCCGAGGGAGTCGAAGCCCATCTCCTGGAACGTGCGGTCCGGGTCGACGGCCTCGGCGGAACTGTGGCCGAGAACCGCGGCGGTGTGGGTGCGGACCAGGTCGAGCACGGTGCGCGCGCGTTCGGCGTCCGTGCGGCCGGCCAGCCGTTCGGCCAGGCCCGGCCCTTCGGCGCGCGCGCCACCGCTGCCGGCCCGCGCGCGGACGGCGGTACGGCGGCCCGGTGCCGTCGCGGCCAGATCGTGCAGCATGGGGGGCACTCCGCCGACCCGGTCGCGGATCACCGCGGGGTCCAGGTGCACCGGTACCAGGGCGGGCAGGCCGGTGCGGGTGGCCAGGTCGAACAGCTCGAGGCCGTCGGCGGGCGCGAGTTCGGTCATGCCCCACCGGCGGGTGCGTTCGACGTCGGTGGCGGTCAGGCCCTGGATCATGCCGCGCTGCTCGTCCCACAGTCCCCACGCCAGGGCGTGGGCTGGCAGACCGGCGGCGGCACGGTGTTCGGCCAGCGCGCTGAGGAACAGGTTCGCGGCCGCGTAGTTGCCCTGGCCGGGGCCGTCCACGACGCTCGACGACGAGGAGTAGAGGACGAACGCGGTCAGCGGCAGGTCGCGGGTCAGCTCGTGCAGGTGCCAGGCCGCGTCCGCCTTGGGCCTGAGGACGTGGTCGACCTGTTCGGGGGTGAGCGCGCCGATCACTCCGTTGGCGGAGACACCGGCGGTGTGGACGACGGCGGTGAGCGGATGGTCCGCGTCGATGCCGGCGAGGAGTCCGGCGAGCGCGTCCCGGTCGGCGACGTCGCACGCCTCGACACGGACCTCGGCGCCCGACTCGGCCAGCTCCGCGACGAGTTCGGCCGCGCCGTCCGCGGCCAGGCCGCTGCGGCTGGTCAGCAGCAGGTGACGCACACCGTGCTCGGCGACCAGATGACGGGCGACCAGCGACCCCAGTCCCCCGGTGCCACCGGTGACCAGGACCGTTCCCACACCGACCTGCCACGGCTGCGACTGCGGCTGCGACTGCGACTGCAGCTCCGGCCCCGGCTGCGACTGCGGCTCCGGCTGTGGTGATTCGGGACGCGGCGCGGCCTCCTCGGGTGTCACCCGGGCCAGCCGCGGCACGCTGATCCGGCCGGCGCGGATGGCCAGTTGGGGCTCCCCGGTGGCCACGGCGGCGGCCAGGGCCGTCTGCGAGACGGGGTCGTCGTCCAGGTCGGCCAGCACGAACCGGCCCGGGTTCTCCGCCTGCGCCGAGCGCACCATGCCCCAGACCGCGGCACCGGCCGGATCGGTGACCGGGTCGTCGGCGGCGGTGGAGACGGCGCCGATGGTCGTCACGACCAGCGGAGCCGGCTCCCCGGCCCGCTCGCTCTCCTCGTCGGCCACCCGGGCCTGAAGAGCCGCGAGCACGGCGTGCGTGACCGAACGCACCCGCTCCGGCACGGGAGCGGCGGGGTCGGTGACCACCTCGTGGATCTCCATGGGCGGAGTCGGGGCGTCGCCGTCCGCCGCGCCGGGCAGGGGCGTCCAGGCGACCCGGAACAGGGACGGGTGCACGGCGGCGGGGCCGGCCCCGTTCCCGGGAGCGAGCCGGTCGGCGGACACCGTGCGCGTGACCAGTGAGTCCACGGTCATGACGGGAGCGCCCGCACCGTCCGCGGCGACGATCCGTACGGCTCCCGCGTCGGCTTCCGCAAGGGTGACCTCGACCCTCAGGTGGGAGGCTCCGGCGGCGTGCAGCCGGACTCCGTTCCAGGCGAAGGGGATCGACGGCCCGGTGTCACCGGGACCGGCGCCCTCGCCGGTCAGGAAGAACTTGGTGTGCAGGACGGCGTCCAGCAGGGCCGGATGCAGCCCGAACTCCCCCGCGTTGGCCACCGCCTGCTCGGGCAGCGCCACCTCGCCGAAGAGGTCGTCGCCACGCCGCCAGACCGCGCGGACGGCCTGGAAGACCGGACCGTAGCCGAAGCCGTGCTCGGCGAGCCGGTCGTAGAACCCGTCCAGCGGGACGGGCTCGGCGCCTTCCGGCGGCCACACCTCCCTCCCCGCCGCCTCGGCCTCCTCGGTGTCGACGGCGAGCACACCTTCGGCGTGCAGCGTCCACGCGCCGTCGGCGTGCGGCCCCTCGGGGCGGGAGTGCACCTGGAAGGACCGGCGGTCGGCACCGTCCGGGCCGTCGACGGTGACCTGGAGAGCCACACCCCCGCGCTCCGGCAGAAGGAGCGGCGCGTGGAGCGTCAGTTCCTCCAGCAGGCCGCACCCCACCTCGTCACCGGCCCGAACCGCCATCTCGACGAAGGCCGTACCGGGCAGCAGTACGGTGCCGAGGACCTCGTGGTCGGCCAGCCACGGCTGCGTCTCGCGGGACAGCCTCCCGGTGAGCGCCAGCCCGCCGGTGGCGGGCAGACCGACCACCGCGCCCAGCAGCGGGTGCCCGGCGACCTCCAGACCGGCCCGCTCCACATCCGGGGCACCACCGTCGGAGTCCATCCAGTAGCGCTTGCGCTGGAAGGGGTAGGTGGGCAGGTCGACGGTGCGTGCACCACGTCCGCCGAAGACCGCCTGCCAGTCGACGGTGACGCCCCGGGTGTGCAACTGGCCCACTGCTGAGATGAGTTGGGCGGTCTCGGCGTGGTCGCGGCGCTGGAGCGCGATGAACACCGCCTCCTCGGCGGAACCCGTCCCGGCCAGCACGGCCTGCGGTCCGACCTCGACGAAGGTGGTCACACCGTCCTGACGCAGGGCGGTGGTCCCGTCGTGGAAGCGGACGGTGTCGCGGACGTGGCGCACCCAGTACCCCGGGTCGCACAGATCGGCGGGGTCGGCCAGACGCCCGGTCACGTTCGACACCACGGGGATCCGGGGTTCGTGATGGGTCAGCCCGGCCGCCACCGCACCGAACTCCGCCAGCATCGGGTCCATCAACGAGGAGTGGAAGGCGTGGGAGACCTTCATACGGGTCGTGCGGTCGAACGCTGCCGCGACCTCCACCACAGCGCTCTCCTCGCCCGAGATCACCACCGAGCGGGGCCCGTTGACGGCGGCGACCGCCACTTCCTCACGGCCGGCGAGGTGGTGCCGTACCTCCTCCTCCGTGGCCTGTACCGCGATCATGGCCCCGCCGGACGGCAGCGCGTCCATCAACCGCGCCCGGGCCGCGACCAGGGTCGCCGCGTCCGTCAGCGACAGCACACCCGCCACATGCGCGGCGGCCAGCTCACCGATCGAATGACCGGCGACCACATCCGGGCGCACACCCCACGACTCCAACAACCGGAAAAGGGCCACTCCGTAGGCGAACAGGGCCGGCTGCGTGAAGCCGGTGCGGTCCAGCCTGTCGCCCTCGCTGTCCTCCCACATCACCTCCCGCAACGGCAGACCGAGCGCGTCGACCGCCTCGTCCAGCGCGCGAGCGAAAACCGGGAAGGTGTCGTACAACTCCCGCCCCATCCCCGCCCGCTGGCTGCCCTGGCCGGAGAAGACGAACGCCGTCTTCCCCGGCACCGGCGTCCCGCCGGACCGCTCACCGGAGGCGACAGCGGCCAGCCCCCGCAGCAGTTCCTCCCTGTCGGAGCCCACCACCACGGCCCGGTGCTCGAACACCGATCGTGTCGCGGCCAGCGAGAACCCCACATCCAACGGCGACAGCTCGGCCTGCTCGGCCACGTGCGCGGCCAGCCGCTCCGCCTGCGCCCGCAACGCGGCCTCACCGCGCCCGGACAGCACCCACGGCACCACCGGCAGCGCAGCGAGCGGTGGCTGTTCGTCGTGCGAGGGCTGTGCCGCGTCGGGGGTTTCCCCGGGGTCCGGGGCTTCTTCGAGGATGACGTGGGCGTTGGTGCCGCTGAGGCCGAAGGAGGAGACGCCGGCGCGGCGGGGGTGACCGTCGGGTTCCCACGGGCGGGCCTCGGTGAGGAGTTCCACCGCTCCCGCCGACCAGTCCACGTGCGGCGACGGCTCGTCCACGTGCAGGGTCCGGGGCAGCACCCCGTGCCGCATCGCCATCACCATCTTGATGACGCTGGCGACGCCGGACGCGGCCTGGGTGTGGCCCAGGTTGGACTTCAGCGAGCCCAGCCACAGCGGTCGGTCTTCGGGGCGCCCCTGGCCGTAGGTGGCCAGCAGGGCCTGCGCCTCGATCGGGTCGCCGAGCGAGGTTCCGGTGCCGTGGGCCTCCACCGCGTCGATGTCCGCGGGGCCGAGGCCGGCGGTGCCGAGTGCCTTGCGGATGACGCGTTGCTGGGAGGGCCCGTTGGGTGCGGTGAAGCCGTTGGAGGCGCCGTCCTGGTTCACCGCCGAGCCGCGGACGACGGCCAGGACCCGGTGCCCGTTGCGCCGCGCGTCGGAGAGGCGCTCCAGGACGAGGACACCGACGCCCTCGCCCCAGCTCGTGCCGTCCGCCGCGGCCGAGAACGCCTTGCAGCGGCCGTCGCGGGAGAGCGCTCCCTGCCGGCTGAACTCGGTGAACATGTCCGGGGTCGCCATCACGGACACGCCGCCCGCCAGGGCCAGCGAGCATTCCCCCCGGCGCAGTCCCTGGGCCGCGAAGTGCAGGGCGACGAGGGAGGAGGAGCATGCCGTGTCGACGGTCACCGACGGCCCCTCCAGGCCGAGGGTGTAGGAGACACGGCCCGAGATGGTGCTCCCCTGGATGGCGCTGGTGACGTAGTCGTGGTGCATGAGGCCGGCGTACACGCCGGTGGGGCTGCCCTTGAGGGTTCCGGGGGCGATGCCGGCCCGTTCGATCGCCTCCCAGGAGGCTTCCAGCAGGACGCGGAGCTGGGGGTCCAGCCGGTGCGCCTCGCGCGGGCTGATGCCGAAGAAGTCGGGGTCGAACTCGGCCGCGTCGTACAGGAATCCGCCGTCCAGCACGTAGGTGGTCTCGGGGCGGTTCAGCTCGGGGTCGTAGAGCCGTTCCAGGGGCCAGCCGCGGTCGGTGGGCGGGTCGGCGGTGATGCCGTCGACGCCGTCGGCGACGAGCTGCCAGAGGCCCTCCGGGTCGGTGACACCGCCGGGGTAGCGGCAGGCCATGCCGACGATGGCGACGAGGTCGTCGTCGGTGTCGGTGGCTGCGGGCACGGGCGTCGACGGGGCGGACGCGTCGAGGCCGGTGCCCGACACCTCGGCGAGCAGGAAGTCCGCCAGGGCCCGCGAGCTGGGGTAGTCGAAGACGGCGGTGGCCGGGATGCGCAGGCCGGTCGTGGTCTGCAGACGGTTGCGCAGCTCGACGGCGGTCAGGGAGTCGAAGCCCATCTCCCGGAAGGCGCGCTCGGGTTCGATCCGGCCGGCGGACTCGTGGCCGAGTACGGCGGCGACCTCGGCCCGGACCAGGTCCAGTACGGCACGTTCGCGTTCGGCGCCGGGCAGTCCGGCCAGCCGGTGGGCGAGCGCGGTGTCGCCGGACGCCGGACCGACGGAGGCGGAGGGCCGGGTGGAGCTGGGCCGAGGAGCGGGCGTGGCGCGGACCAGGCTCCGGAACATGGCGGGGATGCCGTCGGCGCGGTGCTGGATGGCGGCCTTGTCGAGGTGGACGGCCACGGGCGCCGGGGTGTCCGTGGTGAGGGCGGCGTCGAACAGACGGAGCCCCTCGTCCGGGGTGAGTTCGGTCATGCCCCAGCGGTTGACGCGCAGGACGTCGGCGCGCTTGAGCCGCCGGATCATGCCCTGGTCGCCGCCCCACAGCCCCCAGGCGATGGAGTGGGCGGGCAGGCCGGCGGCGGCGCGGTGTTCGGCGAGGGCGTTGAGGAAGAGGTTGGCCGCGGCGTAGTTGCCCTGGCCGGGGCCGTCGACCACGCAGGACGACGAGGAGAACAGGACGAACGCGGTCAGCGGCAGGTCGCGGGTCAGCTCGTGCAGGTGCCAGGCCGCGTCGGCCTTCGGACGCAGTACGTAGTCGATTTGGCCGGGGGTGAGCGCGCCGACGACGCCGTTGTCGGCGACGCCGGCGGTGTGGACGACGGCGGTGAGCGGACGGTCCGGGCCGATGCCGGCGAGGAGTCCGGCGAGCGCGTCCCGGTCGGCGACGTCGCACGCCTCGACACGGACCTCGGCGCCCGACTCGGCCAGCTCCGCGACGAGTTCGGCCGCGCCGTCCGCGGCCAGGCCGCTGCGGCTGGTCAGCAGCAGGTGACGCACACCGTGCTCGGCGACCAGATGACGGGCGGCCAGCGACCCCAGTCCCCCGGTGCCCCCCGTGATGAGCACCGTGCCGGCGGGGTCCCAAGGGGACGCGTTCCGGGGGTCGGCGTGCTCGGGGTGGGCCGGCAGCGCCTCCAGCCGGGGAACGCTCATCGCTCCTGCGCGGATCGCCACCTCGGGTTCGCCCGTGGACACGGCGGCGGCCAGCGCGGCCTCCGAGGCCGGCTGGTCGTCGAGGTCGACGAGGACGAACCGGCCCGGGCTCTCGGCCTGCGCGGAACGCACCAGGCCCCACACGGCCGCCCCGGCCAGGTCGGGGGCCGCCGGGTGTCCGGCGTCGACCTCGGACGCGCCGGGGACGGTGACCGCGCCCCGGGTGACCACGACGAGACGGCCCGGCCCCTGCCACCGCTGGAGGGCGGCCAGGACGTGGTGGGTCGCCGTACGGACGCGGGCGGGCGGCTGGGTGCCCGGCTCGGGTACGGGGCAGTGCAGCACGGTGAAGTCGTCGGTGGCGTCGGCGACGCCCGCGACCGGCGGTGCGGGCACCCAGCCGACGCGGTAGAGGGACTCCTCGGTGCCCCGGAACGCCTGGAGCTGTTCGGGCGAGACGGGCCGGGCGACCAGCGAGTCCACGGTGACGACGGGCGCGCCGGCCGGGTCGGCGACCGTCATCCGCAGGCCGTCGCCGTGCGGGGAGACCCGGACGCGGACGGCGGTGGCCCCGGCCGTGTGCAGGGTCACCCGATTCCAGGCGAAGGGGATGGAGGTCTCCCCCATGCCCTTGCCGTCCGGGCCGCCGTCGTCGAGGAAGCGGGTCTGCAGCGCGGCGTCCAGCAGTGCGGGGTGCACGCCGAAGGCCGCGGCGTCGGAGGAGGAGCCGACGGGCAGGGCGATCTCCGCGTAGAGGTCCCGGCCACGCCGCCAGGCGGCCCGCAGTCCCTGGAAGACGGGACCGTAGGCGAAGCCCTGTTCCACCAGTCTCTCGTACAGGCCGTCGACATCGAGCGGCGCGGCGTTCTCCGGGGGCCAGACCGCCAGGTCGTCGTCCCGGGCGGCGGAGGGCTCGGCGGCGGCCAGGAGACCCGAGGCATGGCGGAGCCAGGGGCCCGCCTCGGCCGCGGTGTCCTCCTCGTCGCGGGAGTAGACGGCCACGGAACGGGCGCCCGAACCGTCCGGAGGGCCCACCACGACCTGGAGCATGATCCCGGCCCGCTGGGAGAAGATAAGCGGGGCCTCGATGGTCAGTTCCTCGACGACCGGGCATCCCACCTCGTCACCGGCGCGCACGGCCAGTTCGACGAACCCGGTGCCGGGCAGCAGCACCGTGCCCATGACGGCGTGGTCGGCCAGCCAGGGGTGCGTGCGGAGCGAGAGGCGGCCCGTGAGGACGACGCCGTCGGAGTCGGCGAGCGGAACGACGGCACTGAGGAGGGGATGGCGGATCGTCCGCTGGCCGATGGACGCGGGGTCACCGGCAGGCACCGCCGGGTTCACCCAGTAGCGCTTGCGCTGGAAGGCGTACGTCGGCAGGTCGACAGTGCGGGCACCGCGCCCGGCGAAGAACGCCTCCCAGTCGATCTTCAGGCCGAGCGTGTGCAGGCGGCCGAGGGCGGTGAGGAGTTCGCTGGTCTCGGGCCGGTCGCGGCGTTGGGCGGCGACGAACACCGCGTCGTCGCTGACGCCCAGTCCCGACAGCACCGCCTGCGGTCCGATCTCGAGGAAGGTCCGTACGCCCTGCTCCTCCAGCGCGGTGATGCCGTCGCGGAAGCGGACGGTGTCGCGGACGTGGCGCACCCAGTAGTCGGGGTCGCGCAGGTCGGCGGGGTCGGCGAGGCGGCCGGTCACGTTCGACACGACCGGGATGACGGGCTCGTGGTAGGTGAGCTGTGCGGCGACCTTGCCGAACTCGGCGAGCATCGGGTCCATGAGCGGGGAGTGGAAGGCGTGGGAGACCTTCAGGCGGGTTGTGCGGTCGAACGCTGCCGCGACCTCCGTCACAGCGCTCTCCTCGCCCGAGATCACCACCGAGCGAGGGCCGTTGACGGCGGCGACCGCCACCTCCTCACGGCCGGCGAGGTGCTGCCGTACCTCCTCCTCCGTGGCCTGTACGGCGATCATGGCGCCGCCTGACGGCAGCGCGTCCATCAACCGCGCCCGGGCCGCGACCAGGGTCGCCGCGTCCGTCAGCGACAGCACACCCGCCACATGCGCGGCGGCCAGCTCACCGATCGAATGACCGGCGACCACATCGGGGCGCACTCCCCACGACTCCAGCAGCCGGTAGAGGGCCACTTCGTAGGCGAACAGGGCCGGCTGCGTGAAGCCGGTGCGGTCCAGCCGTCCGTCGTCCCCCCACATCACCTCCCGCAACGGGAGGCCGAGCGCGTCGACCGCCTCGTCCAGCGCGCGGGCGAAGACCGGGAAGGTGTCGTACAACTCCCGCCCCATGCCCGCCCGCTGGCTGCCCTGCCCCGAGAACAGCACGGCCGACTTGCCGGGTCGTGGGGTGTCCGTGAGGAGGCCGGAGGTGGTGTCGCCTGTGGAGAGGGCGGTGAGGGCGCGGGTGAGGGCGTCACGGTCGGGGGTGACGAGGGCCGCGCGGTGCTCGAAGGAGGCGCGGGTGGTGGCCAGCGAGTAGGCGAGGTCGGTGAGGTCGAGCTCGGGCTGTTCGGCGAGCAGCTCCGACAGCGCGCGGGCCTGGTCGCGCAAGGCCTCGGGGACCTTGCCGGAGACCAGGAACGGCGGCAGGAGGGCCGGTGCCCGAGTGCCTTCCGTCGTCCCCTCCGCCCCCGGAAGGGACGCCGCCTCCCGGCCGGCCCCCGGCGGGGACGCTCCCAGCCGGTCGGCTCCCGGCAGCGACGCCCCCTCCGGGTCGGTCTGCGGGGCCGGCGCCTCCTCGATGATCAGATGAGCGTTGGTGCCGCTCGCGCCGAAGGAGGAGACACCCGCCCGGCGGGGTCGTCCGTCGGACTCCCAGGGGCGGGCGTCGGTGAGCAGTTCGACCGCGCCCGCCGACCAGTCCACGTGCGAGGTCGGCTCGGTGATGTGCAGGGTCTTGGGCAGCACCCCGTGCCGCATCGCCATGACCGTCTTGATCACGCCCGCGACCCCGGCCGCCGCCTGGGTGTGGCCCAGGTTGGACTTGAGGGACCCCAGCCAGAGGGGCCGGTCCGCCGGGCGTCCCTGTCCGTAGGTGGCGATGACGGCCTGGGCCTCGATCGGGTCACCGAGTGTCGTCCCGGTCCCGTGGCCCTCCACCATGTCGATGTCGCCCGGGGTGAGGCGGGCGTCGACCAGGGCCTGGCGGATGACGTCGCGCTGTGCGGGGCCGTTGGGGGCGGTGAGGCCGTTGGAAGCGCCGTCCTGGTTGACGGCCGAGCCGCGGATGACGGCGAGGATGCGACGCCCGTTGCGCTGGGCGTCGGAGAGCCGTTCGAGCATCAGGACGCCGACGCCCTCGGACCAGCCGGTGCCGTCGGCGCTGTCGGAGAACGGTTTGCATCGGCCGTCGGCGGCCAGGCCGCCCTGCCGGCTGAAGGCGACGAACGGTTCGGGTTTGACGAGGAGGGCGACACCGCCGGCCAGGGCGAGCGAGCACTCCTGCCGGCGCAGGGCGTGACAGGCGAGGTGCATGGCCACGAGGGAGGAGGAGCAGGCGGTGTCCACGGTCACCGCCGGCCCTTCCAGGCCCAGGGTGTAGGAGACCCGGCCGGTGATGACGGCGCCGGCGCTGCCGGTCATCATGTAGGCCTCGGCCACCTCGGGCCGGGTGGCGACGAGTTCGCCGTAGTCGTGGCCACCCGAGCCGGTGAAGACGCCCACGGGGGCGCCGCGCAGCGAGTCGGGGTCGATGCCGGCGCGTTCGAACGCCTCCCAGGCCACCTCCAGGACCAGTCGCTGCTGCGGGTCCATGGCCAGGGCCTCGCGCGGGCTGATGCCGAAGAAGCCGGGGTCGAAGCCCGCGATGTCGTCGACGAAGCCGCCTTCACGGACGTACGAGGTGCCGGGGCGGTCCGGGTCCGGGTGGCGCAGGGCGTCCAGGTCCCAGCCGCGGTCGTCGGGGAAGGGACCGATGGCGTCGCGGCCCGCGGCGACGAGCTGCCACAGATCCTCCGGTGAACGCACCCCGCCGGGATAGCGGCAGCTCATCGCGATGATGGCGATGGGCTCCTGGTCCCGGCTCTCGACCTGCCGCAGCCGCTGACGCGTCTGATGCAGCTCGGCGCTCACCTTCTTGAGGTAGTCGAGAACCTTTTTCTCGTCCTGCACCAAGGTCACCCCACTGCGCGAATGATGACGATCCGTGATCAATGGCTAAGAATCCAGTGCGCCGCCGGGCCCGCCTACCCCTAGTCGCCCCTAGGTGGGCAGACGGGAATGTGACGACAGGGGCTAGGGCCCGGCATCGACATCCGCCGCGCCGGGCCCGAAGACCGGCCGTGCCCGCCGTCGGCCCCTACGGGGCCGGGCTAGCTCACGCCGAGTTCCTTGTCGATGAAGGCGAGGACGTCGTCGGCGCTGGCCTCCTCGAGACGGCTGGTGACGTCGGTGACGCCGGTGGCGTCCTCGGCCGGGCCGGTGGTCTCGGTGAGGCGGGAGGCGAGGGCCTGGAGGCGGGCGGCGAGCCGGTTGCGCTCGATGTCCTCCCGGGGGAGGTCGGGCACGACCGCTTCCAGCCGGTCCAGGTCGGCCAGGACCGCGGCGAGCGGGTCGGCGCCGGCACCGAGGAGCGCGGTCCGCAGATGGCGGGCGAGGGCGGTCGGCGTGGCGTGGTCGAAGACCAGGGTGGCCGGCAGGTCCAGGCCGAGCGCGGCGGAGAGGCGGTGGCGGTAGTCGACGGCGGTCATGGAGTCGAACCCGATGTCCTTGAAGGCGCGGCCGGGTTCGACGTCGTCGCGGTCGTAGCCGAGGACGCGGGCGGCGTGATCGCTGACCAGCTCCAGCAGGGCGCGCTCCTGGTCGCCTTCGGACAGCGCGGCCAGGCGTGCGGCGAACAACGCCTCGCGCCGCGCCCCGTCCCCCGGCCCGGACTCACCGGTACGGTCCCCCGGCGCGCCGGTGGCCTCGGGGAGGGCGCGCAGCAGCGGCCGGGGGCGGGCGAAACCGTAGGTGGCGGTGAAGCGGGGCCAGTCGAAGTCCCCCACGACGAGATGGGTCTCCCCGTCGTCCAGGGCCTGCCGGAGCACCTCCAGCGCGGGCTCGGGGTCCATCGGGGGGACGCCGGCGCGGCGCAGGGCGGCCTCGGCGTCGGCGTCGACCATGCCGCCGCGCCAGGGCCCCCAGGCGAGGGCGGTGGCGGCCAGGCCGCGGGCGCGGCGCCGGTGGGCGAGGGCGTCCAGGTGGGCGTTGCCGGCGGCGTAGGCGGCCTGTCCGGCGCTGCCCCAGACGGCGGCCCCCGAGGTGAAGAGGACGAAGGCGTCCAGCGGCCGGTCGGCGAGGAGTTCCTCGAGGTGGCGAGCGCCCTCGGTCTTGGAGCGGCTGATGTCGGCGAAGGCGTCCGGCGTCAGGTCCGTCAGGTCGACGGGTTCGTGCAGGACACCGGCGGCGTGCACCACGGCGGTCAGCGGCTGCTCCTCGGGTACGCCGTCCAGGAGGGCGGCGACCGCGTCACGGTCGGCGATGTCGCAGGCCACGACGGTGGCGTGGGCGCCCTGGGCGGTGAGTTCGGCGACCAGTTCGGCGGCACCGGGGGCCTCCGGGCCGCGTCGGCTCGTCAGGAGGAGGTGGCGGGCGCCACGGCCGACGAGCCATCGGGCGGTGTGGGCGCCGAGGGCACCGGTCCCGCCGGTGACCAGGACCGTGCCTCGGGGCTGCCACGCCCGTCCGCCGGCCCCGGGTCGAGGGGCCCGGACCATGCGCCGGCCGTATGTGCCGCCGGACCGTACGGCGACCTGGTCCTCGCCGCCCGGATCGGCCAGCAGGCCGGTGATCCGGTGGGCCAGTTCGGCGGCCGGGACGGTGTCGTCGGCGGGGACGTCGACGAGCCCGCCCCAGGTGTCCGGGTGGTCGAGGGCGAGGACGGTGCCGGTCCCCCACAGCTGGGCCTGGTCGCACCGGACGTCCTCCGTGGCGTCGACGGCGACGGCGCCGCTGGTGAGACACCAGAGAACGGCGGGTTCGGCCGCCCGGCGAACCGCCCTGACCAGCGCGTGGGTGGCCACGGCGCCCCGGGAGAGTCCCGCGTGGCGGGCGTGCGGGCCGTCGTCCAGGGCGAGCAGGGAGAGCACTCCGGCAGGTGTGCCGAGACGTCCCGTCGGCACCTCGAAGCCGGTGTCAGTGGCCCCGGTGGTGTCGGTGGTGTCGGTGGTGTCGCTGACGAGCACGGACGGGTGGCCGCCGCGTCGGGTGACGGCGTCGGCGAGGGCGGGCACGAGGGGATGGTCCTGGTGCGTGGCGGGCACCACGAGGAGCCAGGTGCCCGCGAGTTCGGGTTCTCCCGGCGCGGGGGCGACCGGATGCCAGGCGATCCGGTAGCGGAGGCGGTCCGGGTCGGCCGCGGACATCCCTGCGCCCTGCGTGGCGTCGAGCCAGTAGCGCTTGCGCTGGAAGGCGTAGGTGGGCAGGGGGACGCGGCTGACCGGGCCGGTGGAGGCGAACACGGCCTGCCAGTCGAGGGGGAGGCCGCTGGTGTGGAGCTGCCCGAGCGCACGCAGCAGGGACGCCGGCTCGGATTCCTGCCCCCGGGCGGTGGCCACGTGCACGGCGCCGTCCGCCTCGCTGCCGTCGGACGCGAGAGCGGTCAGCACGGGGGCCGGCCCGACCTCCAGGAAGCGGCGTACGCCCCGGGCGGCGAGGCCGCGCAGTCCGTCGTGGAAGCGGACGGTGCCGCGGACGTGGCGCACCCAGTAGTCGGGGTCGCGCAGGTCGGCGGGGTCGGCGAGGCGGCCGGTCACGTTCGACACGACGGGGATGACGGGCTCGTGGTAGGTGAGCTGTGCGGCGACCTTGCCGAACTCGGCGAGCATGGGGTCCATGAGCGGGGAGTGGAAGGCGTGGGAAACCTTCAGGCGGGTCGTGCGCGGGAAGTGTCCGGCCAGCTCGGTGACGGCGGCCTCGTCTCCGGAGATCACCACCGAGCGGGGCCCGTTGACGGCGGCGACCGCCACGTCGTCACGGCCGGCGAGGTGCTGCCGTACCTCCTCCTCCGTGGCCTGTACCGCGATCATGGCCCCGCCGGACGGCAGCGCGTCCATCAACCGCGCCCGGGCCGCGACCAGGGTCGCCGCGTCCGTCAGCGACAGCACACCCGCCACATGCGCGGCGGCCAGCTCACCGATCGAGTGACCGGCGACCACATCGGGGCGCACACCCCACGACTCCAGCAGCCGGTACAGGGCCACTTCGTAGGCGAACAGGGCCGGCTGCGTGAAGCCGGTGCGGTCCAGCCGTCCGTGGTCCCCCCACATCACCTCCCGCAACGGGAGGCCGAGCGCGTCGACCACCTCGTCCAGCGCGCGGGCGAAAACCGGGAAGGTGTCGTACAACTCCCGCCCCATCCCCGCCCGCTGGCTCCCCTGCCCCGAGAACAGCACGGCCGTACGGCCGGTGAGCGGTGAGGTGCCCGGCTGTTCGCCGGAGGCCACGGCGGCGAGCTCCCGCAGCAGTTCCTCCCGGCCGGACCCCACGACCACCGCCCGGCGGTCCATCGCGGCGCGGGTGGTGAGCGTGTAACCGATGTCCGCGGGGTGGAGGCGCGGGTGGCGGTCCAGGTGCTCGGCGAGCCGGGCGGCCTGGGCGCGCAGGGCGGCGTCGGTGCGGCCGGACAGCACCCACGGCACCGCTCGGGGCCCGGACCGTCCGGGCACCTCACCGGAATCCCGCTCCTCCCCCGCGTCCCCTTCGGCAGCGGCGGGCGGCGCCTCTTCGAGGATGACGTGGGCGTTGGTCCCGCTGATGCCGAACGACGACACGCCGGCGCGACGCGGGTGGCCGGCGCGTTCCCAGGGTCGGGCCTCGGTGAGGAGTTCCACCGCGCCCGCCGACCAGTCCACATGGGGCGACGGCTCGTCGACGTGCAGCGTCCGGGGCAGCACCCCGTGCCGCATCGCCATCACCATCTTGATCACGCCCGCGACGCCGGCCGCCGCCTGCGTATGCCCGATGTTCGACTTGACCGAGCCCAGCCACAGCGGCGGACGGTCCTGCGGCCGGTCGCGTCCGTAGGTGGCGAGGAGGGCGTCGGCCTCGATGGGATCGCCGAGGACGGTGCCGGTGCCGTGGGCCTCCACGGCGTCGACCTCGTCCGGGCCGACCCGGGCGTCGTGCAGCGCGTCCTCGATAACGCGGCGCTGGGCCGGTCCGTTGGGGGCGGTCAGGCCGTTGGAGGCGCCGTCCTGGTTGACCGCGGAGCCGCGGATGACGGCCAGTACCTCGTGGCCGTTGCGGCGGGCGTCGGAGAGGCGTTCCAGCAGGACCAGGCCGACACCCTCGGACCAGCCGGTGCCGTCGGCCGCGGCGGAGAACGCCTTGCAGCGGCCGTCGGCGGAGAGCGCGCGCTGCCGGCTGAACTCCACGAAGACGTCCGGGGTGCACATGACCGTGGCGCCGCCGGCGAGCGCGAGGGTGCACTCGCCCCGGCGGAGCGCGGCGCACGCCAGGTGGATGGTGACCAGGGAGGAGGAGCAGGTGGTGTCGATGGTGACGGCGGGGCCCCGCAGTCCGAAGGCGTAGGCGACCCGGCCCGACAGCACCGCGGCCGAGTTGCCGATCATCAGGTAGCCCTCGACGTCCTCCGGGACCCTGATCGGGCGGGTGCTGTAGTCGTGGTACATGGCGCCCGCGAAGACGCCGGTGCGGGTGTCGCGCAGGGAGAGCGGGTCGATGCCCGCGCCTTCCAGGGACTCCCAGGTGAGTTCCAGCAGCAGCCGCTGCTGGGGGTCCATGGCCAGGGCCTCGCGCGGGTTGATGCCGAACAGTTGGGCGTCGAAGTGGGCGATGTCGTCGAGGAATCCCCCGGCGTGGGCCCGGCTGGTGCCGGGGGCGTCCGGGTCGGGGTCGTGGAGCCCGTCCAGGTTCCAGCCCCGGTCGGCGGGGAACGGGGCCATGGCGTCGCGGCCGTCGGCGATCAGCTCCCACAGGTCGTCGGGGGTGCGGACGCCTCCGGGCATCCGGCAGCCCATGCCGACGACGGCGATCGGCTCGTGCTGGAGTTCCTCGGCCTCGCGCAGGCGGCGTCGGGTCTCGCGCAGGTCCGCCGTGGCGCGTCGGAGGTAGTCGCGCAGCTTGTCGTCGTTCGACATCTCGTTGGACATCGGTCCCACCGTTTCGTCAGGTGCCACAGTGCGTCAGAGCCCGAACTCGCTGTCGAGGACCCGGAAGAGTTCCTCGTCCGTGGCCGCCGCCAGGTCGTCGTCGAGCCGGTCGCCCGGCTGCGGACGGTCGCCGAGGCGGTCGCGGTCGCCGACACGGTCGTGCCAGGTGCGGAGGAGGGCCTCCAGGCGGCCGGTGATCCGGGTGGAGTCACCGTCGGCCGGCGACAGTGCGGCCAGGTCGGCCAGGGCGGCCTCCAGTCGGTCGACGTCGGCCAGCACCGAGCGGGAGGCCGCCGCCTCGTCCACGGCGAGTTCCCCGGTCAGGTGACGGGCCAGGGCGGCCGGGGTGGGGTGGTCGAAGACCACGGCGGCGGACAGGTGGAGTCCGGTGGCGGCCTTGAGCTGGTTGCGGAGTTCAATGCCCGCCAGCGAGTCGAAGCCGAGGTGCTGGAAGGTCGTCTCGGGGTCGATGGCGTCCGCTCCGGTGTGGCCGAGGACGGCTCCGACGTGCGCGCGCACCAGTTCGCCCACCACGTGGGCCCGTTCGCCGGCGGGCAGCCCCGCGAGGCGCTCGGCCAGCGCGCGCCCGCCCGCCGAACCGGCACCACCGCTGCCGGCACCACCGCTGCCGGTACGGGTGCGCCGGCGGGCGTGGCCGGGCACCAACCCGCGCAGGATGGCCTGCACGTCCGGTCCGGCGGCCCGCAGCGCGGCCGGGTCCAGCCGCACCGGGAGCAGGAGGGGCTCGTCGACGGCCAGGGCGGCGGTGAAGAGCCGCAGTCCGTCCTCGGCGGTCAGGGAACGGACTCCGCCGCGGCGCATCCGGGAGCGGTCCGCGTCGCCCATGCCGCGCGTCATGCCCACACCGCCGTGCCAGGGGCCCCAGGCCAGGGACCGGCCGGGAAGACCGAGGCCGCGGCGGTGGTGGGCCAGGGCGTCCAGGAAGGCGTTGGCGGCCGCGTAGTTGCCCTGCCCCGCCGCGCCGAGCACACCGGCGGCCGAGGAGAACAGCACGAAGCCGCCGAGGTCGTGGTCACGGGTCAGCTCGTGCAGGTACCACGCCGTGTCCGCCTTGGGCCGCAGGACGGCTTCGGTCTGCTCCCTGCTCAGGGCGCCGATCAGGGCGTTGTCCAGGACACCGGCCGCGTGGACGACGGCGGTCAGGGGCCGGTCGGCGGGGACGGTGGCCAGCAGCCCGGCGAGCGCGTCGCGGTCGCCGGTGTCGCAGGCCTCGACCCGGACCCGGGCGCCGAGAGCGGTGAGGTCCGCCACCAGTTCGGCGCAGCCGGGGGCGTCGGCGCCACGGCGGCCGACCAGCAGCAGGTTGCGCATCCGGTGGCCGGTGACCAGGTGACGGGCGACGAGTCGTCCGAGATCGCCCGTGCCTCCGGTGATGAGTACGGTGCCGTCGGGATTCCAGCCGTCGGTGCCGCTCACGGCATCGGTGATCCCGTCGTCGGCCGCCTCGACGCGTCCCAGTCTCGGCACGCGCAGTCCGCCCTCGCGCAGGGCGAGTTGCGGTTCGCCGCGAACCGCGGCCGCGGCCAGCACGGCGTGCGGGGTGTCCGGCGCCTCCTGGTCGAGCAGCACCACCCGGCCGGGTTCCTCCTCCTGCGCGGAGCGTACGAGTCCCCAGACCGCCGCCTGGACCAGCCCGGTCAGATCACGTTCGGCGTCCCTCTCGCCGCGTCCGCCGGCGCTGTCGCCGTCGTGGGTGCCGACCGCGCGGTGCGTCACCACGGCGAGCACGGAACCGGCCAGCCGGTCGTCGCCGAGCAGGATCCGCAACCCGGTGAGGGTGTGGTGCACGGCCGTGCGGACACCTGTGGGTACGTCCTCTGGTCCGGCGCCGGTCCCGGGGGGACGGCCGGCCGCCGTGACGGGAAGCAGGACGACGTCCGGCGTGCGCACCCGGCCCTCGGCGACCGCCTCGATCAGGGCGGCCGGGTCCGGGAAGCCGTCACCACCGGCTGCCGTCCCGCCCACCGTCACCCACGTGGGGGCGGAGCCGTGACCGGCCGTCTCCGGCTCCGGTACCGGGACCCAGCCCACCCGGTAGAGGGCAGCGCCGTCGCCGGACCGCGCCGACGTGCCGCGGTCGTGCGGTTCGGCGGGCAGGGACCGGGTCGACAGGGACCGTACCGAGACGACGGGCGCACCCGTGGAGTCGAAGGCGGCCAGGCCGTCACCGGTGAGACGGACCCGCAGCGCCGACGCGCCGGCGGCATGGACACGGACCCCGCTCCACGAGAAGGGGATCGACGGTCCGTCCCCGCCGTCCGCCGTGCTCCGGCCGGTGGTCACACCGGTCAGGTCGACGTGCAGGGCGGCGTCGAGCAGCGCCGGGTGCACGCCGTACGCTCCCCCGTCGATGAGCTGGTCCGGCAGGACGACCTCGGCGAACAGGTCCTCACCCCGCCGCCAGGCGGCGCGCAGCCCCTGGAAGGCGGGCCCGTAGCGGAGCCCGTGTTCGGCCAGCGCGTCGTAGAAGCCGGTGAGCGGGAGCGGCGTCGCGTCCTGCGGGGGCCAGGGCTCCGGACCCGGTGTCCCGGTGGACGCCGGCGCGTCGGCCGTGTCGGCGAGGACGCCACGTGCGTGCCGGGTCCAGAGCGCGTCCGCGATCTCGTGCTCGGGACGGGAGTGCACCTCCACAGGCCGCCGACCCGAGTCGTCGGGCTCCGCCACCGTCACCTGGACCATCAGCGCACCGCGCTCCGGGAGGACCAGCGGCACCTCGATGGTCAGCTCCTCCACGACCGGGCAGCCCACCTCGTCCCCCGCGCGGGCGGCCATCTCGACGAAGGCGGTGCCGGGCAGCAGTACGGCGCCCATCACGGCGTGGTCGGCCAGCCAGGGCTGGGCCTCCAGGGAGAGCCGGCCGGTGAGCGTGACGCCGTCACCGGCGGGCAGCGCCACCACGGCGCCCAGCAACGGGTGCTGCGCCGGTTCGAGACCGGCGGCGGAGACGTCCGCCGCCGCATCGAGGGAGTTGATCCAGAAACGCTGGTGCTGGAACGGATAGGTGGGCAGGCCGACCCGCCGGGCACCGCGTCCCTCGAACAGGGCCTCCCAGTCGACGGTGACGCCCCGGGTGTGCAAGTCACCGAGTGCGGACAGGAGCTGGCCGGTCTCCGGGCGGTCGCGGCGCTGGAGCGCGGTGACCTCGGCGTCGGGGGTGTCGGCGAGAGCGTCGTGGACCAGCCCGGAGAGCACCGCCTGCGGACCGACCTCCACGAAGGTCCGTACGCCCTGCTCCTCCAGCGCGGTGATGCCGTCGCCGAAGCGGACGGTGTCGCGGACGTGACGCACCCAGTAGTCGGGGTCGCGCAGGTCGGCGGGGTCGGCGAGGCGGCCGGTCACGTTCGACACGACCGGGATGACGGGCTCGTGGTAGGTGAGCTGTGCGGCGACCTTGCCGAACTCGGCGAGCATGGGGTCCATGAGCGGGGAGTGGAAGGCGTGGGAGACCTTCAGGCGGGTCGTGCGCGGGAAGTGCCGGGCCAGCTCGGTGACGGCGGCCTCGTCTCCGGAGATCACCACCGAGCGGGGCCCGTTGACGGCGGCGACCGCCACGTCGTCACGGCCGGCGAGGTGGTGCCGTACCTCTTCCTCCGTGGCCTGTACGGCGATCATGGCGCCGCCTGACGGCAGCGCGTCCATCAACCGCGCCCGGGCCGCGACCAGGGTCGCCGCGTCCGTCAGCGACAGCACACCGGTCACGTGGGCGGCGGCCAGCTCACCGATCGAGTGACCGGCGACCACATCGGGGCACACTCCCCACGACTCCAGCAGCCGGTTCAGGGCCACTTCGTAGGCGAACAGGGCCGGCTGCGTGAACCCCGTACGATCCAGCCTGTCGCCCTCGCTGTCCTCCCACATCACCTCCCGCAACGGCAGACCGAGCGCCTCGACCGCCTCGTCCAACGCGCGGGCGAAGACCGGGAAGGTGTCGTAGAACTCCCGCCCCATGCCTTCCCGTTGGCTGCCCTGGCCGGAGAAGACGAACGCCGTCTTCCCCGGCACCGGCGTCCCGCCGGACCGCTCACCGGAGGCGACAGCGGCCAGCCCCCGCAGCAGTTCCTCCCTGTCGGAGCCCACCACCACGGCCCGGTGCTCGAACACCGACCGTGTCGCGGCCAGCGAGAACCCCACATCCAACGGCGACAGCTCGTCCTGCTCGGCCACGTGCGCGGCCAGCCGCTCCGCCTGCGCCCGCAACGCGGCCTCACCGCGCCCGGACAGCACCCACGGCACCACCGGCAGCGCAGCGAGCGGTGGCTGTTCGTCGTGCGAGGGCTGTGCCGCGTCGGGGGTTTCCCCGGGGTCCGGGGCTTCTTCGAGGATGACGTGGGCGTTGGTGCCGCTGAAGCCGAAGGACGAGACACCGGCCCGGCGCGGGCGCCCGTTGCGCTCCCACGGCCGTGCCTCCATCAGCAGCTCCACCGCTCCCGCCGACCAGTCCACGTGCGGCGACGGTTCGTCCACGTGCAGGGTCCGGGGCAGGACCCCGTGCCGCATCGCCATCACCATCTTGATGATTCCGGCGACACCCGCCGCCGCCTGAGCGTGCCCGATGTTCGACTTCAGCGACCCCAGCCACAACGGCACGCCCGCACCCGCACCCTCACCCTCGCCGTCACCCGGCCGCTCCTGGCCATAGGTGGCCAGCAACGCCTGCGCCTCGATCGGGTCACCCAGCGTCGTTCCCGTACCGTGCGCCTCCACCGCGTCCACATCCGCCGCGCCCAGCCCCGCGGAGGCCAGCGCCTGCCGGATCACCCGCTGCTGCGACGGACCGTTCGGCGCCGTCAGCCCGTTGGAGGCGCCGTCCTGGTTGACGGCCGAGCCCCGCACCACCGCCAGCACCCGGTGCCCGTTGCGCCGCGCGTCCGACAGACGCTCAAGCACCAGCACCCCCACACCCTCCGACCAGCCCGTACCGTCCGCCGCAGCCGAGAACGCCTTGCAGCGGCCGTCCGGAGAAAGACCACGCTGACGACTGAACTCCACGAAGCTGTCGGGGGTCGCCATGACCGCGACACCGCCCGCCAGGGCGAGGGAACACTCGCCGTTGCGCAGCGCCTGGCCCGCCAGGTGGAGGCTGACCAGCGACGAGGAGCAGGCGGTGTCCACCGACATCGCGGGCCCCTCCAGGCCGAGGGTGTAGGAGACGCGGCCGGCCACGACGCTGCCGGAGCTGCGGCCGGTCAGGTAGTCGTGGTACATCACGCCGGCGAAGACACCGGTGGAGCTGCCCTTCAGCCCCGTCGGCCGGATGCCCGCGTGTTCCAGGGCCTCCCACGCGGTCTCCAGCAGCAGCCGCTGCTGCGGGTCCATGGCCAGGGCCTCGCGCGGGCTGATGCCGAAGAAGCCCGCGTCGAACCCGGCGGCGTCGTGCAGGAAGCCGCCGTGCCTGACGTAGCTGGTGTCCGGTCGGGACAGTTCGGGGTCGTAGAGACGTTCGACCTCCCAGCCGCGGTCGGCCGGGAACTCGGAGATGCCGTCGATGCCCTCCGCGACCAGCCGCCACAGGCCCTCGGGGCCGGTGACGCCGCCGGGGTAACGGCAGGCCATGCCGACGATGACGATCGGATCGTCGGTGGCGGCCGTCGCCCCCTGCGCTGCCGCAGCCGCCGTGGCAGCCGTGGTCGCCGCGGTGTCCGCACGGGCGCCGATCAGTTCCTCCATCAGCAGATCGGCGAGCGCCCGGGCGCTCGGATAGTCGAAGACGACGGTGGTGGGCAGCGGCACCCCGCTGACGATCTTCAGCCGGTTGCGCAGCTCCAGCGCGGTCAGCGAGTCGTAGCCGAGCTCCAGGAAGGCCCGGTCGGGATCGATCGGGTCGGGTGAGGAGTGACCGAGCACCCAGGCGGCGTGGCTGCGGACCAGGTCGAGCAGGGTGCGGCGGGCCCGGTCCTCGGGGAGTCCCGCCAACTGCCCGGCGAGACCTCCGACGCCGGGCGTGTCCGGTCCCGTCGTCGTGAGGGCACCCGCCGTCGGACGTGCCGGGCGGTGCGCGGCACGCGTGGCCGGACGCAGCAGGGGCGGTAGTTCGGTGCCGCCGCCGATCCAGGCGCCACGGCGCCGGGTGTGCAGGACGGCCGTGTTGAGGACGAGCGGGGCCAGCAGGTGGTGCTCGGTGGTGAGGGCCTGGTCGAACAGGGCGAACGCCTGGTGGGTCTTGATCGCGGGGACGCCCAGGGAGCGGATGCGGTTGAGGTCCACGTCGGTGAGCTGCGCGGTGAGTCCGACCGGCGGGTCCCAGGTGGCGTACGCGAGGGAGGTGGCGGGCAGGCCGTTCGCGCGGCGGTGCTGGGCGAGGGCGTCGAGGAAGACGTTGGCGGCCGCGTAGTCGCCCTGTCCCGCCGCCAGGATGAGGCCGCCGGACGAGGAGAACACGACGAACGCCGTCAGATCCAGGTCCCGGGTCAGGAGGTGCAGGTTCCAGGCGGCGTCGGCCTTGGGACGCATGACGCGTTCCATGGAGGCCGGGGTGAGGGTGGTGACGAGGCCGCCCTCGGCGATGCCGGCCGTGTGGACGACGCCCCTGAGGGGGCGGTCGGCGGGGATGGCGGCGAGCAGGGCGGCCAGGGCGTCCGAGTCGGCGACGTCACACGACTCGACACGAACCTCGGCGCCCGACTCGGCCAGCTCCGCCACGAGTTCCGCCGCGCCGTCCGCGGCCATGCCGCTGCGGCTGGTCAGCAGCAGGTGACGCACACCGTGCTCGGTGACCAGATGACGGGCGACCAGGGATCCCAGGCCGCCGGTGCCGCCGGTGATCAGCACCGTTCCGGCGGGGTCCCAGGGGGCGTCCGGCGAAGCATCCGCGCCGGGCTCGGTGGCGGTGAGGCGGGGCATCAGCGGACGGCCGTCGCGCAGGGCGAGTTCGCCTTCGTGGCTGCCGAGCGCCTCGGCCAGGACGGCCGGGTCGGGTTCCTCCCCGCCCGCGGCGGGGTCGAGGTCGACGAGGCCGAAGCGGCCGGGCATCTCCTCGGCGGCGGCCCGCACCAGACCCCAGACGGGGGCCTGCGCCAGGTCGGCGACGTCGGTCGCGCCGGGGCCCGCGCCGACCGCGCCTCTGGTGACGACGACCAGGCGGGTGGCGGCGAGGACGTCATGGGCCTGCCACTCCTGGAGCACGGGCAGGACGCGCCGGGTGAAGGAGCGCATCCGGTCGGGCGGGTACGGGGTGGACTCGGCCGAGTCGCCGAGGTGGTGGACGCAGTGGACGACGGCCTCGGGGAGCGGAGCGCCCTCGGCGACGGCGGCGACGAGCGCGGCCACGTCCGGGTAGGCGGGAACGTCGGGGCCGGCACCGAGAGGGTCCGGTCCCAGCGACGCCCAGGACGTCACCCCGGTGACCGGTCCGGGCACCGGCAGCCACTCCACCCGGTACAGCCCCTCGCGTTCCTCGCCCGTGCCACCACCGAGCCGGTCCGCCGAGACGGGGCGGGCGGTGATGTTCCGTACGTCAGCCACGGGAGCCCCCTGGGCGTCGGCGACCGTGACGGAGCCGCCGTCCGCGGAGACCCGCACCCGCAGCAGGGCGGCCCCGGTGGCGTGGAGCCGGACGCCGGTCCACGAGAACGGGATCGACGGGCTCTCCTCGCCCTCCTGCTCCTCCAGGATGCTGACGTGCAGGGCGGCGTCGAGCAGCGCCGGGTGCAGACCGAAGGCGGCCGCGTCGTCCAGGGCGCTGTCGGGGAGGGCCACTTCGGCGAACAGTTCTCCGTCACGCCGCCAGGCCGCGCGCAGGCCCTGGAAGACCGGTCCGTAGCCGAAGCCGCGTGCGGTGAGACGGTCGTAGAAACCGTCCGCGGGCAGCGGAACAGCACCTTCCGGGGGCCAGACCCGCAGGTCGGCTCGGGCCGTGGCCTCGGTGGGGGCGCCGGGAGCGAGCACGCCGGTGGCGTTGCGCGCCCATGGCTGGTCCACCGGCGCGGACTCCGGCCGGGAGTGGATGAGCAGCCGGCGGCTGCCGGAATCGTCCGGTCCCTCCACGACGACCTGTACGGCCACGCCCTCGTGCTCGGGGAGGACGAGCGGTGCCTGAATGGTCAGTTCGTCCAGGACCGGGCAGCCGATCTGGTCGCCGGCGTGCAGCGCGAGTTCCACGAAGGCGGTCCCCGGCAGGAGTGTGGTGCCCAGAACCGCGTGGTCGGCCAGCCAGGGGTGGGTGGTGAGGGAGAGACGGCCGGTCAGCACCACACCGTCGCTGCCGGGGAGCGGCAGCACGGCACCCAGCAACGGGTGCTGCGCGGGGCGCTGCCCCAGACCGGAGGGGTCACCCCCGGAGGCCACGGCATCCAGCCAGAAACGTTCACGCTGGAAGGGGTAGGTGGGCAGGTCGACGGTGCGGGCACCGCGCCCGGTGAAGACCGCATGCCAGTCGACGGTGGCACCTCGGGTGTGCAGGTCGCCGAGGGCGGTGAGAAGTTGACCGGTCTCGGGGCGGTCGCGTCGTTGGGCGGCGATGAACTCCGCTGCGTCGGTGGCGCCGAGTCCGGCCAGCACGGCCTGCGGTCCGATCTCGATGAGGGTGCGTGTGCCGTGTTCTTCCAGCGCGGTGATGCCGTCGTGGAAGCGGACGGTGTCGCGGACGTGGCGCACCCAGTAGTCGGGGTCGCGCAGGTCGGCGGGGTCGGCGAGGCGGCCGGTCACGTTCGACACCACGGGGATCCGGGGTTCGTGATAGGTCAGCCCGGCCGCCACCTCACCGAACTCCGCCAGCATCGGGTCCATCAGCGGGGAGTGGAAGGCGTGGGAGACCTTCAGACGGGTCGTGCGCTCGAACGCTGCCGCGACCTCCGCCACAGCGCTCTCCTCGCCCGAGATCACCACCGAGCGCGGGCCGTTGACGGCGGCGACCGCCACCTCCTCACGGCCGGCGAGGTGGTGCCGTACCTCTTCCTCCGTGGCCTGTACGGCGATCATGGCCCCGCCGGACGGCAGCGCGTCCATCAACCGCGCCCGGGCCGCGACCAGGGTCGCCGCGTCCGTCAGCGACAGCACACCGGCCACGTGGGCGGCGGCCAGCTCACCGATCGAG
Source organism: Streptomyces sp. NPDC051315 (assembly GCF_044455165.1). Lineage (NCBI taxonomy): Bacteria > Bacillati > Actinomycetota > Actinomycetes > Kitasatosporales > Streptomycetaceae > Streptomyces > Streptomyces sp. NPDC051315. Next base: position 444,557 of record NZ_JBITEN010000002.1, read on the forward strand.
TGACCGGCGACCACATCCGGGCGCACACCCCACGACTCCAGCAACCGGAACAGGGCCACTTCGTAGGCGAACAAGGCCGGCTGCGTGAACCCCGTACGGTCCAGCCGTCCGTCGTCGTCCCACATCACCTCTTTCAGAGGCAGACCGAGCGCCTCGACCGCCTCGTCCAGCGCACGGGCGAAAACCGGGAAGGTGTCGTACAACTCCCGCCCCATCCCCGCCCGCTGGCTCCCCTGTCCGGAGAAGACGAACGCCGTCTTCCCCTGCACCGGCGTCCCGCCGGACCGCTCACCGGAGGCCACAGCGGCCAGCCCCCGCAGCAGTTCCTCCCTGTCGGAACCCACCACCACCGCCCGGTGCTCGAACACCGACCGTGTCACGGCCAGCGAGAACCCCACATCCAACGGCGACAGCTCGTCCCGCTCCGCCACGTGCACGGCCAGCCGCTCCGCCTGTGCCCGCAACGCGGCCTCACCGCGCCCGGACAGCACCCACGGCACCACCGGCAACGGAACGGAAGGCGGCTGCTCCCGCTCCTCCTCCGCCACCGGGCCCACGGGCGGTTCCTCAAGGATCACGTGGGCGTTGGTGCCACTGATACCGAAGGACGACACCCCCGCCCGGCGCGGGCGCCCGTTGCGCTCCCACGGCCGCGCCTCCGTCAGCAGCTCCACCGCTCCCGCCGACCAGTCCACGTGCGGCGACGGCTCGTCGACGTGCAGGGTCCGGGGCAGGACCCCGTGCCGCATCGCCATCACCATCTTGATGATTCCGGCGACACCCGCCGCCGCCTGAGCGTGCCCGATGTTCGACTTCAGCGACCCCAGCCACAACGGCACACCCGCACCCGCACCCCCACCCTCGCCATCACCCGGCCGCTCCTGGCCATAGGTGGCCAGCAACGCCTGCGCCTCGATCGGGTCACCCAACACCGTCCCCGTACCGTGCGCCTCCACCGCGTCCACATCCGCCGCCGTCAGTCCGGCGGAGGCCAGCGCCTGCCGGATCACCCGCTGCTGCGACGGACCGTTCGGCGCGGTGAAACCGCTGGAGGCGCCGTCCTGGTTGACGGCCGAGCCCCGCACCACCGCGAGCACCCGGTGCCCGTTGCGCTGGGCGTCCGACAGACGCTCAAGCACCAGCACCCCCACACCCTCCGACCAGCCCGTTCCGTCGGCGGCCGCCGAGAACGCCTTGCAGCGGCCGTCCGGGGAGAGGGCGCGCTGACGGCTGTACTCCACGAACATGTTGGGCTGGGTCATCACGGTCACGCCGCCGACGAGGGCGAGGGAGCACTCGTCGCGTCGTAGTGCCTGGCCCGCGAGATGCAGGCTGACCAGGGAGGAGGAGCAGGCGGTGTCGACCGAGACGGCCGGGCCCTCCAGGCCCAGGGTGTAGGAGACGCGGCCGGAGACGATGCTGGCGACGCTGCCCGCCGCGAGGTACGCCTCCAGGTCCTTGGGGACGGCGGCCTGACCGGAGCCGTAGTCGCAGTACATGACGCCGCCGAAGACCCCGGTGCGGCTGCCCCGCAGGGTCGCCGGGTCGATGCCGGCTCCTTCGAGTGCCTCCCAGGCGGTCTCCAGCAGCAGCCGCTGTTGCGGGTCCATGGCCAGGGCCTCGCGCGGGCTGATGCCGAAGAAGCCCGCGTCGAACTCGGCGGCGCGGTCGAGGAATCCTCCGTCCCGCACGTAGCTCTTGCCGGGCTTGTCGGGATCGGGGTCGTACAGGCCGTCGAGGTCCCAGCCGCGCTCGCGCGGGAACGGGGTGATGCCGTCCCGGCCCTCGGCGACGAGTTCCCACAGCTCGTCGGGGCTGGTGACCCCGCCGGGCAGCCGGCAGCTCATGCCGACGACGGCGAGGGGCTCGCGCTCCGCCTGTTCGGTTTCCTGCAGACGCCGACGAGCCTCGCGGAGATCGGCCGTGGTCCGCTTGAGGTAATCGAGAAGCTTCTCTTCGTTCGACATCCGCACACCTGCCTACTCGGTACATGGAGGGGCCAGGCGTCGCGGACCCGGCCCGTCGTGGCACGGCCGCCTCCGGCAGCCGGCGTTCCCGTCGTCTCAGTCCGTCGTGCTCGGGCCGTCGTCCGCACCGCCGGTCTCGACGGCCCAGCGGACGATGCGGCAGATGCCGTCGATCTCCTCCTCGCCGATGACTTCGCCGGTCGGCAGCGCCAGGACCCGCTCGGCCAGTGCCTCGGACCGCGGCAGCGGCAGGGGGGCGTGGACCTCGGGCCGGTCGCTGTAGGGGGCGAGTTGGTGACAGCTGGGGTGGAAGTAACGGCGGGAGAGCACGTTGTGGCGTTCCAGCACGGCGTGCACGCGGTCCGCGTGGACACCGGCCCGGGCCTGGTCGACCTCGATGACCACGTACTGGTGGTTGGCGCGCTCCCCCGGCGCCTGCTGCCGCACCGAGACGCCGGGCAGACCGGCGAGGCCGTGCTCGTAGCGCCGGTGGTTGCGGGTGTTGTGGTCGATCAGGGTGTCGATGCGTTCCAGGGAGACCAGCCCCATGGCCGCGCTGCCCTCGCTCATCTTGGCGTTGGTGCCGGCGGAGACCACCTCGCGGTCGTCGCCGATGCCGAAGTTGCTCATGGCGCGGGCGCGTCGGGCGACCTCCGGGTCGTCGGTGACCAGGGCGCCGCCCTCGAAGCTGTTGATGAACTTGGTGGCGTGGAAGGAGAAGACCTCGGCGCTGCCGAAGGCGCCGATCGGGCGCCCGTGGTGGGTGGAGCCGAGGCCGTGGGCGGCGTCGAACAGCAGGGGCAGCCGGTGCCGGTCGGCGAGGTCGGTCAGTTCGTCGATCGGGCAGGGCCGGCCGAAGGCGTGCACGCCGAGGATGGCGCCGGTCGCGGGCCCGACGAGCTTCTCGGCGTGCGCCGGGTCGATGCCGGCGCTCTCCTCGTCGATGTCGCAGAAGACGGGCGTGAGGCCGATCCAGTCGAGCGCGTGCGGGGTGGCCACCCAGGTGAAGGCCGGGACGATCACCTCGGCACCGGGCCGGACACCGGTGGCGCGGGCCGCGAGCTGGAGGGCGACGGTCGCGTTGCAGGTCGCCACGCAGTGGGCGGTGCCGGCCAGCGCGGCGACCCTCTTCTCGAGTTCGCGCACCAGCGGGCCGCTGCTCAGCCACCGGCGGTTCAGCGCGTCGTCGATTTTTTCCCGGAGTTGTTCACGGTCTCCGATATTGGGGCGGCCGACATGCAGCGGTTCGCGGAATACGGGAAGTCGGGACACGGAGGGGAGCGTAAAGAGCGGGATCGCACGGTGTTAACCCCTACCCCTTCCGGGCCACCCCCTATGCTGTGCCGCCGTCGCGGTGGCCGATCACACGGCGGCCGGAGAGCACCCCTATTTCTCGCCGGAACACGCTGACCGTGGACGGGTGCGGTATTTCCCGGGGTTCTGGAGCATTCCCAGTGCCGTCTTCCCATTATTAGGCTCCCCGGCGAATGGGAAAGGCACGACCGAAGGGGATCTCCCATGGCCCATGTATTTCCCGCGGTGGCGCCGCCGTTGAGACCGCCCGACCGTGAGAGCGCGGTGCGCACCGCCGCCCGGATAGCCGAGTCGGCGCTCGCGGTGGAGGGCGTGGCCACGGGCGACCGGGAGTTCTGGGACTGGTACGCGGGGCGGGTGCGCGAGGACGTCGCCGAGGTGCGCAGGATTCCGCTGGCCGAGCTGTCCGGGTGGCGCAGCGAGCCGGGCACGGGCAACCTCGTGCACGATTCGGGCCGGTTCTTCTCGGTGGAGGGGCTGGCGGCCGAGGACGCGGAGGGTGGCGTCCCGGGCTGGGACCAGCCGGTCATCCGGCAATCGGAGATCGGTGTCCTGGGCCTGGTCGCCAAGGAGTTCGGCGGGGTGCTGCACTTCCTGATGCAGGCCAAGAACGAGCCGGGCAACCACAACGGGGTGCAGCTGTCGCCCACCGTGCAGGCGACCCGCAGCAACTACACGCGTGTGCACCGGGGCGGCGCGGTGCCGTACCTGGAGTTCTTCCAGCGGGCGGACCGGCACCGTGTGCTGGCGGACTCGCTCCAGTCGGAGCAGGGATCGTGGTTCTCCCGGAAGCGGAACCGAAACATCGTGGTGGAGGTGGCGGACGACATCGAGGTCCGGGAGAACTTCCGGTGGCTCACGCTGGGGCAGATCCACCGGCTGCTGGCCGAGGACGACGTGATCAACATGGACTCCCGGTCGGTGCTCGCCTGTCTGCCGTTCGGCGGGGCCGACGCGACGGCGGTGCCGCCGGTCGGCGGCGGGCCGCAGGCGGCGCTGCTGCGGTCCTGCGCCGACGGGACGGGTGCCTTGCACACCGCCGGGGAGATCCTGAGCTGGCTGGCCGGCCTGCGGGCGGGGAGCGGGCTGTCGGTGCGGCGGGTGCCGTTGGACGAGGTGCGGGGCTGGAAGCGCACCGAGGAGTCCGTGGCCCACGAGGACGGGCGGTTCTTCCGGGTGATCGGGGTGGATGTGCGGGCCGCGGGCCGCGAGGTGCGGCGGTGGACGCAGCCGCTGATCGAGCCGGTCGCGCAGGGCGTGGTGGCGTTCCTGGTCGCCGAGTTGGGAGGGGTGGTGCACGCCCTGGTCAACGCCCGTACGCAGCCGGGCCTGGTCGACAGGGTGGAGCTGGCGCCGACGGTGCAGTGCGTGCCGTCGAACTACCCGCTGGAGGCGAGGCCGCCGCATCTGCGTTTCCTGGACGAGGTGGTGGGCGCACCGGCGGAGCGCGTCCGTTTCGACAGCCGGCTGTCGGAGGAGGGGGGACGGTTCCACCACGCCGTCAACCGCTATCTGATCGTCGACTGGCACGGCGACCACCGCATCGAGGACGAGACGTTCCGCTGGGTGGCCCTGCACCAGCTCGCCGGGCTGCTCCGGCACGGTCACTACGTCAACATCGAGGCCCGCAGTCTGATCGCCTGCCTGCACAGTCTGACCGGTGGCAGCAGGACGACCGGCGCGGGCGAGGAGGTCTCGGCAGGATGACCGCAACGGGTGACAGGGGCGGGGACGCCATGGCGTACACGCGGCTGGGGCGGACGGCGCTGGAGGTGAGCCGGCTGTGCCTGGGCACGCTCAACCTGGGCGTGCGGACCACGCGTGACGAGGCGTTCGCGCTGATGGACGAGGCGCTGGAGCGCGGTGTCAACTTCTTCGACACCGCCGACCAGTACGGCTGGCAGCGGCACAAGGGGTTCACCGAGGAACTGATCGGCGCGTGGTTCGCCCTGGGCGGCGGACGGCGCGAGCGGGTGGTGCTGGGCACGAAGGTGTTCAACCCGATGAGCGACCTGCCCAACGACCGGGGGCTGTCGGCCCGGCACATCATCGCCGCGTGCGAGGACTCGCTGCGGCGGCTGGGGACGGACTGGATCGACCTGTACCAGATGCACCACGTGGACCGTGCGGCCTCCTGGGAGGAGGTGTGGCAGGCCATGGAGGTGCTGGTCCAGCAGGGCAAGATCCGTTACGTGGGGTCGTCCAACTTCGCGGGCTGGCATCTGGCGGCGGCGCAGGAGGCGGCGAACCGGCGGCACTTCCTGGGCATCGTCTCCGAGCAGTGCGTGTACAACCTGGTGACCCGGTACGTGGAACTGGAGCTGGTGCCGGCCGCGCAGGCGTACGGGGTCGGGGTGCTGGTCTGGTCGCCGCTGCACGGCGGGCTGCTGGGCGGAGCGCTGCGCAAGCTGGCCGACGGCACCGCGGTGAAGACGGCGCAGGGCCGGGCCGTGGTGGCGCTGGAGCAGCACCGGGACGCGGTGACGGGCTACGAGAAGCTGTGTGCGGAGGCGGGACTGGATCCGGCGGAGGTCGGGCTGGCCTGGGTGCTGAACCGGCCGGGGGTGACCTCGGTGGTGGTCGGCCCCCGCACCGTCGCGCAGTTGGACGGCGCCCGGCGGGCGCTCGACCTGCGGCTGGACGAGGGTCTGGTGGCCGCGCTGGAGGAGCTGTTCCCGCCGCTGGGCAACGGCGGCCCCGGACCGGAGGCGTGGGCGTGGTGACGCGGGTGCTGGTGACGGGAGGGGCCGGGTTCATCGGCTCGCACTATGTGCGGACCCTGCTCACCGGGGGCTTCCCGGCGTGGGCGGGTGCCGAGGTGACGGTCCTGGACAAGCTGGCGTACTCGGGGAACCTGGCGAACCTCGAGCCGGTGGCGGGCGGTTACGCCTTCGTGCAGGGGGACATCTGCGACAGCGAGCTGCTGGCGTCGCTGGTACCGGGTCACGACGTGGTGGTCAACTTCGCCGCCGAGACCCATGTGGACCGGTCGATCACGGCGGCGGACGTGTTCGCGCTGACCAACGTGGTGGGCACGCACCGGCTGGCCGCGGCGTGTCTGGAGGCGGGGGCGCGGCTGGTGCACGTGTCGACGGACGAGGTGTACGGCTCGATCGAGACGGGTTCGTGGACGGAGGAGGCGCCGCTGTCGCCCAACTCGCCGTACGCGGCGGCCAAGGCCGGCGGGGACGTGCTGGCGCTGTCGTACGCGCGCACCCACGGGCTGGATGTGCGGGTCACCCGGTGCGGCAACAACTACGGTCCCTACCAGTTCCCGGAGAAGGTGATCCCGCTGTTCGTGACCCGTCTGCTGGAGCGGTGTCCGGTGCCGCTGTACGGGGACGGGCTGAACGTGCGGGACTGGATCCACGTGGACGACCACTGCCGGGGCATCCAGCTCGTGGCCGAGCGGGGCGCGCCGGGCGAGGTGTACCACATCTCGGGTGCGACGGAACTGACCAACCTGGAGCTGACCGGACTGCTGCTGCGGGCCCTGGACGCGGGCTGGGAGATGGTGCGGCGGGTGCCGGACCGCAAGGGCCACGACCGGCGGTACTCCCTGGACGACGGCAGGCTGCGGGCGTTGGGCTTCCGCCCGGCGACCCGCTTCGAGGACGGCCTGGCCGCGACGGTGCGGTGGTACGTCGACAACCCGGCCTGGTGGAAGCCGCTGCGCGACAGCCTGCCGCAGGCCTGAGCCTGCCGGACGGGTGGCGGGCGGGGGGGGGGGGGGGGGGGGGGGGGGGGGGGGGGGGGGGCGGCCGCGCGCGGGGGGGGGGGGGGGGGGGGGGGGGGGGGGGGGGGGGGGGGGGGGGGGGGGGGGGGGGGCGGGGGGGGGCGCG